>JBDTVF010000265.1:0-4560 GCA_040007325.1 Ginsengibacter sp. | reverse complement strand
AATGGACCAACAAGCTATAAAAAACAGGTTTGGAATAATTGGCAGTTCGCCGGCATTAGTTCACGCACTTGATGTGGCGATCCAGGTTTCCAACACGGACCTGAGCGTATTAATAAACGGCGAAAGCGGCGTAGGAAAAGAAGTTTTTTCTCATATCATTCATTCGCTTTCAGCAAGAAAACATAATCCCTTTATCGCAGTTAACTGCGGTGCCATCCCGGAAGGAACGATTGATTCCGAACTATTCGGTCATGAGAAAGGTTCTTTTACAGGCGCGGTCGACAGTCGCAAAGGCTATTTTGAAACGGTGAATGGAGGAACTATTTTCCTCGATGAAATTGGGGAAATGCCGCTCGGTACCCAGGCACGTTTGCTGAGGGTTCTTGAGGCCGGCGAATATATCCGCGTGGGCTCCTCCAAAGTTCAAAAAACCGATGTAAGAGTAATCGCGGCCAGTAATAAAGATCTGCTTGAATTTACACATGCCGGCAGATTCAGGGAAGACCTTTACTATCGCCTAAACACAGTGCCGATAAGGGTTCCTGCATTACGCGACCGCAAGGAAGATATTCCTTTGCTGTTTAGAAAATTTGCCGTTGACTTTGCCGACCGGTATAAATCGCCTCCAGTACAGCTTGACGATGAAGCAAGAATTGTTTTGATAAATTATCCATGGCCAGGTAATGTGCGCCAGTTAAAAAATATTGCGGAGCAAGCTTCTGTATTGGCAAAGGATAAAATGATCTCAGCTGAAGATATGCGAAGGTTTCTGCCTGAAACTAATTTTACCAGGTTACCCGTTCTTTCATCTGCAAGCCAGCACCAGGGCGCTAATCAAAAAGAGTTTAATAATGAAAGAGAGATTCTCTATAAATTATTTTTTGATGTGAAGAAGGATGTGACTGAATTAAAGAGAATGTTTTTCGATATGATTCAAAATCCCACTGCGTTCAATGGAAATGGAAATCATAATTTCCAAAATGAAAACTTATTGGAAGACTATCGCAGGGAACAAAACAAACCGGTGCTTTCAACGAATCAACCTGTAGTATTAAATAATAATGAGATCGACAATCACCAGGAAGTGGAAGAATCGCTCAGCATTATGGATGCAGAGAAAGACCTTATTATTAAGGCGCTTAAAAAGCACCGGGGGAAAAGAAGAGATGCTTCCTCAGACCTTGGTATAAGTGAGCGCACCCTGTACAGAAAATTGAAAGAATACAATATCAATGAATGATAAATTAAAGCTGTAGACTCATTCAAAAATATCTTTAGCTTGTATTTGTCCGTTTAAAATAACTCAGTTGAAAATTATATATCCCGCTTTCGCATTTAAAATTTTTAATTTTAAAAATGTCGCCTTATGCTTCCTGTTGTTGAATATAACAGGGTGTGCTACCTGTAAATATTCTACCAAGGATACTGCGCCTATTCCGCCGGAAGTAAAAACGTTCCGTGTCACTTTATTTGAAAACAAAGCCCGGTATATAAATCCACAATTGGCACCACAACTCACTGAAAAACTAAAACAAAAAATAATTGGTCAAACGCGGTTAAGGCAAACCAACAATGATGATGCACATTATGACATCAGCGGTTATGTTTCAGATTATAGCGTTACAACAAGCGGTATCGCCGGGCAAAATGCCAGTCAAAACAGGCTTAATGTAACTTTTCATCTTATCTTTAAAAACACGCTCGACTCTAAAAAAGATTTTGAAAGCGACGTAACGAGCAATTATGATTTTTCTGCCCAGCTCACATTGCCGCAGGCTGAATCGCAATTGGGAGATGAGATTGTGAAAAATGTGACCGATGCCGTATTTAATAAAATATTTTCCAACTGGTAATTGAAGAAAAAATTTCATGAGGTCAGGAACTAATTATTCAGAATCTTTTTATGATAATCTCGCGAGAGATGAAGATGCAATCGAAAAGACTGCAGTTGATTTCCCTTTTAGTTCATTGGCTCAATATCTCCGTTTATACAATTCAAGAAAAAAAGGCGATATCGGGTTTGAAAAGCTTTTGAAAAAAACAGTTCTCTATTTCAACAATCCTCATTGGCTTCAGTTTCAATTATCGCAACTTGATAATAACAATGGTGGCTTCATGTTTCGCCAGGGCGCACATGGTAACATATCGTCGGATGGGGAACCTGGTGCAAATCATTTTGCAATTGTAACAGATGAACAGTTAAGCAGGCTACCCGATAGTGTTAGCATCGGTAGTGAAAGCGTGGGGACCGAATTCGATTCTCAAAATCCCAAAAACATCACCATAGATCAGCATGTAAATACAGCTGGCGATATTGATTCAGACACAGAAGAGTTGCAAGTTGACACAAAGGGAGAAATGATACCGCAGGTGATTGAAGAAAATGAAATTACCGTCTTACACCAACATATTCTAGAAGATAACATAAATAATTTCGCCAGCGTCGAAGATCATGGACCAATACCTCATACGCAGCATCTTGGCACTGATCACGAAGATTTTGCCGAAGAAAAAATTGAAATTGAAACTACAGCAGGAATCGCCAATGATACCCCGGAATACGTCACCGAACAGCAAATGGAAGCTGAGCATCAGCCTGAGCAAGTCACCGAAAATTATCAATCCACTGGAGAAACAACTCCCGAAGCGACAAAAATCGAACCGACCATTACGCAACCAGTTGTTGAAAATGAGAATGCAATCGCTTTCGAGCCACTACATACCGTGGACTATTTTGCTTCGCAGGGCATAAAAATTACGGAAGAAGCGCTAACTAAAGACAAACTTGGTACTCAAATGAAAAGTTTCACAGACTGGCTCAAGAGTATGAAGAAGTTACAACCTGCTTCGCTGCCTGTGCAAAATTCATTAGCTGAGGATATAATTCAGAGTGCTGCTGAAGTTTCTAATATCGATACGGAAGTGCTCACAGAGGCAATGGCAGAAGTATTGATAAAGCAGGATAAGAAGGAAAAAGCCATTGAAATGTATAACAAATTAAGTTTGATTAATCCCTCCAAAAGCGCTTACTTTGCAGCCAAAATTGAAAGTATAAAATCAACGTGACATGTTAATCGTTTTCGGCATTATCATTATAGTAGCTTCGATAATTTTAGGCCTTATTATCTTAATACAAAACCCTAAGGGTGGCGGATTGTCTTCTTCATTAGGCGGAATTGGGAATCAATTGATGGGCGTAAAACAAACTACCGATATTCTTGAAAAAGGCACATGGCTTTTCGCAGCTATTATAGGTGTATTGTGTATTACTTCTGCTTTGTTTATTCCAAAAACGGGCGGTAATTCATCAAGGGATAACCTTATAAATGAGGCTCCTGTTGGTACGCCGATAGCACCACAAAATAATACCACGCCGTTACCAGGAGCGGCTCAACCACAACCTTCAACTCCAAAATAAATAATTGTTTCATAAATTGTTCTGCCTTTTTAAAGGTGGCAAGAACTCTGCCTTAATACCGGCAGAGTTTTTTGTTTGTTTTGAGAAAAGCTGTGTTTCGTTTTATAATGAACCCAAAGCATAGTTTTTATAATTTTAAAAATGAAAGCTAAAAGAATTTTCCTTTTTATATTCCTGGTAGTAGTAATCGCAGTAGCATTTTGCTCGTGGAAATTTTTTGGCCCAACTACAAGCGAACCGGAAGGGAATTTCTTTTATATACATACAGGTGCCGGGTACAACCAGGTAAAAGGCGATTTGCTAAAGCAACAAGTGATCAAAGGAGAATTTTGGTTTGATAAAGTCGCAAACTACTCGGGTTACAATAACTCGGTGAAGCCAGGAAAATATAAGATCACCGACGGCATGAGCGTGGTAAGCCTTGTAAAAATGTTACGGGCGGGAGATCAGGTTCCTGTAAATCTCGTGATCACTAAGTTGAGAACACGCGAGGATCTTGCAAAAAAAATTGCCGGCAATTTTGAAACAGATTCACTGGCAGTTTTGCAATTCTTAAATAGTGATGATTCATTATCGCAATTTGGCGTAGACACTAACACCGTAATGACTATGGTAATTCCGAACACTTATACTTTCACCTGGAACACTACGGCAGAAAAAGTGCTTAAGAAATTGTATACCGAGGAAGAGAAATTCTGGAATGATGATCGTATGAAAGAGGCTGATCGTTTGCACCTTTCACCGAAAGAAGTATACACGCTTGCTTCTATAGTAGAAGAAGAAACCAATAAACTTGAAGACAAAGGCAAAATCGCCAGTGTATACATTAACAGGCTGCGAAAAGGAATGAAACTGGCAGCCGACCCCACAGTGAAATTCGCCATGAAGAATTTTGGGCTAAAACGGATTTACAATAAGTATTTGTCTTATCCATCACCTTATAATACTTATGTGTATGCAGGTTTACCGCCGGGGCCAATTTGCACGCCATCGATAAAAACGCTGGATGCAGTACTCGCAATGCCTGAGACGGATTATATTTTCTTTGTTGCCAGGTCGGACTTTTCCGGCTATTCGGATTTTGCATCTACATATAGGGAGCATTTGATCTATGCTAAATCATATCAGCAGGCACTCGATAG
>JBDTVF010000264.1:0-4563 GCA_040007325.1 Ginsengibacter sp. | reverse complement strand
TTCTCATGCCCGATTACCAAACTACGGCGCAGGTAAAGGCGGATGATCCCGGGTTGAAATCAGAGTACATACATTACGATTCTCCCAAAGGCGGTGGAAGCATCAACGCATTACTCTCCATGCCTGCAGATGCAAAAGAAAAATTAGGAGGCATTGTTGTAGTGCATGAAAATCGCGGGCTCAATCCATACATCGAAGATGTTGCCAGAAGAGCTACAGTCGCAGGCTTCATCACCATCGCACCCGATGCACTCACTCCCCTTGGTGGTTATCCCGGCAACGATGATGCCGGCCGCGAGATGCAAAGCAAGCGCGATAGAAATGAGATGCTTGAAGATTTTATTGATGCGTATAACTATCTTAAAAATCATAAAGATTGTAATGGTAAAGTGGGTGTTGTAGGCTTTTGCTTTGGAGGAGGTATTGCCAACATGATGGCCGTACGCCTTCCCGATCTTGCCGCTGCCGTTCCATTTTATGGCGCTCAGCCTGCTGCGGAAGATGTTCCTAAAATACAAGCTCCTTTATTATTACAGTATGCCGCACTCGATCAGCGCATCACTGACGGGTGGCCTGCCTATGAAGCTGCACTAAAGGCTAACGGCAAAGCATACACCGCCTATATTTATCCAAATGTTAATCATGGCTTCCACAACAACACAACGCCCCGCTATGATAAAGATGCTGCAGAACTTGCGTGGACACGCACTATTGATTTTTTCAAAGAGCATTTAAAATAAAAATCAGAGCTAAATAAATGCCGGGATTGAGCTATCGGCTAAAGTGCATGCATCAGCTGCAGTTCCGGCTATTCGCTGCAAGTCCGGCGCAAGCCCCTGCACCATCCTCACAGGGCTTTCCGCTGCTATCCGGCAGCCCTTCAGCCATCCTTAAAAAATGGGGCTATTTTATTCAATTTATTCTAACTTCATTTAGTCATAATCCAAACTTTACCAGGATTAATTACTTACAAAATGAAAAAGCTTTTCACGCTCCCATTCCTTTTAATTCTGACACTATTTGCCGCTGCGCAGGAGATGGCAGATACCGCGATGATGCAAAGGATTAAGGATGAAGAAAAAAATAATTCCCAGGTTACCATGATCGCACATCATATTACTGATGTGTGCGGCCCACGGTTAACCAACTCACCGGGCTATAATTGTGCCCTCGATTGGGTAGTGGAAACATGCAAAAAATGGGGATTGCAAAATGCAACCCGGGAGCCATGGGGAGAGTTTGGAAAAGGCTGGAGCAGTAATGTCGCTTCGCTTTCGCTAAAAGTTCCTTACTATGAAAATATTATTGCATATCCCGTTCCATGGAGTAACGGTACCGGCAAGCCGCTAAAGGCCGAACTAATTATGTTGGACGATTTTGATTCCGCAGCTATTGATAAAGCGAGCGCTTCTTTAAAAGGGAAATTCGTAATGATAAAACCTTCCACGAATACACTGACCGGCGCTTTTAAACCTTATGCCACAAGGTATGCTGATACTGCGCTAAACAATATGCCGGATGATTATATGGTTACAAGAAAAGAAATGGAAAGCTATATGCCTTTCATTAAAAAAAATTATTACGCAGTACAATACCTTAAGCAAAAAGGCGCCGCAGGCTTGATCCTTAGCAGCCCCAACTCCCGTGACGGCACTGTGTTTGTAGATGGCGGCGAAGGTTATATGAAAGGATTTAAAGCTTCATTGCCTCAAATGAAAATAAGCCGCGAAGACTATTTAAAGCTTTCGCGATTAATAAGCGATCATGAAAAGGTAGAGCTGGAAATGAACCTGCAAACAACTTTTTACGATAAAGATCTAACCGGTTATAATGTTGTCGCAGAAATTCCAGGAACGGATCCAAAACTAAAGAGCGAAGTAGTTATGTTAGGCGGCCACCTCGATTCGTGGGCTGGCGGTACCGGTGCTACGGACAATGGCGCTGGTTGTATTGCAACGCTGGAGGCTATGCGCATTTTAAAAACTTTGGGTGTACAGCCACGCCGTACCATCAGGATCGCACTCTGGGGCGGCGAAGAACAAGGGCTTTACGGTTCATTCGGTTATGTAAAAAAACACTTTGGCGATCCTGCAGACATGCAGCTAAAGCCCGAGCAATCAAAAATATCGGCTTATTATAACCTTGATAATGGCAGCGGAAAGATCCGGGGCATTTACACACAAAGTGATACTGCCGTGGTTGATATTTTTAAATCATGGCTGGCACCCTTTAATGATATGGGAGCAACGGCGGTAACAACGAGTAACACCGGCAGCACTGATCATATCTCTTTCGATGCTGTAGGCATTCCCGGTTTCCAGTTTATACAAGACCCGCTTGAGTATGAAACACGCACGCACCACAGTAATATGGATACTTATGATCACTTATCTATAGAAGACTTGCAACAGGCGGCAGTTGTAATTGCAGGCTTTGTATACAATACGGCAATGCGTGATGAGAAGTTGCCACGTAAGCCGCTGCCTGCTCCCGGCAAATTTATTTTTGATATGGATTTTCCTTTGTAAAAAAACCATTCAATATTATTTATTGAGGCGCCGCCAGCTTTTTGATATCGCTTACTTCTAAAATATTTTTAGGATAGCCCACGATCACCGCGTTGATCATTGCACGACCGACTTCCTGCATTGATAAAACATTTTTTGCCGAAATCGCTTTGATAACTTTTACAATTATTTTGTAGAGTGTTTTCCAGTTCTTTTGTTCGGGGAAAGGCGACATCACTCCCGGCCTAAAGTTATATTCGGCTTTAAATGGAAGTACAGCAAGATCATTTTCTGTTTTACCCTTTACGCGTGCCCACATCAGCCTGCCTTTTTCAGTGCTGTCCGTTTGGGCACCGGAAACATAAGTAAATACCATCTTTTTATTGACTTCAAGAAGGGCCTTTGCAAATGCCAGCGTGGTATCATAGGTGATATGCCTGTACTTATCTTCTTTCATTCCCACTGAACTTATACCGGCGCAAAAGAAACAGGCATCATACCCGCTGATACTTTCTGAAAATCTATTTAGCTGAAAAAAATCAGGCACGAGCAATTCTTTCAACTTCGGATGTTGTAATTCATAATGCCTGCGGTTAACAATTAATACTTCGGATACTTTGTCATTGCGCAGACATTCAAATAATACGCCCTCGCCTACCATACCGGTAGCACCTGTGATAATCACTTTAATTGCGTCCATTGTTCATTGTTCGATAGTGCGAATGTCGGAGAATTTATAATAACATACTTCCTGATTAAATACCGTTTAGGTATTTTCTAAAATTAATAATGCTTCTCATTTAGTGACCTGATAAAATCTGCAATGAATTTAAAAAGCTGCCTGTTAGAATTTAATAAGCATTGTTATGCTGAAATAATTGCTTTCGGCCGTAAGCTGGCGAACAGAGTTTCGAAGCGTGATATAATGCGGCATGTAGCGAATTGTCTTTATCCTTTTACTGCAACAATATATACCTGCGGGTCTCCAAGTTTATATGTCTCTTTCGCTGTTGAACTATATGCAGTACTTATATTTAGTCCGTATGATTGCAACAGGCGACCGATCTCGGCTAACGTAAACACGTAATGTTTGTAAGAATGATCTTCACTTTTTCCTTCCTGAGTGTAATGTAGATTGCTAATCATGAAGCCATCGTTAGCATTGTAAACATTATTTACTTCCATCGTGATATTTCCGACAGTGTACACTTTATTTTCTGCGTACTTTAAAAAGTTAGGAAATATACTTTCAGCAACCATCCCGGAATTGATAATAAATTTGGAACCAGGCGCCAGGCTTGCGGAAACTTTTTCTATAAATATTTTCATTTTATCAAGGCTAAAATAGCCAAAGCTATTTCCCAGGCATACAGCAGCATCAAATGTTTCACTAAGTTGCAGGGTAAGTATATCACCCATTATTGTTTTTACGTGCAATCCTTCTGAATGTATTTTTTTGTTCAAGCCCTCGATAAATGTTTGCGAAATATCAACACCCGTAACATTAAAGCCATGCTTTGAAAATTCGATCGCATTTCTCCCAAAGCCACAAGGTATATCGAGTATCCGCTGTCCCGGTTGCAAGTCTAATTCACTTAACAGGAAATCCACTTCTTGTTTGGTTACCTCTTCTGGAATTGCTTTTTCCCATAGTTCACAATTAATTCCCTGGAAAAAATCCTGGTACCAGGTATCACTTATATCGTTTGTCATTTTTGTAAATGGTTGAATGTTTTATATTTCCTGGCAATGGTAATATTTTTCAGGAACGTACGCCATTATTCTTTTTTGTTATGTAGAAAGTCATCAGTAAAATGACCGCGTTGTTTTGGCCTGGAAAATTTTTCATCATTGAACTTCCGGGAAGTTCCTTTTGGTATCGACAGAGAACTCCAGCTATTTTCGCAAAGCATCTTTCCTAAAAATACAATTTGCCCTACATGATAAGGGTAATGCGCAAGTTGCCTGTTGATCGCTTCCCTTACAGTGTGTCCCTGGTTTCTTATATAAATGATCTTATCAAGATCTTCTTCTTTCAAAGAATTAATTGCATTAA
>JBDTVF010000263.1:0-4570 GCA_040007325.1 Ginsengibacter sp. | reverse complement strand
TAATACATCAGTTCGAAATACAACTTTTCATACTTTCCATATTTCACTCTTAATTCCTGTTCAAAGTTTTCAATACCTGTTTGGTTTACTATCTCCGGAATGATGACCTTTTCAATTATTGCAAAATCAAGATCCATACCACCGAGAAAATTATTGCCTTCATGATCAATAACCTTAAGCTCCTGATCACCGGAATGAACCAAAGCCGCATCGAATGTGCCGCCTCCAAAATCATACACAAGCCAATAACCAGAGGTGTCTGAATCTTTCGGAAGCTGATTAAAGAAGGCAAGGCTTGCGGCGACAGGTTCCTGTAATAAAAAGACGGTCTTGAATCCTGCTTCTTCACCCGCTTTTAATGTTGCATTGCTTTGCATGGAGTCAAAAGACGCAGGTATCGTAATAATGCATGCTTCGGGCACTTCGCCGGTGTGAATAAAATTTTTCAGTTCTCTTAAAACAAGACTCGATAATTGAATGGGGGTAACATTATCATCAATATTCAACACATAAAACTTTTCGTCAGTTCCCATTTTTCTTTTGAAACTGCCAAAAACATTTACGGCATCTTTTGTTAGATATTCCCGCGCCTTATCGCCAACCAGAATCCTGTCAGGTCGGTATGCTATAACAGATGCCAGGGTTTCTTTTTGACCAACGGGGTTTTTGAATACATGAACTTTATTGACGTCGTATTTTGCAATTAGTGAGTTGGTTGTTCCGAGATCGATCCCGAAATTGATAGGTTTCATTATAATTCTTTAATTAGTTTCCACGATCACAACACCCTTCTGGAGTAGCTGAACGGCATTATCCTTTCGTTGGTATATGATCGGCTTTATAGTACGTGATATTTTCATTTTGGAACCAAGACGACCGGTAATGCTGGCTTCACAGTCTGTTCTTGACTCAGCGTATGATTCTCCGGTAGGGTCCTGGATCAAATATCCATCTTCCTCAAATAAATTTATGAGACGGGTAAAGTTTCGTTCAAATTGATTTGCGAGACCAGCATCATTAATTTTTGCCTGCATTTCAAAAAGCTGATTAATAATATGGATGGGATTAGGCATTTTTCAAAAAATAATCCGGTGAAAATAATAAGCAGCATTCATTCCTCAAACAACTAATGCTAAGTATTTTTATTCGGGTAAATTTTAGGCTGATAATTATAGCCGATATCGCCGACCGTTTGATAGCTATCTTCCGGGCGATGTACAACAAAAAAAGGAAAGATGGTAGGTTTAAAAATGTAATAACCCGTGGGGAAATATTTTCTTGAGTCTTAAAGGTTTCCTCTGCTAAAAATTTTCGTGTGGTAATACAAAACCACCACGCCGGAGCTAAAGGTTCTTGACTTAAATAAATGCAGGTTGTCTTTAAGGAGGGATGAACCATTATTTCCAAATAACGGTTTACCATTTCCCAATATTACGGGATGAACCCAAAGTTGATATTCATCAACAAGCCCGGCTTCAACAAGAGAATTTACAAGTCTGCAGCTGCCGTATACAATAAGGTCTTTATTTGGAGAATTTTTTAAATTTTTCAATCGCCGGATTTCCTTTGCGACATCATTTACTGCTAATGATGAATTCCCCCATCCTTTGGAAACAACCTCTGAATGCGACATCGTTTTTGAAAAGACAACTTTTTTATAGCTATTCATCATCTCCGCAAAAGCAATGTCTTCCCGCGCAATTGAAACACTTGCCGCAACATAAGGCCAATAACGCGCCATTACATTATAAGTTATCCGGCCCAGTAAAATGGTATCAGCGTTATTTAATTGTTCGCATAAATGCTCCGCCATATCGATAGTCCACCGGGCAAAGTGCCAGGTTAGATCACAATTAGGGCCAGCCATAAAACCGTCAAGCGTAACATTCATTGAAACAACGAGCTTTTTCATTCATCTTTATTATGACGGCAGATTTTTAATTCCGGGCAATCGCTTCTGACAATTGTTTGCCTACCAGGTTGCCAGTTTAAAGCGCATCCGTAAGTTCTTCGAGATGCAGTCGTGGGTCGGCTTTTATCGCCCTGATGAACAATTATTTTTTCTCATCCGATAGCTGTCGGATTTATTTCTTCTTAAACTTCAATAGTACCCGTCTTGACTTTTCCAGCTCGCTTGTAATTGGCAATAATAACTCCAGTTGATGTAATAGTACTCTCTGTTAATGTAAATGCTGCCGGAATCGGCCCGTTGTCGAATAATCTTTTTCCTTTACCCAGCGTCAGCGGATGAATTTTTAAACAGAGTTCGTCCACCAGATCATTCTTAAGTAGCAGTTGAACGAGTTCACTACTGCCCCAAACTTGAATGTCAGAACCTTTTGAATTTTTGAGCTTTTCGATATCTGCCAGGCTATTGAGGAAGACTGAGTTTTTCCAATCTGACTTTTTCCTGGTCGTGGACAGGACGTATTTGGTGCCGTCATTGATACCTGGCCAAAAGTCTGCATGTTCAGGCCAGTAGTTTTCCCAAATCTCAAACGTTTTTCTACCTAAAAGATACTCTGCAGGTTTCAATTCTTTTTCTACGACTTTATCAAGAGCTTCGTCACCATAAGGTGCAGTCCAACCGCCATATTTGAAACCTCCTGATGTATCTTCCTCAGGTCCACCAGGTGCCTGCATTACTCCATCTAATGTGATCATTGATAACACGATTATTTTTCTCATATTATTTCTACTCCTTTTATAATTTATTTTCATTGTTGTCCAATTAACTTAGTGAAAGTCTTGCTGCTATTGGCCTCACCTCCAACCCTCTCTCCTTCAGAGAGGGGTCATGAAAGGCAATAGCAGCCTGCTTTGCATCCAAATGAAAGATTTTTCGCCGGACAATAGTGATTTATTTTCTAAAAAGATTTTTCATCCCGATAGCTATTGGGATTTGTCGCTACAGCACGACCGCTAACTTATTATTAAGCATCCTTTAGCCCCTTGATGTCGATCTTTTTCATCTTAAGCATTGCGTTCATTACGCGTCCAGCCCTATTACGATCCGGGTCGCTCAAAAGCTGAGAAAGCGCCTGGGGAACTATTTGCCATGAAAGGCCGAATTTATCTTTGAGCCAGCCACACATCTGCGCAGCAGCATCTCCACCATCGGAAAGCTTATTCCAATAATGATCAACTTCGTCCTGTGTCTCACAGTTAACAATAAACGAAATTGCTTCCGTAAATTTAAAATGAGGGCCACCGTTAAGGCCTGTAAACTTCTGACCCTCCAGCTCGAATTCAATTACCATCACAGTGCCCTCAGGCATTCCGTGTTGCTCAAAACCTTCTTTACCATATTTGCTTATTTTCCCAATTCGTGAATTCTTAAATATAGAAGTATAAAATTCAGCGGCATCTTCAGCCTGCCTGTCGAACCATAAGTTTGGTGTGATTCTTTGCAATATTATACTGCTTCCGTTTTGATTAGTAGCGTTTTTCGAAAGTGTTACTTTAGTTGTATTTGTTTCCATGATCTTTACAATTTATTGATTGCTAAATTTGTTTTGCTTTCACAAAATTAGCGTGATAAATAAGTTTCAACGGGGTGTAAACGGGACAAACGTAGGGGTTTTTGCGACTTTATTTTTTACCCTTAATTTTATCATTAATAAAAAAATTACCATTGGCTCTTTTTTCCAATGAAACGAGGTAAATACTGATTGCTTAATAAAACCCGAAACGATCATGAAGCATGTAACGATCCTGGTTCCGAATGAAGCGGTGCTACCAAGCATTGTCGATCCAAATACACTTTTCGCCGGTGTCAATGATTTCCTACAGGCGGCGGATAAACCCCCTTTGTTTAAAATACAACTCGCGGGCCTCACCAGGCAGGTTAACTTTAATAATGGCCTGTTTACAATCAACGTAGATGTGCTCGTGGATAGCATAAAAAAAACTGATTTGGTAATTATCCCTGCTATCGGAGGAGATTTAAAAAAATCACTCGAGCTCAATAAAAAGTTGATTCCGTGGATACGAAAGCAATATGAAAAAGGCGCAGAGGTGGCAAGCATGTGCGTGGGGGCCTTCCTGCTGGCATCAACAGGTTTACTTAATGGCAAAGAATGTTCAAGTCACTGGAAAACTGCAAACGAATTCCGCGAAATGTTCCCCGAAGTAACCCTGGTCGACGGCAGGATCGTTTCAGAACAGGATGGCTTGTATTCCAGTGGTGGCGCCACCTCATACTGGAACTTGCTACTGCATCTTGTAGAAAAATATGCAGGACGAGAAATGGCAATTGTTGCTTCAAAAGTGTATGCACTGGAAATAGATCGTAAAAGTCAATCGCCATTTTCAATGTTCACCGGGCAAAAGAAACATGAGGATGAACCAATAAAACAAGCCCAGGAATTTATTGAAAACAATCTTTCAGAAAAAATTTCGGTAGAAGAACTCGCTGTAAAATATGCGATCGGAAAAAGACATTCGAAAGGCGATTTAAAAAAGCTACCAACAATACACCGGTTGAATATATACAGCGGGTAAAAATGGAAGCTGCAAAAAAACAATTTGAGACCTCCGGAAAAAATGTGAATGAAGTAATGTATGAAGT
>JBDTVF010000262.1:0-4591 GCA_040007325.1 Ginsengibacter sp. | reverse complement strand
AGGCCTCCTTCAGCAACCCATTGATTGGCGCCTTCAGTATGCCATTCTGCAATATTTTTACCATCAAATAATATGATTGGCTTTCCCCAAACCGGTGCCGATTCACGGCGTAGGGCCGGAGCTCTTACTCCTGTCCAAGCATGAACCTTTCCATTACTAAAAGTCATTTTTCCTGTTAAGTTATCACCCTCGAGCGTCCCCTCTACTACCAGGTCATTGTCTTCAGGCTCCCATTGCGGCGGTATAGAAAAACTAATTTTTCCATCAACAAAATTTACTTTTGAAATGGGACGTGCACTTCCACCGATACCCACAAAATGGCCTACGAGTGTATGCAATCCTGAATGTCTTACTTCAAGCCACGACGGAGATTTTTTTCCATCAATATCAACGGTTATATCCCAGCGTCCTTCAATAGGAGACGCAGCTGTTGTTTTAGCAGGACTACAATATACTTTGGTCGTTGATATTGTAAATACTAATAAAACGAAGAGTGCAAAAACATAGTGTAATATTTTTTTGATGCTTATTGATATTTTTTTCATTTGACGTTTGTTTTTTTCAAATTAGCAATAATAAATCAAATCAAGTAAATCGGTTGTCCTCATAATGTTCAGGAGCGACTTCATAACAATTTTTTATTTCCTTTAATACGTTTTCTAATTGGTGAAAAAGTTTTCAAGAGAGCGCCCGGTATATTTAAATGGCTGGAATCAATCAAAAAAAAATCTTACCTTTTCTTTTTTTAATTATCATCTCCAATTTGTCTCTACAAAAAAGTATTTCGGATATTCTTGCAAAAGCGGGAATTAAAATAAACGGTACTGATCCCTGGGATCTTCAAGTATACAATGATGGATTTTATAAACGTGTGCTAAGCGAAGGGAGCTTGGGCCTGGGCGAATCCTATATGGATGGATGGTGGGATTGTACCGAGTTAGACGCTTTTATTTTCCGCATTATGAGGGCAGATCTTTATAAAAATGCCAACATAGGACTAAGGTCATCAGTGGATTTATTAGCTGCCAGGTTTTTAAATATGCAGGTGAAGAAGAAAGCTGCTGATAACGCTCAAAGGCATTACGACATCGGCAACAAGCTTTACCAGTTTATGTTGGATAAACGCATGGCATATACATGCGGCTATTGGAAGGATGCTGCTAATCTTGACCAGGCCCAGGAAAATAAACTGGATTTAATCTGCAAAAAAATAAGGCTGAAAGAGGGACAGCATGTTCTTGACATGGGATGCGGCTGGGGTACCTTCGCAAAATTTGCCGCTGAAAAATATGGTGTAAAAGTTACCGGGGTAACTGTATCTCCCAATCAGGTAGAACTGGGAACTCAACTGTGTAAGGGACTGCCAGTAGAGATCAGGCTGCAAGACTATCGCGATGTGAATGAAAAATACGATCACGTTGTAGCAATAGGATTGACGGAACATATAGGCTACAGGAATTATCGGCGGTTTATGCAAACAGTTGCCCGCTGCCTGAATGAAGATGGTTTGTTTTTATTGCACACAATTGGCCAGCCTTTATCCAAAACTGCATCCGATCCTTTTATAAATAAATATATTTTTCCAAATTGCTTAGTGCCTTCAATAAAGCAACTCACCGGGGCAATGGAGGGAATTTTCAAGACAGAGGATCTTCATAATTTTGGCAACTATTACGACCCTACTCTAGTTGCGTGGTTTAATAATTTTGACAGGCATTGGGATGAACTTAAAGATGAGTACGGCGAAAGATTTTATCGCATGTGGAAGTATTATCTACTTTCGAATGCAGGCGCTTTCCGTGCCCGCCACAACCAGCTTTGGCAGTTTGTATTATCGAAAAATGGAGTGCTGGGCGGTTATGAAGCCGTGAGATAATTTGATTTGCCAGGGATAAAATATTTGCCTTCACATTGATTTCTCTTATTACAGTTAAAAACAAAAGGAAGGTGTTATGAGTGAAATTCAAACCTACGATGCTATCATAGTTGGAGGTGGCCCTTCAGGCAGCACCTGTGCTTCCGTGCTGGTAAAATCCGGAATGCGAACGCTATTACTCGACAGGGCGGTTTTTCCCCGGGTTAAACTTTGTGGTGGCTGGCTCTCAACTCCTTTCTGGGATATTATTGGAATATCGCCTAAGGAGTATACAGAACAGATTTGGAATTTCAGGCATGTTCATATTCGCTTTCACGGAAAAAAATATAGGCTGAAGGCAAATGGATATTTCGTTCGTCGTTATGAATTTGATAATTTTCTTCTGAAGCGAAGTAAAGTTGAATCGGTACAGGAATACAATGTTCGTCAAGTTGAAAAAGATAATGAAGGATACTGGGTAATTAATGATGAATACCGGGCTAAATACCTCATCGGTGCAGGTGGCACACATTGCCCGGTTGCAAGGGCATTGTTTCCCAAAAACGACAATATGCAATGCGGAACACAGGAAAAAGAATTTAAAGGAAATGCTGAAGAAATTGCAGCTACCCGTGTAGGTGAGGATGGCGAGCCGGAAATATTATTGCATGATGATATGAAAGGATATTCATGGAATGTTCCCAAAGGTGAGTGGCTGAACATTGGCTCAGGTACTTTAATAGCAAGGGATGTTTTGCCAGCCTGGGCAAAAGCAAAATCTTTTTTTGAAGGCGAGGGTGCAACGGGAACAATACCTGCTTCAGCCAGCACTGTGCTTGAAAAGATGAAGGGGCATGGTTATGTTTTTTTCAATACCAGCCATCTCGATTCCTGCCAGGCAGATAATGCATTTATTATTGGTGACGCACTTGGCCTTGCGCAACCCATGACCGGTGAGGGCATTTTGCCGGCGGTGCTCTCAGGTAAACTCTGCGCTACAGCAATTGTTGAAGGAGTCCCCGAAACTTATACAGAGCGACTAAGAGATCACCCGGTTATCAGGGATTATAGAATTATGTACACGATACAGGCAGGTTCGAAGAAATATTTTAGGAAGAAAGAAAGTAACCAATACCGCAAATCCTGGCTTCGCGATAAAATCGTAGTAAAAGTTTTTGCGCTTTTGTTTTCAGGCAAATCAATCCCCGGCAGCCCTATCATTGCCCGAATGATGAGGTAGGCATAGCTTATTAAAAAACCGGTTGAATTGTTTCGGTTGCTTTACCTTATTGCTGCATATTCTCCTTGCCTGCTTCTTTTTGAAAGAACGATCTGCCAAAGGAAATTTCTTTTTTGCACGACCCCCCGGCACATAAAAATCAGGAGTTATCTTTTTGAAATATAAGTGTGATGATTTTCAAAATTTTTTCTCGTATGAGAATTTCTTCAGAAAGATTATTTAGATAACCTTCATAATGTTATTGCTTTTTTTTTACCTTGAAAACATATTTATGAAATTGTAAGATTGCCTTGTTCATTTTTAAGCGGTTGCCTTGCCATATAAAAACAGGACATTCTTAAGATATTTACTGGCGCTTTTTTGGATTTTCCTTTGCGTGATATTTAGTATAAAATTTTTTGTATGAAAAAGATTATTGTTTTGCTATTCGTTTTTTATGCCTTAGATTCTTTTGCTCAAAACAAACCGAATTTCGATGGCCTTGATATGAACCTGGGAAATCTCTTCATGCTTTCCGATGCGAAGACACGCTCAATAAGCCCGGAGAATTTGAAAGGTGAACCTGGGCAGGGTGGAATAGCTACCCTAGAAAATGGATCAGCGAGATCTGCGGCACGTGATCTCGGACAGGGCTGGAAAGTAAATCCATTTGTAGTTATTGAAGCAGGTCAGACATTTACTGTGGCAGACATTGCCGGTCCCGGTGCTATACAACACATCTGGATGACGCCGACAGGTAATTGGCGTTTTTCAATCTTACGTTTTTATTGGGATGATGAGACAGAGCCATCGGTTGAGGTGCCGGTAGGAGATTTCTTCGGCAT
This sequence comes from Ginsengibacter sp., assembly GCA_040007325.1. Lineage (GTDB taxonomy): Bacteria > Bacteroidota > Bacteroidia > Chitinophagales > Chitinophagaceae > Ginsengibacter. The sequence goes on along the minus strand of JBDTVF010000262.1, from coordinate 672 downwards.
GGGATGGGGAGAATATGCAGCGCTAAATTCATTGCCTGTTGCTGTAAATCCCGGTAGCGCTTTTAATTGTTACTGGGCAATGCCTTTTAGAAAAAAGTGCAGGATCACCATGCAGAATATTAATACAGAAAAAATGGTATTGTATTACCAGGTGGATTACACACTTACAAATGTACCATCCAACGCCGCTTATTTTCATGCCCAATTCAGAAGAAGCAATCCGACAAAAGGAGGTTTTCATACTTTGGTCGATGGTATAAAAGGGAAGGGTCAATACGTAGGCACATATCTCGCGTGGGGCCTTAGCAATAATGGCTGGTGGGGCGAAGGAGAGATCAAGTTCTATATGGATGGGGATTCTAAATTCCCCACTATTAATGGAACAGGCACAGAAGACTATTTCTGCGGATCTTACAATTTCGAAAATCAAAAGACACATCAGTATCAGCCTTTTTCAACTGCATATTCCGGGCTGCACCAGGTAGTGCAGCCTGATGGTTTGTATAAGTCAACACATCGTTTTGGTTTGTACCGTTGGCATATTATGGATCCTATCCGTTTTGAAAAAGACCTGAAAGTGATTATACAGGATCTGGGCTGGCGCCATGACGGGCGCTACTTGCAGCAGCAATCGGATATAAGTTCAGTTGTTTATTGGTACCAGGCGGAGCC
>JBDTVF010000261.1:0-4602 GCA_040007325.1 Ginsengibacter sp. | reverse complement strand
TCTGCAACAGGAGCGGCTACCGATCCTGCAGGAGGAGCATCTGATGCTGTACCATAAGTTAACTGGTTGAAATAAACAGCGCAATTACCTAAGTGCGTTGCATTTCCTGATCCGCTTCCGGGGAAATAAGCGAAGCCAACAAAAGTGGTACCATTTACATCAACAGGTACAGGTGCTGTTGGTGATACGCGGTAGAAAGTTTTTGTTCTTGCTTCAAAAGATTTTTTATGCAGATCTGTTTTGTCGCAGGAAGACAGCATGCAAATAAGCAAAATGGCTACTATACCAATTTTGTAAAGCGATTTCCTTTTCATTACTTAAATAATTTTCTAGTTAAAATAATTAGCGATGTATTTCGGATAGCTTACGTGGTATCAGGCGATGAGGGAAGCTTAAAAAACGGGGGCCTTTTCTAAAAGGATATTTGAAGATTTATCTCGTTGTCAAAAATGAATATTTTAAGCGGCGATTTATATACCTGAATTCCATGAATTTTACTCAAGAAAAATACCTGAATTTCATGATTGGATTGTGTGCATTATGTATTAAATTCATAAACACTTCTTTTTATGCGCTCTTTATTCAGAAAAGGTTTTTTAAAAAGCATTTTACTTTTTCTCCTCGTGGGCGCATTTATAAAAACCAGGAGCCAGGTTTCTGAAAAAAAAGTTGACAGCCTGGCGCAGCTGATTGCACATTCCCGTAACGATACTGATCTTGTAAGACTCGAGTTTCAATTAGGACGTATGCGATACCAGGGCAGCGATATTTATGGTGGCATTGATCAGCTTCGCCGTAGCGTAGCACTTGCATACAAAAGAAATTTTTTCCCGTACGCTGCCGATGCGATGACGATACTTGCTAATGCCTATATCACTCTCGAGCGTTATGATTCCGTATTTATTTTGCTAAAAAATGCAATGGATATTGCTGTTAAGTATAAGGAAGATGATAATATTGCCAATATCAATCACAATTATCTTTACTTATATAACATGCTTGGCGATACGAAAACGTCGCTCGAATATGGTTTTAAAGCGATAGATGGTTTCGAGAAAAGTAAAGACGTTGCATTTAACATGATGACTGTCTACGCCTGGATTGAGATTGGAAGAGTTTTCGAAACTGAAAAACAATTTGACAAGGCACTCTATTACTACAACAAATCTTTAGCCAAGGGGAAAACGAGTCCCAATGATTTTTATATACTGCCGGCGCTTATCAATATTGCGAACATTTATTTAAAACAAGAACATCCTAACGAAGCAGCCAATTTTTATAAGCAAGCACTTAATAAAACCAGCAAGCCAGGAAGCGGCATAAATTATAAGATGTGGGCACTACTCGGCTTGAGCGATGTAGACGTCTTTACTAAAAATTTTACTGATGCCATCAAATATGCAAAAGAGGCGCTAAAGGTTGCCGAGGATTATAACATAAAGGTCAATATTGACAACTGCCTTGGCAGTATTGGACACGCCTACATGCTAAGTGGCCAATACGACTCAGCTGAAATATATTTGGATAAAGCATTATCAAAAGCAATTCAATCGGGAGGATGGAGGACGGTAAGCGACAGCTACCAATACCTTTCAGAATTATACGAAAACCAGCGGAATTTCAAGAAGGCCTTATACTACAACAGGCTGCACGAAAAAACTTCGGACACTATCTATAATAAAGAGAAAATGGCAGCCCTGAATAATATGGAAATATTATATCAGACTAACAAAAAAGAACAGGAGATCATCCGGCTCCAATCGACTAATAATGCAAAGGAGATTGAGCTGCTAAAAAGAAAAAGGTTGTTGGCAATCACCCTTTCAGTTATAGGCTTGGCAGGATTATTCTTCATCATCTATTGGCGTATAGGCCAAAAGAACAAAATGATTGCGAAGCAGGAACGTGTGATACGGGAGCAGAAAATTACTTCGCTCGAGCAGGAACAAAAAGTTGTAACGCTTAAGAGTATGCTTGATGGTCAGGAAAAAGAACGAACTCGTATTGCAAAGGATCTTCACGATGGATTGAGTGGTGTTTTTTCAACAATAAAAATGCATATGAGCACGCTGCAGCATGAGAATGAGTTCCTGCGGCATGATGACCTTTTTTTGAAAAGTTATCACATGATAGACACAGCATCAGACGACCTGCGACGCATTGCTCATAATATGATGCCGGAAGTGCTGCAGAAGATGGGCCTGATAGATGCGCTGAAAGATTTTTGTAACAGCATCAGCGCAAAAAATTCTCTTAAAGTAAACATGCTTAGCTACGGTATAAATGAGCGGCTGCCGATACAAACGGAAATCATGCTTTATCGTATTGTACAAGAACTGCTGAACAACGTTGTTAAGCATTCGGGCGCAACGGAGGCTATAGTTCAATTCAATAAAAATGAAAATCATATTGATATAACAGTAGAGGACAACGGGTCTGGTTGCGACTTACCCACAAATAAATCCGGAGCACATACCGGTCTTGACACAATAAGGGAGCGGGTGAACTTTTTAAATGGTGAAATGTCCATTGAAACTTCTACCGGAATAGGTACAACCGTTATGATCTCAGTAAACATAGAAAAAGATAAAGTATGATCAGCCTGCTTATAGTTGATGATCATCCGATGGTGATAGATGGTATCTCCACTATGCTCAAAGATGTAAGCTGGATAGAAATTGCCTCGTGCAAAACGGGAGCATCTGCGCTGAATTATCTTCAATGCGACAGCCCGGATATTATTTTGCTTGATCTAAATCTCCCCGATATTGAAGGCCTGGAATTATGTTCAACTATTCATACCACATACAAAAATATTAAAATCATCGGCCTAACTTCAATTGATGAAGCCGGCATCATTACCCGGTTCCTGCAAAATGGAGGCAGCGGTTATCTTTTAAAAAACGTAGAGCGTGAAGAATTTCTCCATGCGATAGATATGGTATTGGACGGCTCAACTTATTTAAGCCGTCAGGCAAATGATAAAGTAATGGAGCAATTCAGAAATACAAAAAATATTGCCGGTACTGCACCTGCGTTAACGAGGCGAGAAAAGGAAATTCTTGGTTTGCTTAATCAAGGATTTAACGGGCCTGCGATAGCCGAAAAACTTTTCTTAAGTCCATTTACTGTGGAGACTCATCGTAGAAATCTTATGCAAAAAATGAATGTTCATAATACCCAGGCGTTACTATACGCGGCAGCCAATCTTAAATTGCTTTAATGCAAATTTATGGATGATGTGAAAATGGCATCAATTTCGGGATGATGTAATTAAAGATATTTCATGAAAGCAACGATTACATTATTTTTATTATTGTTGATTGTTGATAACCCGGTAACGGCTCAGGTTACATATCCTTGTCTTCTTCATTTTATTCATCTACGTATAGAAAAACAAAATGTAAAAATGGCCTATGTGGATGTAAAACCTGACCATCCCAATCGCAAGACTGTAATTCTTTTTCATGGCAAAAATTTCAATGGCTATTATTGGAAAGAGGTGATCAAAGCGCTGGCTGAAAAAGGCTATCATGTGATAGTGCCCGACCAGGTTGGCTGGTGGCGATCAGACAAGCCCGATCTGCATTACAGCTTTCACATGCTCGCTGACGACAGCAGAAAATTATTGGATCATTACAAATAAAATCAGTGATTGTGATCGGGCATTCCATGGGTGGTATGCTTGCAACAAGATTTACATTGATGTATCCCGATATGGTTGAAAAGCTGGTGCTGGTAGATCCCATTGGTTTGGAAGATTATAAAACTTTCGTTCCTTATAAGCCACTTGACTTATTATTTGCAAATGAAATGAAAGCCACTTATGCATCTTATAAAAAATACCAGCAAGGCTATTATCCTGAATGGAAACCCGAATATGAACAATATGTAAAAGCGCAGGCAGAGTCTCTATATAAACCTCACTTTGACAAAACCGCGTGGGCAAATGCGCTGACTTATCAAATGATTTATGAACAACCCGTGGTGTGTGAATTTAAAGATATTACTGTCCCGACACTATTGATCATCGGGCAGGCCGATCAAAGAATTGTTGTTTGGAGTTTTTGCAAAGAAGTCATACTGATACATATAAGCTCAATACTCTTTCAGCCCAGTCAAGTATCCCTAAAAATCGCATTGTACCAGGCCCTGATTTGATAATAAAGATCAAGCAGTGCTTTATATTTTAAGATTTTTAAAAAAATACAAAGAGGCTAAAAGATTGATTTGATGAAGTCTATTATATAGTTTTATATTATGGCAAAATAACAATTTCAGAAAGGGGTTACAATAAATATGAATCAAAACCATGTCTCCCTTGAAAGTAAAAATCATTTATATTATTCTTGTCCTTTCAACCTTACTAAATGCTTGTGAAGAACAAAATAAACAACCAGGTAATTTAAATACATACGCGCCTAAAATTGTAAAAGCAACCGCCCCGGAAATAAGAGTAATTAAAATACCCCCCAAAGTTATTCCTGTTAAATATGCTCAAAGTAAAAGTGCGGGGAAACCTAAAATAGTACATCTGAATTCAAACATTCACCCTGCAGGTACTCCCAAAGTAATATCAGCAGGTAAACCAGTTATATGCAC
>JBDTVF010000260.1:0-4611 GCA_040007325.1 Ginsengibacter sp. | reverse complement strand
TTCCAATTGGAACATGATAAAATCCTTTTTGTTTTCGCGAACAAACGTGTTAAACGCAGCTGTTCCCATTTTTGAAATAAAGCTGTCCGGGTCTTCATTATCGGGCAAAAAAACGAGCATTACATTTAAGCCTTCCTCCAGCGCAAGATCAAGACCACGAAGTGCTGCCTTAATCCCCGCGCTATCTCCATCGTATAGTATCGTTAGATTTTGAGTATACTTTTTAATAAGCCGAAGCTGATCGGGCGTTAAGGATGTGCCTCCGCTAGCTACAGCATTTTCGATGCCTGCCTGGTGCAGCGCAATTACATCCGTATAACCTTCAACCAGGTAGCATTCATCGGCTTTATCAATTGCTTGCCTTGCAAACCATGAACCATAAAGGATTTTGCTTTTTACATAGATTTCGTTCTCAGGGGTATTAATATATTTTGGCGCCTTGTCATTCTTTCTTATTAGTCTGGCTCCAAAACCTGCAATCTTCCCTGAATGGTTGTGGACGGGGAAAATAACCCGGCCCCGGTAATTATCTTGCAATCCACTATCTCTTGCTACAACTAAACCAGACTTCTGGAGAAGTTCTTCGTTAAACTTTGCAGTGAGGGCTTCCTTGGTAAAAGCTGTTTTATTCTCAGGGCTATAGCCAAGTTCAAATTTTGTAATCGTAGCCTCACGATACCCTCGTTCCTTCAGATATTCGAGTCCTATGTTGCTGCCTTCCTCAGTATTAAATAAAGTTTCACTGAAAAATTTCTGGGCAAATTTATTTATGATATAAAGGCTGTCACTTACCTGTTGCTGCTCCTTATATTCAGGGCTTGTCTCTGTTTCTTCAACATGGACATTATACTTTGCAGCGAGCCACTTTAAGGCTTCAACATAACTATATTTTTCGTGTTCCATCAAAAAGCCTATAGTGTTTCCACTGCGGCCACAACCAAAACATTTATAAATTTCCTTGGAAGGGGATACCGTGAATGACGGCGACTTCTCGTTGTGAAAAGGGCACAATCCTAGATAATTTTGTCCCCTTTTTTTAAGTTTTACAAATCCACTCACAATTTCGACAATGTCGATCCTGCTCACGATTTGTTGTATAGTTTCCTGCGATATCATTAGCTATTTGTACACCCCGAAAGTTGCACGCTTACGCTTGCTGCTAAACTTCCATTCGATTATATTTTAGTTTCTGCTTTGCTTAGAGCCTGTACTGCAAACAAATTATTCCAATAATTGAAAGTATTACCGCGGTAATGATCATAAGGGTTAAAAAGCTTTTTGCTGAAATTACACTCATTGTTTTACGTTTTGTTTTAATGTAAAATAACTTCAATTCATACAAATTTTGAAATATAATCACTGTCAGCGAAAGTTTGAAAATCTTTTCAAGCAATTGATCGGCTAACGAATTAGCTGGAATTCAGCAATAGCGTATGATTGCAACCACCCTTTTCTGTTTCCTATCTTTGTAATTCAATTTTTTGTTATGAGTAGTAGAGAAGTATATATTATGTCGGCAGTCAGAACACCTATTGGAAGTTTTGGCGGTTCTTTAAAAGACATTCCTGCAACAAAACTTGGGGCCACTGCTATTAAGAGCGCTGTTGAGAAAGCGGGTATTAAGCCTGAAGATGTAGACGAGGTTTATATGGGTTGCGTTTTGCAAGCGAACTTAGGACAGGCCCCGGCAAGACAGGCCGCTTTATTAGCTGGCCTACCTGAAAAAGTTTGTTGCACTACTGTAAACAAAGTATGCGCAAGTGGAATGAAAGCCATCGTAAATGGTACCCAAAGCATTTTATTAGGTGATGCGGAAGTTATTGTAGCTGGTGGAATGGAGAACATGAGTAGCGCCCCGTTTTATGCACCTGCTTTGCGCTGGGGAAATAAATATGGCAATAGCCAATTAATAGATGGGCTCGCGAAGGATGGCCTTACAGATGTTTATAAAGATTACGCGATGGGAAATGCTGCAGAACTCTGTGCAAGGGAATGCAATATAAGCCGTGAAGAACAAGACGTGTTTGCTATTGAAAGTTATAAGCGCAGCCAGGCGGCGATAAATGAAGGTAAATTTTCAGAAGAAATTGTGGGCGTTGAAATACCTCAGAGAAAAGGTGAACCTATATTGTTGGTCAAAGATGAAGAGCCCTTTAATGTAAAATTTGAGAAGATTCCGGAGCTAAAATCGCCTTTTGAAAAAGGTGGAACGGTGACGGCCGCGAATGCCAGCACCATAAACGACGGCGCTGCCGCAGTAGTTTTAATGAGCAGAGAACGGGCTGATAAAGAAGGGCTTAAGCCTCTGGCAAAAATCATCAGCTATGCAGATGCGGAACAGGCGCCGGAGTGGTTTACTACCACACCATCACTGGCGCTACCTAAAGCAGTGGAGAAGGCTGGTCTCACTTTTGATAAAATTGATTTCTTCGAGTTGAACGAAGCATTTAGCGTTGTGGGAATCGTCAATAGCCAGAAGATGAAGCTCGATCCTGCAAAAGTAAATGTAAACGGCGGGGCAGTTTCCTTAGGGCACCCTTTAGGAGCAAGTGGTGCAAGAATCATAGTGACACTGATTAACGTGTTAAAACAGAATAATGGAAAATTAGGTGCAGCTGCCATTTGTAATGGCGGAGGTGGTGCAAGCTCGATCATAATAGAACTTGTGTAACGCAGTATAAATATGTTTGTAATTTTCCGACAAGAATAATTCCATTTTTGAATTTTGTTTCTATCTTTATGCACCCTTCCAAGGGTCTACATCCTTATAGTCCAGCCTTTTTTCTATCCTCGGAAAAAATCAATCTTTTATATCTTTTAAACGTAATTCACCTTGTGAACACTAAAAATTTTCAATGAAAAGAATTCAATTTGTACTCTTTTTGGCCATAGGTATTTTCTGTTTCTTTAAAACGAGCGCCCAGCAACTAAATGAAAGCTTCGAAGGTGGCACTTTCCCTCCGTCAGGCTGGACTACGTCAGATGTGATGGGGCCTATTACCTGGGCGGCTTCAACCGATGAGGCGCAATCTGGAACTAAGTCTGCTTTTATTAATTATGAAGCTACGGGGCCGGGTGAGGACTGGCTCAAAACTCCTCAAATTTTTTCGATTAAGAGTGGAGATAATGTAACTTTTTGGGTTAAAAATCAATTTGCCCAGCCATATCCGCCCGACAATCTTGAAATTTTAGTTTCCACGACAAATAACCAGAACGCAAGTTTTACAAATAGTATCGGCAACATTGATATTTCCACTTTATTAACCGGAATGTGGGTTCAGTACAGCTATTCTTTAAATGCATTCTTGGGGCAAAATATTTACATTGCGTTTAAACATACAGACAATATAGGGAGCGGCATGTATCTTGATGATGTTACCGCAGGCTCGACGCTTACTAACGATGCTGCAAGTAAAGGTTTGAAAGTTACACCCTCGGCAATTGTTGTTCCCGGCACAAGCGTAACGATTGTAGATACAGTGAGGAATGCCGGCTCAAATACTTTAGCCGCAGGAGTTCCTGTAAAATACACGGTCAATAACGGTTCGGTTATAGCTGCAGGTAGTACCTCTGCAAGTATAACTGCAGGCGCTATTACTAATGTTTCATTTTCTTATACCCCATCAGCTGCAGGAATATATACTATAAAAGTCTTTACTGCTTTAGCAGGCGATATAAATGCTGTTAATGACACGGCTGTTTATACTTTGAACGTCCAGCAACCGATTACTGCATTTCCCTTCTTTGAGAATTTCAGCAATCCAACTGCCTGGACCTTGTCGGGGAGCGCAAGCTGGGATATGCTGTTGGTGACAAATCCTTCAGGGAGTAATAATGATAACGCAGCCAGGGCAAGATTTTTCAATATCGGATTTGGCCAGGTAATGTACCTGCAGTCTCCGCTGTTTGATTTTTCATCTAATGCGAAGCCGATGGTTGATTTTTATGTTGCTTATCGTTCAGTTAGCAATCAAAACGACAGGTTGGAAGTTGTTGTTTCCACGGACGGAGGAGTGACTTTCCAGGCTGCACCGGTTCTTTACAATAAATCATACACCACCCGCTTATCAACGATTGGGAATGATCCGGCGATGTTAGAGTATGTGCCTGCATCCGGTAACGATTGGCGGCATGAAGCAGTAGATCTTTCGGCTTATGGCGGAATGTCTAATGTGTTGATTGCATTTAAAGCAACTTCTGCGGTTGGAAATAATCTTTATGTAGATAATGTGAATGTGATTAATCAAAGTGCAGCATTATATACAACAACAGCCATCACCACACCGGCGCAGGTTGCTACAGGTCCATTTAATACCAAAGTAAAATTCACTACTATCGGGAATGCAGCAGGAGGAACTGCAAAGTTTCAGGGAAATGCCAATGTGCCACCCGTTAATTCTTTTTCACCCAATACTACTGCTATGTCCAATGATGGAAGTATCTCGTCACCAAACATGGTTTACCCGCAATACACAACCATCACTTATACAGGAAATGATTCATTAAAAGCAATGTACGACGTGTCACTCGACATTACCGGCATGGGCGTAGTAGCTCCAGACAAGGCTTACATTGTAAAGCGGGCTGATCAATCAGGTCTTTGGATAGCTT
>JBDTVF010000259.1:0-4647 GCA_040007325.1 Ginsengibacter sp. | reverse complement strand
TTGCAGCTAATTGATGAAAATAAGATACACCTCAGTTATTACAAGATCATAAAGGATAATTACCTCATTCTGAATAAACCAAAAGAGCTGCAAGCGGCATTAAAAGAATGTCAACATTACTCTTCTGTTTTATATAATCAGAAGGATACACTTATCAGGATAAAATGAAAAGAATCCCTTTCGTCTCACCCGGCATTTTTCGATCATAGCTTATCCGTCAATATTTTCTACCAAAGGGCAATGCACTTGAATGTCTTTCAATAGCGACTTTATACAATCTTATTGTCATCAACAATTATTGAAAGTATCATTCTGTGTCCTCCTGGATTTTGATAATAACTTTTGTTCCCAGCGCATTTCCCATCTCGTCTCTCTTGTCAATTATTTCAATTCTTGCATGTCTTTGTTTGAGCAGGTTATCTAATTCAAGTCTCGACTGGGTAAGGTTTACTCCCCTGGAATCATGCGTAGTCCTTGTGGCCGATTTATTCTGCCGCGACACGTCTCTTCCAATGCCATCATCTTCGACGATGATCTCTACATAGCCATTATTTCTTTCAACATCCAGCCGAATATTTCCCCCGGCGCCTCCTGGTACAATCCCATGCCAGATGGCGTTTTCAATAAATGGCTGAATAATCAATGCGGGAACCATCAGCAGTTTCAGATCTATCGTTTCATCAATTGAAAATGAATAAGTGAATTTGTTTTCAAAACGCAGGCTTTCCAACTGTGTATACAAACGGCATGTTTCAATTTCATCGTATAATGTAATTTCTCTTTTGTCTGAATTTTGAAAAATGATTCGTATAAGTTTAGAGAATGTTGTAAGATAATTTATTGCCTTCTCTTCATCTTTCTGTTGTATTAATAATTTGATTGAGTTCATGCAGTTAAAAATAAAATGCGGGTTCATTTGTGCACGAAGCGCTTTGGCTTCAAGCTCAAGCATTTCTTTTTCATATTTACTTTTCAAGTGCTCCTGTCTGCGCACTGATCGAATACGCCAATGTATCAACATATAAACACCTATGCATGCAATAAGAAAATTGAATATTTTAAACCATGTTGTTTGCCACCAGGCTGGGGTAATTGTAAAATGCAAATTAACCTTGCTGTAGTTCCAGCTTCCATCCCTGTTTTTAATTGAGGTGTAAAAAACATAATCCGCTGGCTTTAGGTTGGTATAAGAGATAGTCCTGTTTAAATAATTAGTATTGACCCAATCCTTATCAACGCCCTCTAACTTATATCTGTATTGTAGTTGCTCCGCTTGCTCAAATTCTGTTGATGAAATGGTAAATGAAATAAAGTCTTTATCATGAGTCAGTTGTAATGAATGTATATATTGCGGTAACGTATCTGTGGGATAAGGCGTATTAAAAACCTGGATGCCTGAGAGATAGCATTTTCTTTCAGTATTGCTATTTATGACCATGTTAAGTGGTATATACTGTAATGCGTCGAACTCCGCTCCAACAAATAACATATTGTTTGCATAGGCGATACCTGAATTAAATAGTGTTATTAATCCATCTGATAAAGACAAATGATATTCTTTATTATTTCTGTAATCGTATAATAGTACTCCTTCAGAATATAACAGGCACATTATCCCCAAACCATCTGCATTATAGATCTGGAAACGATTAGTTTCATACCCCTGATTTATTTTCTTTTCTGATTCTAAAATGTTCGGATTAATTACTTTTATTCCATCACTTGATGAAACCCAAAGATTGCCATCGTCATCTAATGTATACCAGGACATATTCAAGTAATTTCCGTTGTCCCGAAGTGTAACTCTGGTTATCTTTTTTACTTTTTTTGTGAGAAGGTTCAGTTGCAGTATATAATTGCCCCTGCCTATATAGGCATAAATGCCTTGCTTGTCAATTATAGCTATCTCCTGATGATCTTTTTGATTCCATGAATTTTCGTAGCCTGGTGGAATTATTTCATATGGAATGTAGATGGAATCGTAAGTGTATGAGACAAGGCTTATCCGGTAAATTGCCTTATAAGCCGGATTAGAAGGCTGCAGGTATAAATAATTGTTTCTGTATATAATATTTTGAAAATGCTGATCATGAAACCGGAGATTCTTGTATATTTTTTCTACCGGTACCAGGCTTTGTGCAAGGCTGTCATATACTTTCAAAGAATTACCGCAAACCCATAAACGGCTTTTATTATCTAAGGAAATATCATAAATGTGTGGCTCACTTGATTGGCCTGTGCCACTTTCAGCGGCCTCTATAGGAATTGAATTAATAAGGTTCATGTTATCATCCAAAACAAATATCGCATCGCCATTATCAAAGCTGGCATAATAACTTTTCTTTTCTGAATCCCATATAACGGTTTTAAAAATATTTTTTACCGGGTTTTTGTTCTCCAGATCCCTAAGCGGTATAGTTGTAAATTTATTTTTTTTAGCGCTGGCATAATACAATTGGCCTGAAATTATACACCAGGCATTGCCTATGCTGTCAACCATAAAGTGATCAATATTTGAAGCAGGTAATTCCTTATAAGGCTTACTATTAAAAGTGTACTGATGGGTGGTTTTATTAAAAATGCCCGGATAATTTTCAGGTGAACCGATGTAATATTCATTCACGCTTTTTACCTGCAGAAATGTTAAGTCAATATCTGGTATCTTATTTAATTCTTTCCTGCTATATGGGTAAATAGTGTATTTCCCCTTTTTTGTATCGTAACATCCAACCCCTCTTTTCCCTCCTATAAACCAGATAGTATCTGTGGAGTCAATAAGCATTTTTGAAACCAACGCATCAGAAAAAGAAGAATCCTGCGGATTACTACAATAAAAATTTCGCAGTAAAGCATGCGTTTTTTTATTAAACTTATATATTCCCTCGTCAGTAGCTAACCATAATATGTCGGCATTTTTCACATCTCTCTGAATATTTCTTACAGCAATCTGATTGTTATTATAGGCAGAATATACAGCAAAGAATATTGTTTTTCTTGTTATCCTGTTATACTGAAAAAAACCATTTTTTTTTCCACACCATATTGATTCATCAGTATCAACAAATACATCTGTGTAAGAATGGGGATCGGGAGAAAAGTACTCTGGTTTAAGATTAATATCAAGGTATTCTTCATTGCCCGTTATGGTATTAAAATAATAAATACCATTTATTTCAATCAAATAGAAGTTGGCTTTCTGGGTAACGAATGAAGCGAATGTATGGTACGTACCAAAAATTTGAACGTTACTTCCATCATAAGTTACAAAACCCTGGTTGGTGCTTAGCCATAACTTTCCGTCATCAGCAATAGCTATATTATGAATATAACATTGCTGCAAAAGAGCATTATTAACCGGATAAAATAACAATGTGTCATTCTGTGCTTGTAAGCAATTGAAAACGAAAATGAAGCAAAGAAGGATAGTTATTCTCATATCAAACAGAAATGATTTTTTCCTTTTACAATTGATTGAGTTGCTTTATGCAAAGTATATACTTCCAACACGTTATAAGAGGAAAAATCACCATAGGAATCTTACTGAATCTTTTTCCAAATTTCTTTTCCTCCACCATTCATACTAACTTCCTGTATAGTTCCGGATGGAAATTTTGTTAAATCTATTTCGAAATCGTACGGTATAATATCATAAAAAGAAAAATACTCTACGTGTTCAACCAACTTCATGCCGTTGATGCGATAAGTGCCACCGGCAACTCCAATAAAATCCTTTCCCTTTGAATGATATTGCGCCCATACAAAATATGGGTAGCAATATATTTTAAATTGAAAAAAATCTGCGTCTTCAACTTTTTTCCCAAACCATTCACTCATTTGTAATTTCCATACACCCTCAAGTGATGTATCCGTCAGATTTTTATCCAATTCCATTTTATGATATTCCTCATTTATAAAGCAGCTACTGCATTTATCATTACTCATCATTCCTTTAAGAGTATATTTATCACCTTGAAGTTTATAGTCAAAATCATAAGTTTTACCAGCGCCAGAATCGTTCTTTGAATCGAAATTTACTGTTTCAACATCCTTTCCATTTTTTAGAATATATGTGCCGCCACTTGCACTTTCTACGGTTATTTTCGGATTGCCAAAAAAGGTAGCACTGATCCAATAACCATTACTGCAAATTTTTAATGTTTTATGTTTTGCAATTTGTTCTTTTGAAAGAGCAGAGTCCCCGTATTTTGCTGCAACGAGTGTATAAGCTCCATCTAATTTTGATTCGGTATTATTACATGCACAAAGAAATATAAGAAGCGGAATTACAAAATATTTTATTAAGAGTGTTTTCATCTTCTAAATGTAAACTTCTTTTTTGCTATTTCTGATGCCTGTAAGTAATAGAGCAATATGGCTTAATACAGGCTTATATGTCTTTACAATTGGCCATTTGAATTTCACCCCGTCAATTTAAATAATCAAATTACCAGGTCAAACCGCGGACATGTTAACGGGCTATTTGTTTACAATAGTTACGCATTCACTTTATTAAAGCATCCCGATAGGATTAAAAATTGGCTGGTAAATATGCTAAGAGGAGGCACAACAACGGCTTACCGCAGTTGCAGTGTGCGACGCAGTTGATGATATATTATCAAAAGCCGGGCCCATCAACTCAATTAGTTA
>JBDTVF010000258.1:0-4649 GCA_040007325.1 Ginsengibacter sp. | reverse complement strand
AAATCTGCCCAGCCCCATTTATCTTTTACTACAGGTCCTTCCATCAGGTACAATTCAGGATTGGTACGCCCTGCAGTTTTTAGTGCCGTAGCATCCAGGCTTAAAATGGGTACATTAAAATTATTTTTTTCATTAAAGAATTGTTGGGCTGCGTCAGATTGTGAGGCAACTACGAATAATGGTATACGCTGTTGCTTCGCCATATTATATAATAATTTGAAATTATTCAGCCAGTAATCAGTACCCGTTGAAAGATCTTTTACAAAAAACAAATAATAAGCCCCGGGGTTGTTCAATATAGCTTCTGTGGAATCGTTGCCCGAAGCAGTTGACAGGTAAAAATCTTTTACCGGCGGTTCATTGTTGGAGCCTTTTTCCAAAATAATGTCTTCACGGCTTACAAATTCCCAGGTGGAGTCAGGAATATTTTTCCTGTTGAATTTTTCTTCTTTGCCATTCTTCTTATAAATAAAAATGAAATCCTTTTTATCGGGCACAGCATTAGCAGGCATTTTTCTCATCTCTATTAAATTATTTCCTTTCCTGAATGGCAGGCAATCCACTACAGGCATGTGGCGCATCACAAACCATTGAAATCCTAAAACGATAAACACTGAAATAAGAATGATCAATACATTGGCAGCAGTCGTAAGAACAGGTTTGATATATTTTGCTCCGAAAAATATAATAAGTATCAACAGCAGCAGCACAAGGTCCTTAAGGAAAGATTGCATGGCAGTGAGCGGAATGCAATCACCAAAACAACCACAGGTGGCTATTTTGCCGGACAAGACAGCATAACCGGTTAAAAAGCTGAAGAAGATGATGAGAAGCAATATCAGCCAGCTAAAAAATCTTTTCCATGTGCCCAGCAGTATGCCCACACCTACAATTATTTCAAGTGTGATCATAAGGATAGAAAATGGCAGCGCATAATTATGGATCCACTCCATCATGCCTTTTAAGGCCGGCGTTTGTGCCCACACCTCAAAAAATTCCTGCATTTTATAAGAGAGGCCAAGCGGGTCGTTTGCTTTTACAAGACCGGAAAAGATGAACAGCACACCCACAATTACCCGCGAAATATTAACCAGCACTTTCATGTAAAAATATTTTAAACAAAGAATTACTCGTGTAACAATATCAGTGCGAAGGCCGCATAATTGATGATATCATAATAATTGGAATCGATGCCTTCGCTTGCTACAGTAGCGCCGTCATTTTGAACGATCTGCCTTATGCGAAGTATTTTGGAAAGTATGAGATCGACAAAACCTGGCTGGCTAATATCTCTCCACGCCTCATCATAATCATGATTTTTGTCTTGCATGAGTTTTTTGGCACGGTCAATTTTATCGTCATACCTGGCAATAGCCTCTTCTAACGGGAGATTTTCTATTTCATCATCGTCAATGTCGAGCTGTATAAGCCCGATAACCGCGTAATTCAATATGCCCATAAACTCTCCCGATACATTGTCGTCAATTTTTTGAATACCTTTTTCCTGGATGTTCCGGATTCGTTTGGCCTTTATATAAATTTGGTCGGCGATGGAAATAGTGCGGTAAACACGCCAGGAAGTGCCATAGTCTTTTGTTTTATTAATGAAAATAGTCCTGCATGCATGTATCGCAGTATCGTATTGTTGATCAGTATTAACTTGCATAATTATCGCCAAATTTAAAACATTACACATAGAATGTTTTCATTGAACTGTAAAGGAAAAATGTTGATGATGGATCACCCGCTGGTTATGGGTATTCTTAACGTAAATGGTGATTCATTTTATCCGGGCAACAGGGCGCAGCAAATTGATTTGATCCTGCAAAAAGCCGCGCAAATGATAAGCGAAGGCGCCGGCCTAATTGATATAGGCGGACAAAGCACAAGGCCAGGCAGCGAACGTATTTCATTTGATGAAGAATGTTCTCGTGTTATTCCGGCAATAGAGGCTGTTGCTTCTCAATTTCCGGGAACGATTATTTCAATTGATACCTATTATGCTGAAGTCGCAAGACAGGCCGTAGCAGCGGGTGCAACGATGGTAAATGATATAAGTGCCGGTGAAATGGATAGCAACATGATCGCAACCGTTGCTACGTTAAAAATTCCTTATGTCTGCATGCATATGAAAGGAACACCGGATACCATGCAACAACAAGCCGTTTATGAAAACGTGACTATAGAAGTGCTTGACTTCTTCATTAAGAAAGTTGATGAATTAAAGATGGCCGGGATAAATGATATCATCATTGATCCGGGCTTTGGATTTGGAAAAACGATCGGTCACAATTTTACTTTATTAAAGAACCTGTCTGCATTTAAAATGCTGGATCTCCCAATAATGGCAGGACTTTCCCGTAAGTCTACAATTTACAAAACGCTGGACATTTCCGTGGAAGATGCGCTCAATGGAACAACCGTGCTTAATACCCTGGCATTACAGAATGGGGCAGGCATACTCCGGGTGCACGACGTGAAAGAAGCAGTGGAAACGGTGAAACTCTTTACGGCTTACAGTAAAGCATAAACGCTCCGGGAAGGAGCGTTTATTATCATTATTAATATTTATTGCCTGCTTATTTACCCTGGCCTTGTGGCGGTTGTTGCTTTTGCATTTGCTGCAATTGTTGCATCATTTTTTGTTGCGCCTCCATACGCTTTTCGTATGCTTCCGCAGGTAATACATCCACAACAGAAACTTCAAACATTAAAGGAGTATTGCCCCGAATATCGCCACCTGCTCCACGTGAACCGTAAGCCAGGTAGGATGGAATAAACAAACGCCCCTTGCCGCCTTTCCTGAAATACACGAGCCCGTCAGGCCATCCTTCAATAGCACCACGCTGGCCTACCATAAACGTGTAAGGCTTTATAGACTTACCGCTTGAATCATAGCTTTGATCAAACACTTTTCCATCTAAAGTCATTCCTTTATAATCAACCGTCACAGCTTTTCCTTCTGTAACCTGCTCACCTGTACCAGGATCCTGGATTTCTACATAAGTTCCTTTGGCTGTCTTTATGGTCTTAATATTATTTTTAGTAATATAATCACTGAGGGTCTTGTCATCAATTACTTTTTGCTTTTCTGTTGCAACAGAATCTAATGCCTTCAGCTTTTCCATGGTCTCCCTCTTTTTGGCATCGGCCTGTGCCGGATCGGTAATTACGTCAAGTATTTTAAACCGGTACCCAAGATATTGTCCCTTCTTGGCGAACGGAGGTACCTGTCCAAATTTCATGATCGTATCTACAGGTATGCGGGTAACGATACTGTCGCCCTTCTTAGCTGCCTTGAAGATAATAACATATTCAGGGGGAAGTTTTGTAGAGTCTACTTCCATCAGTTGCGGCACGGAATCAAAAGGAGTTGCCATCAGTGAATCGTTATAATAGCTGTAAGCGCGGAATTCAATGGTATTACCATATTTAATTTCCTGGCTGCCATCACCACCTACAATTTTATATTCAAGGCCGTTCTTAGCCTTCACAAAATTGCGCTCAGTACATCCCTGTGCCATACACCCGGTTATTGCGGCCACAAGGAAAATTGATTTGTTCATGTTTATATTTTTTTTAAAATTGATAACTGCTTAATTGTTCTTTATTTTCTTTAATAGCTTCCTTGAACATCCGGACTACCTCTTCGAGCGGTTCGCTGTTTTTACCGCCGGCTGCATTGAAGTGGCCGCCGCCGTTGAAATATTTCCTGGCAAATGTATTTACGTCAAATCCTCCTTTACTCCTGAAAGAGCTTTTTCGTTCATCTCCCCTGTCAATAATAACAGCGGCAAGCTTAATGCCCTTTATGCTAAGAGGAAAATTTACCAGGCCTTCTGTGTCGCCCGTCTTTACATTATATTTTATAAGGTCTTGCTGCGGAATGGCGATGAGCGCGGTGTTATATTCATAAAAAACTTCCATCCTGTTAAGGAGGATATTTCCGAAAAAACGAAAGCGGTTTTCGAGGAAATTATCAAAAAGATTTTCATGCACCATGCTATGCTCGAGCCCGCGGTCTTTCAGGTCCGCTATCATCCTGTGTACGCTTGATGAAGTGGAAGTAAACCTGAACGATCCTGTGTCGGTCATTACTCCCGCATAAAGACATTCCCCCACTTCTGTGCTTAATTTATCACTGTTGCCACTGTCAACTATAAAATCGTACACCATTTCTGCTGTAGAGCTTTTGGCAGAATTACTTATACCATAATCGAATGCCTCCACTTGTGGTTGCTGGTGATGGTCGATCAGGATCTTTACCGTTTTTAAATTTTGCAGGATAGGTTCCATTCTCTTCGTCCGGTTTAGCACATTAAAATCAAGACAAAATATCCAGTCTGCTTGTTCGAGAACTTTGGTAGCCTTATCCGTTTGAATTTCGAAATCAAGAACACCCTTCGCTCCAGGCATCCAGCCAAGAAACGCCGCCCAGTTAGTCGGGGAGATCACACTAACCTTGTGGCCGAATTGTACCAAAAAGTGATACAAACCCAAACCAGAGCCCATAGCATCCGCATCAGGTTTTTGGTGAAAAGTGATCGCAATATTTTTAGGCGCTTGTAATAAAGGGAATGTGTCGCTGATAGATTTCATAAAATGGGTGCAAAAGTAGCGGTAAATAGTCAATATGCCAATTACATACG
>JBDTVF010000257.1:0-4677 GCA_040007325.1 Ginsengibacter sp. | reverse complement strand
GATGCAGACAGATCTGCACCAAAGTTTTTAAAAATCTTTTGCATGATTTACATTTTTAAGTAAATAAAATTTGCCTGCCTCATCAAGAAAAAGCAGTCAATAACTAAAAAATAAAACTAGCAAAAGGAGTCTGGCGGAGGAGATTGAACGTCGCTTGACAAGTCGAAGGGTAACGTTTCTGAGAAATGAATGTATTGAGAAAGTGCCTTGTTATCCAGGGAATGATCATGAAAATTAGCGCCATTAATAATAAACCACTTTCCATCCATAAAGCTTGCAATAGCTTTAGAAGATCCCGTTTCAGGGAGTTCTTCAGTCATAGTAGCTCCTGCAAGCAATTGCCCTAACTGCGTTACCGGCACAACCTGGGTTAAGAACACCCCGAGAAAAAATATGGTAATTAATTTTTTGACCATCTAAGGCGCAAAAATAAAACGTAGCACCCGAAAAAAAAAGTATGCTTCTGTTAATAAACTCTTATGAGGAAATAGTTGATTAGCTATCACATATTTAAACCGCCACAGGTACTGATCACCTGGCCGGTAATGTAAGAACTCATATTACTTGCTAAAAATAAAGTGACATCAGCAATTTCATCTGCCTGTCCAAACCGGCCCAAAGGAATTTTATCGAGAAAAGATTTCGCAGCTTCACCATCCTTCAAATAGTGGGTCATATCTGTTTCCACAAAACCGGGGGCAATTGCATTGCACCGGATGTTTCTGCTGCCAAGTTCTGCGGCGACAGATTTCGTAAAGCCGATAATTCCGGCCTTACTTGCGGCGTAGCTGCTTTGGCCGGCGTTACCGCGCATACCTATTATAGAACTCATGTTGATGATGCTTCCCTTTTTTGCTTTCATCATTGGGCGAATCACTTGCTTCGTTATGTTAAAGACACTTTTTAGATTTGTTGTCATCACCTCATCCCACTGAGCAGGCGTCATCCGTAGCAACAAATTATCTTTCGATATTCCCGCATTATTTACGCATATATCAACTGTTCCAAACTCTTTTACAATTTCATTTACCATAGCCTCACAATCTTCGTAGGTTCCCGCATTGCTTTTGTATGCTTTCGCATTAACTCCTATAGATTTCAACTTATCTTCCAGGGCTTTCGCCCTTTCATCACTGCTTACGTAGCTAAATGCTACATGCGATCCATTTTCAGCCAGTTTTAATGCAATGGCTTCTCCAATGCCACGGCTGCCTCCTGTTACAATTGAAACTTTATTATCTAATAATCCCATGCTATCTCACTTTTTTTAAAATTTGTTATTCGTTCTATCAATCAAATGAATTTTTAATTCTTAATATTTCTTCTATTAAATTCCTGTCGTTGCTTAATCTCGGTACCTTGTGCTGACCGCCCAATTTACTTTTTCGCTTCAGCCACTCACGAAAGGTGCCTGTTTTCAACATATGGACAACCGGCTTGCGCAATGCAATATCCCGATGCCTCTTGGCTTCATAATCGCTATTTACAGATTTTAATGCAGTATCCAAAGCATCAACAAAAAAATTGATGTCTTCGGGTTGTTTTTCAAATTCAATCAACCATTCATGAGCGCCATTTTCCTGCTCGCTGAAAAATATAGGTGCAGCACTGTAGTCACTGACTATTGCCCCGGTTTTCGCAGAAGCTATTGCAATTGCTTTATCAGAATTTTCTACGATCACTTCTTCGCCGAAGGCATTCATATAGTGTTTAAGTCTGCCAGTAACCTTTAATTTAAAAGGGCGCAGTGAAGTAAATTGAACGGTATCGCCCACAAGGTATCGCCATAAGCCACCATTGGTGCTTATAATTAAAGCATAGTTTTTGTAAAGCTCAACTTCTTTCAGGCCAATCGTTTTCGGGTCTTTTTTACCGTACTCTTCTACCGGCATAAACTCGTAAAATATGCCATGATCAGTAAAAAGAAGCATTCCGTCATCATTGGGCATGTTTTGAGCCGCAAAAAAACCCTCACTTGCATTGTAGATTTCCAGGTAATTTATAGGCGCGCCTATCAATTTATTTATTTGCTCACGATATGGTGTAAACGAAACACCTCCATGTATATAAAGCTCAAGATTGGGCCAAACTTCTTTCAGGGTTTGTTTTTGAGAAATTTCCAGGATCCGTTTTATTAGCAGGATCGTCCAGGTAGGAACACCCGCCATTGAAGTCACATTTTCCTGGATAGTGCTTTGGGCGAGCTGTTCGATTTTGCTTTCCCACTCGTCAAGCAAAGCAATCTTAAGTTCGGGAGTCCTTATCCAATGCCCCCAGAAAGGCGTGTTCTGCATCAGTACCGCACTCAGGTCACCGTACTGTATTTCTTCATTAAAATTATTTACCTGGTGACTACCGCCGACTACCAGGCTTTTTCCGGTTAGCAGGTCACTATCAGGAAAGTTATTGTAGTAACTCGTGAGTACATCTTTGGATCCTTTAAAATGAGTATCCTTAAAGCTTTCTTCACTTACAGGAATGAACTTACTTTTATCGGATGTTGTGCCACTACTTTTTGCAAACCAGTTTATAGGTGTATTCCATAATATATTTTCCTCGCCGTTCATCATCCGCAAGATGAAGGGCTTAAGATCATCATACTCGTGAATTGGAACGTTTTTTTTAAAATCTTTAATTGTAAAAAGCTGAGAGAAAGAATATCGTTTACCAAATTCGGTATACTGGGCCTGTGTCACGAGATGTTGCAGCACGTCGCGTTGGGCAGCAACTGGATAATCTATCCAATTCTTAACACCCCATGAACGCAACCTGGCTAATCGTGATATGGCAGGGCTTAACAATTTCATTTAAGGCAAGATAATAAATTGCTATATTTTTTAATATTTAAATCTCTTTATGGAGACAGGAAGGATTATTTATAGTTTGCAACAGGCGGATAGTCGCTATAATTTTCGAAAGCAAGTAATGAAAGATAAATGAAATTTTGATCAAATGAAAAGAGATATGACGGGCCTACTTCATCGCATCTGTGTGCAAATAATCCTTTCTTTTGAGCTCAAAATTTCGGCCAAGATATAATCTTCTCACCTGCTCGTCCTTAGCCAGTTCCTCAGCAGTACCTTCAATAAAAATTTTTCCCTCAATGAGAAGGTAAGCCCTGTCGCAAATGGACAGCGTCTCGTTAACGTTGTGATCAGTAATCAGTATACCGATGTTTTTGTACTTAAGCCTTGTAACAATACTTTGAATATCTTCTACAGCTATTGGATCTATGCCTGCAAATGGTTCATCTAATAATATAAACTTTGGATCTACTGCCAAAGCCCTTGCTATTTCCGTGCGCCGCCTTTCGCCACCGCTTAAAACATCACCATTGCTTTTGCGAACATGGGCCAGATTAAATTCTGATATAAGAGATTCAAGTCTTTCTCTTTGTTCTTTTTTTGAAAGCTTTGTCATCTCCAGCACTGCGCTGATATTATCTTCTACACTTATCTTTCTGAAAATACTTGCTTCCTGTGGCAGATAGCCGAGCCCCATCTTCGCTCTTTTATACATCGGGAGTTTGGTAATGTCAAGGTCATTTAAAAATACTTTGCCTTCATCAGGTTTTACTAACCCAACCACCTGGTAAAAAGAAGTCGTTTTGCCGGCTCCGTTTGGGCCGAGCAATCCAACAATTTCTCCCTGTCCTACCTGGAAAGACACGTTATTGGTGACAGCACGTTTACCGTAATATTTAACTAACTCCTTCGCAAAAATGGTTTGATTCAAATCGGCTGGTATTTCAACAAAAATAAGTGAATGAAAACTAAAACTTTGCTAACATATGGGGTTCATGCTTTATATAGAGCCTTGGTTTTAACCCAGTTTTTGCCTATTGGGGTTTTGAGTTTATGTTTGCACTTATTTTTAAAAAATGAAAGTCACCGATCACATAAAAGAGGCAAAAGACACTACAGTTTCCTTTGAAATATTGCCGCCCTTAAAAGGGAAAACTATTGAATCGATCTATGCACATCTTGATCCCCTTATGGAGTTTGATCCGGCATTTATTAATGTAACCTATCATAGAAGCGAGCAGGTTTTCAAAAAGAAAGCTGATGGCACGTTCGAGAAAATAGAAGTGCGTAAACGCCCGGGAACTGTAGGTATCTGTGCAGCTATTATGAATCATTACAAAATAGATGCAGTCCCGCATCTTATTTGTGGTGGATTCAATATCCAGGAAACTGAGAATGCTCTTATTGACCTGGCATTTTTAGGAATTGATAATGTACTGCTCTTAAGGGGCGATGCTGCCAAAAATGAAACGCTGTTTGAGCCGGAAAAAAATGGCCATTCTTATGCTATCGACTTATTGAAGCAAACGGTAAATCTTAATAATGGCATTTACCTCGAAGAAGATATTCGCGACGGATACAAAACAAAATTCTGTATAGGAGTAGCGGGCTATCCTGAAAAGCATTTTGAAGCTCCTAATATGGAAAGCGATGTCCGTTACCTCAAAATGAAAGTGGATGCAGGCTCTGATTACATCACTACTCAAATGTTTTTTGACAATAAAAAATATTTTGAGTTTGTAAAAAAATGCAGGGATGCGGGCATTACTGTACCGATCATTCCGGGACTGAAACCCATCACGACCAGGAAGCAACTTTCAGTATTGCCGCGTACGTTTAATGTAGAAATACCTACCGAACTGAGTAATGAAAT
>JBDTVF010000256.1:0-4743 GCA_040007325.1 Ginsengibacter sp. | reverse complement strand
CATTTATTGGAATGCTTGTTGATTATTTAATTTTATCCTTTGGGCGTAAGGGTCTATTTTTGCCCGAAAGCAAACAGACCCAAGTATGAAAAAAGCATCTCTACTAATTATCACCCTTTCTTTATTCATTAGTTCATATGCACAAACGGAAAATTACAAGAAAACCAAGGCTCTCGGAATTAGCTTTATTCTTAATGATTTCCAAACGGCAGCGGATATCCGAAGTAGTGGACTGGTAAGTGTTTTAAAAGCAAACAATTTCTTCAATTCAAAGCGCCAACATCCCGGCCTCGCAATTAATTATCTTTCCGGATTGAGCCAGCACATCGATTTTGCCGCTTCAATCGAAGGATCTTTTTTAGACTATCCGATCGATAACAAACCAGCGTTCAATGAAAATGGATTTTTACTTGAAGCAACTGCTAATGTAAATATGAAACTACTTACCGATCGCTATTGGATAACTCCCTACATTGATCTTGGAGTTGGTGCAAGTAATTACAAAAGTTACTTTGCGGCGTTTCTTCCTGTAGGATTAGGATTGCAGGTGAGCTTATATAAAGAGGGCTTTATTTTTATCAATTCACAATATCGCATTCCTGTCACTGAAAATGCAGCTTATCATTTTACACACAGTGTGGGCATCGCGGCGAACATTGTTTCGAGAAAGGAGCCAGAACCGAAAACAGTTGAGATACCGGAAATTACCGATCGCGATGGTGACGGCATTGTGGATAGTTTGGATGCTTGTCCCGACAAGGCCGGTCTTGTGGCGTTACAGGGATGCCCTGATGCTGACGGTGACGGCATTGCAGATAAAGATGATAAATGCCCGGATGTGGCAGGTATTGCCAAATACCAGGGTTGCCCAATACCAGATACCGATAAAGATGGTATAAATGATGAGGAGGATAAATGCCCGAATGTTCCTGGAGTCGCCCGCTACCAGGGTTGCCCTATTCCTGATAAAGATGGAGATGGCGTAAATGATGAAGAAGATAAATGTCCGAACGAGGCAGGCCCCGCCTCAAACTTTGGTTGTCCGGTAATTGATGTAGTGGTTGTTGAAAGAGTAAATAAAGCTGCACAAAATATTTTCTTTTCTATTGGCAGCTCAAAGTTGTTGGCTAAATCTTTCAAGTCTTTGAAAGACGTGGTGCAAATAATGAATGACAACCCTTCTTATAAAATAGATGTAGATGGACATACATCAAATACAGGCGGAACAGAGCTTAACCAAAAGCTATCTGAAAGTAGAGCGAATTCAGTAAGGCAATATCTTATTGATAATGGTGTAGATGAGAGCAGGATTGTTGCGACCGGTTATGGAGAAGACAGGCCTATCGCTGATAACAAAACAGCGGCCGGACGGTCAAAGAACAGGAGGGTAGAGATGCACCTGAGAAACTATTAAAATAAGTTTTCATAATCTAAATTATAAATCCCGCAATCGCGGGATTTATTGTTATGGGAAGATTTGTATTTATTCAAATAACAGATTTTCGTACCCTTATCAACTTTTCGAGAAGAGCTTGAAGGAGGTCAAGTTTCAGCATATTTGCGCCATCGCTTAATGCACAAGATGGGTCAGGGTGTGTTTCAATAAAAAGCCCTTCTGCTCCTGTTGCGATTGCAGCCTTCGCAATAGTTTCAATCATTTGTGGATTGCCACCGGTTATGCCACTGTTTTGGTTTGGTTGCTGCAAGCTATGTGTGCAATCCATTATCACAGGTACTCCATGACTTTGCATAACAGGAATGTTACGGTAATCGACTACAAGATCAGTATAGCCAAAAGTGTTGCCGCGATCGGTGAGCATGACTTTATCATTACCTGCCTTTTGTATTTTTTCAACAGCAAATTTCATGGATGCTCCGTTCACAAACTGCCCTTTTTTTACGTTTACTATTTTGCCTGTTTGTGCTGCTGCGATTAGCAGGTCGGTTTGGCGGCAGAGAAATGCCGGTATCTGAAGTACATCTATGTATTTCGCGGCAACAGCAGCCTCTTCATGAGCGTGTATATCTGATGTGGTGGGCAGTGAATATTCTTTGCCTGCGCCACTGATAATCTTCAATGCATCTTCATCACCAAGACCGGTGAATGAATCGGCACTGGTACGATTGGCTTTTCGGTAAGAGGCCTTAAAAATATATGGGATACCAAGGTTCTTGCAAATGCGCGAAACTTTATCGGCCACTTCCATTACCAACTCTTCACTTTCCACTACGCATGGCCCGGCGATAAGGAAGAAATTATCTTTATCAAATTCCTGTGAAGCAAAAAGATTTGAAAGAAACGAATTCATTTTTCTGCAAATATACCTTATCCTTTAAAGTACATTATTCAGACAATGATTTGTACAATTCGTCATTTAAATAAAAAACCGCTTCTGAATTGAAAGCGGTCTTTTAAAAAAAGAATTTATATTAATGGAGGAACATCTTCCGGAACCTGGTGTGGAGTTTCCGGAGGAAACTTTCCGGGATTTCGAAGCCGGCTATGATAACGGCTATATCCAAAATAAATAATAAAGCCGATAAGCAGCCATCCGAATAGCCTCGCCCAGTTGGTCCATCCCAATCCGAAAATCATAGCACCACATACAATTATACCCAATATTGATACAAGTTCTACGGCAGGTACTCTGAATCCCCTTTTAATTTCAGGATGTTTTCTGCGCATAATCCATACACCTGCACATACAAGTATGAAGGCAAAAAGGGTCCCAATACTTGTCATGTCTCCTACAATATCGCCTGGTATGAAAGAAGCAAAAGCGCCAACCAGGGCGAGAAATATTAGGTTTGATTTATAGGGAGTTTTAAACTTATGGTGAATTTGAGCGAATACATGAGGCACAAGGCCATCTTTACTCATCGAATAAAATACCCTTGACTGTCCCATTAGCATTACAAGAATTACCGAAGAAAATCCGGCGAGAATGGCAATAGTCACAAGGTTACTAAGCCATTTGTAAGCTGGCACCCACACACCGCCGACCATGGACCCACTCATGTGTTCAATAGCGTATACTACCGAAGCTTCCTTGCCTTGCGTACGGAAATCGTGGATAGAGGCTACTCCAGTAAGTACGTATGAAAAGAGGATATACAAGATGGTACAAATCACGAGCGATCCTAAAATTCCAATGGGCATATCTCTCTTTGGATTTTTAGTTTCCTGTGCTGCGGTTGATACAGCATCGAACCCAATAAAGGCAAAGAACACTACACCCGCCGCACCAAGTATACCTAAGATTCCGCCAAAATTATGAGATATACCCTGGTCATCAGTGTAAATGCCTGGCTCAGGAATAAATGGCGTATGATTTTCGGGTTTTATGTATTGCCAACCCAAGGCAATTACGACTATTACAATCGCTACTTTTAATATTACTATGATAGCATTCACCACAGCTGATTCCTGCATGCCTCGTATCAATAATAATGAGAGTATAATAATGATAGCTAAAGCTGGAAGATTCATGATGCCGTGCACTCCTGCTGTAGAAACTTCAAAAGGAGAGTGGCACCATTCGTATGGGACTCGAAAACCAAAAATTTCTAAAAGCTTATTGAAATATTCGCTCCATGCTATGGCAACAGTCGCAGCACCTACTCCATATTCCAATATAAGATCCCAACCAATGATCCATGCGATGAATTCGCCCATTGTCGCGTACGAATAAGTATAAGCGCTTCCTGCGATCGGTATCATAGATGCAAACTCTGCATAACAAAGACCCGCGAATGCGCAACCTACTGAAGCGATAATAAAACCTATCGTTACTGAAGGACCTGCATTTTGAGCTGCCGCTGCTGCTGTTCTTACAAACAATCCCGCACCAATGATGGCTCCAATTCCAAGCGCAATAAGGTTTCCCGGCCCTAAAGTTCTTTTTAAGGTATCACCGGTTTCTTCTGCCTCATTCATGAGAGCAGACATAGGCTTGGTTATAAATAAACTCATACTAAATAATGTTGGGTTTGGTAGTCAATAGAGTGGAAAAGTAAGGAATAAATTAAAAAAGAGGTAAAAAGATTTAAGATAATTGAAGTGCTACTCATACTAAGTCCACGTGTTTTTGCAAACGAGATATTTTATTTTCATTTCCTTAGTTTTGGCCAATTCACTTTTTTAAATATTAATATGAATAAAAGAAGAGCAGGAATTTTAGTTTTGATAATCCTGACTATAGTTGCTATTATTCATTTGATCGACGTTTACAACTTTAACAGCATCTCCCCTGTTTTTCTTCGTGTGTTACGTTGGGTATTCATTGCTTCACTCGTCTTATTTGCAATATATAAACGCTCGCTCACTACCTGGATATTAGCCAGCATGGTCATTGGTGTAGAAATAGGACTTGATTTTCCACTTTTCGCACAGAACATGCGCGTACTAAGCCAGATATTCTTAAGAATGGTGAAGACCATTATTGCACCCATTCTATTTTCAACTTTAGTTGTGGGCATTGCCGGCCATTCTGATCTTAAGCAGGTAGGGAGAATGGGATGGAAATCGATACTATACTTTGAGGTGGTAACAACGCTTGCCCTGGTTATTGGCCTTATTGCCATTAATATTTCGCAGGCCGGTGTTGGCATCCATATTCCACCGGGCTTTCACCAGGAACTGCCAGAGACCGTTCCTCAAACCTGGCAGGATATTGTGCTCCACATTTTTCCAGAAAACATTGTAAAATCGATCTATAACGGAGACGTATTGCCTATTGTAAT
>JBDTVF010000255.1:0-4751 GCA_040007325.1 Ginsengibacter sp. | reverse complement strand
AATATTGCTAAAGATATTTTAGCGCAAAGGCTTGATGAGAAACATCATGTTTATTGAAGTGGAATAGGTTGATGCAGTCATAGACTTAGTCGCCATTCATGAATTCACAAATTCTTCAAGTTTTTCAATAATATGATAAGTAGCCGGTGGAGATCCAAAACCTGCATGTGCATCTACCCATTCTTCAAAAAAAGAATTGGTAAGTAAATTTTTAAATTCCGTTTTAAGATAATCTTTTACAACATCATCGCATTGTTGTAATTCATCCCATATTGAAAACCTATTTTCAAAAAGAAATACTATATCCTCAAAATCACTGCTTGTGCGTCCGTCATTATGACCTCTGCTTTTAAACGCCTCAAGTTTAGAAGCAATAAAATATGGTGCGCTAAAAATCTTGATAATGTGATCATCTATTTCATAATCCAAAGCATTTTTATATCCTTCCGGATACCATTTATTTGTAAAACCTAATGGATTCTCCCCGGTTGGCATTACATCAACTGTAATTCCCTGAACCTGAAATCGGCAAATAATTCCAGAATCCTGATCATTCACAAAACCAATTTTGCGTAATTGATCTTCAAGTGCTGCATAATCCTTATATGTCCATAATTCTACCAATATATCAACGTCGTCTGTCGGTCTTACTTCTTCTGCCATTCTATCTGCATATAAAGAGACTGTTGCGCCACCAACAAAGACTACATCATTTTGCAATGTGCCAAGCGCATTGTGAACGGCTTTAATCCTGAGAATATTTTTTTGATGACTCATGTAATAAGATTTTTGAAAGTTCTTTTACTGCAACACTAATTTCTCTCCTTCTCCCTACCCTAATTACATCTACTAATGCAAGTAACTTATATAATTCTTCATCGCTTCTGACAGCCAGAATTTGGTTAGAGTACAAAGGTTCAATTGACAAGCCCCGGTCTTTACCATGAATATCTGACCACACATAGAAGGTGTCACTTTCAAAATATTGATTTAAGTATGGATGTGAATGTGCAGTTGCTACTCCGTTTGTCATTCCCCCAGGATGAACCGGAAATACATAATGTAAGCCGTATTGGATAAATTCGAAAAGGTTTTGCCTGTTAACTTTTTTCTTTTTATAGTCTATTAAGCCGGCTAAATAACTTCGGTTTAATGATTCTGTTACTTCTGAAGAACTAATGTGAAGTGCCTGGGCAATATCCTTTAACTGAAAGTCACTATTATCTAACGAAATCATTTTAAGTAAAATGACAATATCTTGCGGTCGCATTCCATTATGCTTTCTCATAAAGTAAAATTACAAATTAATCCTCAATTCGCGAATTGCGAATTGAGGATTAAGGATTAATAGGTAACCAATGACTTTAAATATTATTCATTTATCTAAAAGAATTGATCGATTTGAACTTCTTGAAAAGGAAATAAGATTGCAAGAAATCTCTGATTATAAAATTTGGGATGGTGTTACTGACGATATGAGCACGGTGAGAGGGATTTCCCAAGCACACAAACAAATAGTTAGATATGCAAAAGAATTTAAACTGCCTTACATATTAATTGCAGAAGATGATATTCGATTTACATCATTGGGAGCTTTTGATTTTTTTATTCAAAATATTCCAAAAGACTATGATCTATATTTAGGTGGAATAATATATGGAAAGTTAGAAGCTGATAACACTGTAAAAGATTTTTCAGGAACCATGCTCTATTTAATTCATGAACGCTTTTATGATATTTTTTTATCAATCCCTGGAAATTATCACATCGATAGAGGATTGAATAATAAAGGTAAGTTCGTTGTATGTTACCCTATGGCTGCAATACAGTATAATGGTTACAGTGATAGTTCAAAAAGAAATATGAAGTATGACATCTATATAAAAGCTAAAGCTCTTTTTAGAAATGTATAAAAATGAAAAAGGAATATTTCTATCACTTCTTCACTTTCTCCACCTCCACACTCCAATCACTTCCGCTGGAAATATGATACAGATTGGCGAAGCTTCCCTGGTTTAAAGCGAATGATAATTGCAAAAGGCTGTTGAGATAAGCGAGCGTCTTTCCCTTGGCTACTTCATCAAAGGGTTCGCTGTAAGGTCTTGTTGCCGTCGTAAACTTTTTTTCCTTTATTGAAGATGACAACGTGCAACATATCTCCAAACTTTGGTTGTAAGTTATTGAAAGGTCTGCGGAAATATTTGGCCACAAATTACCGTATCGGTGATAGGAATGTTTTTTTTTGTGCAAATAAAGAGGAGTGAATATGCAGTATTATTGTAAGGATAAAGAGCCTGTTAGTTTTGGTCATATACATGGTTTTATCGGATGTAATTTAGTCCGTTGCCTGCGCGAAGAAATAAAAACCCATTTTTTATGATGTCGAAAATTCTTTAACTCCGCT
The DNA here is from genome assembly GCA_040007325.1 of Ginsengibacter sp. Taxonomy (GTDB): domain Bacteria; phylum Bacteroidota; class Bacteroidia; order Chitinophagales; family Chitinophagaceae; genus Ginsengibacter. Next base: position 2,347 of record JBDTVF010000255.1, on the reverse strand, counting down.
TAGCAGCATCAAATAACCTAAAAACAATCGCGCCGGTAAAAGCCCGGTGATGTAAAATCGTTTATTTTTACCCCCCTTTAAATGTGTTTATATATGCTACCCGTCGCAGATGAGATAAGAAATGTTTTTGAAAAGTACAGTGATGCTGAAATTCACAGGATAGAGAAATTGCCGCAGTCCGGTAGTGACCGGACTTACTTCAGAGTGCATACTGACGGGCCATCTGCAATAGCCACTTATAATGAAAATAGAAAGGAGACAGAAACTTTCATTTATTATAGCAGGCATTTTAAGAAGCACGGCTTGCCAGTCCCTGAGATATATGCAGTTAATAATGCTCAAAATATTTACCTGCAGCAGGATTTCGGTGACCGGTCGCTGTTGAATGAACTTGAGGAGCACGGGCTGACAGATTATGTTTATCAGTTATTCCGGAAGAGCCTGAAGGCGCTGGCGGGTTTACAAATAAAGGGGCATAAGAATATCGATTATAGTTATTGCCTTACTTCCAAAGAATTTGGAAAGCAGGCAATCATGAGCGACTTGCTGTACTTCAAATATTATTTTCTTGATACACTTAAGATTGCTTACGATAAAGAACACCTGATCGACGATTTCGAAGCGCTGAGTACTTACCTCACACATGTGCCTCACAAGTACTTTATGTTTCGCGATTTTCAAAGCAGGAACATTTTTATAAAAGATGAGGAAGTTCATTTTATCGATTTCCAGGGTGGCATGCAGGGTGCTTTGCAATATGATGTAGCATCAGTGCTATGGCAGGCAAAGGCCAATCTCCCGGATGATTGGAAAAATTCTTTGCTGGATTATTATATAGATTGCGTGAGCGAAATACTAAACACACCGATTGACAGAGGACGCTTCATCAGCCAGTACAATGGTTATGTGCTGATAAGGTTATTGCAGGTGCTCGGGGCTTACGGCTTTCGCGGATTATTTGAGAGAAAAGCTCACTTTCTTATAAGTATTCCTCTGGCGCTGAATAATCTTAAATGGTTTTTGGAGAATAAAAATACGGGTATCGCATTGCCGGAGTTTGAAAGAGTATTGAATTTGGTCGTGCGTGATGAAGTGATCGCGAGATTCCGACCGGTGCAGGCAGACGCTTCATCCCCGCTGGTTGTAAAGATCAACAGCTTCTCATTTTTGAAAACCGGTTATCCAAAGGATGAAAGCAGTCACGGAGGAGGATTTGTTTTTGATTGCCGTGGCCTGCTCAACCCGGGGCGGTTTGAAGAATTCAAAATGATAAATGGCAGAAACAAAGCCGTTATGGATTTCCTGGATCAGCAAACAAAAATGCCCGAGTTCCTTAACAGTGTGTATACGATTGTTGACATTGCCGTGGAAGATTACATCAGGAGAGGCTTTGCGTCACTCACTGTAAGTTTCGGCTGTACGGGTGGGCAGCACCGTAGTGTATATGCAGCAGATGCGCTGGCCCGCCACCTTCGCAATAAATTTCACGCAGTGATTGACTTGCATCACATAGAGCAGGATATTCATGAATATAAAAATTTTGAAAATTAGTTTCACATGAAGGCTATGATACTTGCTGCGGGCCTTGGCACGCGGCTGAAACCCTTTACTGATAGTAACCCCAAAGCTTTGGCCGTTATTAACGGCAAAACTATTTTGCAAAGAAATATTGAATTTCTCGCCGGCTTTGGTATTAGGGACCTCATAATTAATGTACATCATTTTGCAAATGAGATCCGGGAATTTTTAAAGGCTAATGAAAATTTTGGAAGTACTATCACCATTTCAGACGAAAGCGATGAAGTGTTGGAGACCGGAGGCGGATTAAAAAAGGCGGGCTGGTTTTTTGAAGAAGAAACGGTGCCCTTTGTGTTGATGAATGTGGACGTGCTTACCGATATTCACTTGCGTACTATGATCGATCAACACAACAAGTTGAAACCGCTGGCTACAGTCGCAGTTACCAACAGGAAGACGTCACGTTATTTTTTATTTGATGAAGTAAATTACCTGTGCGGGTGGAGAAATGTAAAAACGGGAGAGCAAAAGATAAGCAGGGAAGCATCAAAGTACACGCAAAAGGCTTTCAGCGGAATTCATGTGGTTTCTCCAAAAATTTTCTCTTCAATGTATTTGGAAGGGAAATTCTCCATGGTCGATCTATACCTGGACCTGGCAACTTCACATACTATCATGGCCTTCGATCATAACAATTCAAAATTCATAGATGTAGGAAAGCCGGAGAGTATTGAACAAGCGGAGAAGTTGTTTGCGTGATGGAAGTTGTTATATTGTATAGATGACTGGCATTTCATCGTATGTGTTTCCGGCGAGAAGCCTGCCTGAT
>JBDTVF010000254.1:0-4764 GCA_040007325.1 Ginsengibacter sp. | reverse complement strand
ATGAATGGCATGGAGGGTTACCTTTTCCATATCACATTGGGCCAGGTAAAACGAAAGTTCATTTGAAGGTTGCCTTCAATTGGGATATCGTTCCCTGTTATGATGTGATCGCAAAAATACAAGGCTCGAAATATCCGGATGAATGGGTGATCAGGGGTAATCATCATGACGCATGGGTGAATGGAGCGAATGATCCAATCAGTGGGCAGGCCGCCATTTTGGAAGAAGCTAAATCGATCGGCAGCATGTTGGCGACGGGTTGGAAGCCTGACCGCACTATCATTTACTGTGCGTGGGACGGCGAGGAACCGGGATTGCTAGGTTCTACCGAATGGGTGGAGCAACATGAAAAGGAATTGCAGCAAAAGGCAGTAGTTTATATAAATTCTGATGGCAATGGGCGTGGATTTCTGGGTGCAGAAGGTTCACATGCACTGGAACCTTTGATGGATGAAATTGCAAAGCAGGTGATTGACCCGCAAACTAAAGTGAGTGTTTTTAAACGTAAAAAAGCAAGCGAAGCTATACAGGCAAAAACTACAGAGGCAAAGAAAAAAATAGTAGACGAAGAAAATCTAAAACTTGACGCGATGGGTTCTGGTTCAGATTATTCTGCCTTTATTCAACACGCAGGAGTGCCTGCTTTAAATATCGGTTACGGCGGAGAAGATGATGGCGGCGAATACCATTCTATTTATGATTCCTATGATCTATATGCAAGATTTAAAGATCCAGGATTTAACTATGGAGTCACGCTGGCAGAAACAGCCGGGCATGCTGTATTAAGAGTGGCAAACGCTGACATACTTCCGTTTGACTATACACACTTATATACCACAATTGAGGATTACGCTAAAGATCTCATGGGTATCTTACAAAAATCCAGGGAGACTACAGAGATAGAAAATGAGATCATCAATTCAGGAGGATACCTCCTTGGTGAAGATCCCACAAAAAACCTCATAGCTCCTGTCGCCAAATCTGTTGTTCCTTATCTTGACTTTTCTCCGTTGCAAAATGCATTAGAATCGCTGAAGAAAAGTGCTGACAGTTTAAAGTCTGTTTATGACGAAAAGATAAAAAGTAATATTGTTACAAAAGCGTTCAACCAATTTCTTTATAAAGCCGAACAACAACTATTAACCGATATCGGATTGCCCCGCAGAACCTGGTATAAACATACTTTATATGCACCCGGATTTTATACAGGTTATGGCGTGAAAACAATGCCGGGAATACGAGAAGCCATCGAGCAGCGGAAATGGGAAGAAGCGCAGCAACAAATACAAGTGGATGCTGCCTCCATTAATAAGCTTGCTGATTATTTAAAAAATTATCCTGGCTAAAAAAGGTATAACACATCCGGAATAAGTGGTAGTCCATTTCAAATTTCTGATTGATAGCACTTCATTTTCATAACTTTTAATTTACTCTTTCGGTTGTAAATTGCATGTCCCTATGCCTTTCCAACTCAATTCATCTTATAAGCCAGCCGGTGACCAACCACAGGCAATAGAACAACTCACCCGGGGTATTCTTGAAGGTGAGAAATATCAAACACTGTTAGGTGTAACAGGAAGCGGTAAAACTTTTACCATGGCTAACGTAATACAAAATGTACAGCGGCCTACTCTTGTTCTTACGCATAATAAAACATTGGTAGCTCAATTGTATGGTGAGTTTCGCCAGTTTTTTCCTGATAACTCTGTAGGTTATTTTGTTTCTTATTATGACTATTACCAGCCGGAGGCTTACATGCCGGTGAGTGATGTGTACATTGAAAAAGATCTAAGTATAAATGAAGAACTAGATAAACTGCGACTTGCCGCAACATCTCAATTGTTAACCGGTAGACGCGACATTATTGTAGTGGCGAGTGTGAGTTGTATTTATGGCATAGGCAATCCTAAAGATTTTGCAGCTGGTGTGGTACGAATAAAGGAAGGGCAGACAATTAGCCGACAAGGCTTTCTGCATTCCTTAGTGAATGGGCTTTATTCGAGAACGCAGGGTGATTTTGCCAGGGGCACGTTCAGGGTAAAAGGTGACACAGTGGATATCAATCTTCCCTATATGGATAATGGCTATCGCATTACTTTTTTCGGGGATGAAATTGAAAGTATAGAGACACTTGAGCTGCGGACCGGGAAAAGAATAACGAAAGTAAATGACGCAGCCATCTTCCCTGCAAACTTATACATAGCGCCTAAAGATAAACTGCAACAAATTCTTGCAGAGATACAAGATGAAGCTGCAAGACAAACCGATTATTTTAAAAGTATCGGAAAGTATATTGAAGCCCAAAGAATTTCGGAGCGGGTGAATTATGATGTTGAAATGATAAGGGAGTTAGGTTATTGTAATGGTGTTGAAAATTATTCAAGATTTTTCGATCGCAGAGAACCCGGCACAAGGCCTTTTTGCCTGCTGGATTATTTCCCTCCTGACTTTTTATGTGTGCTGGATGAGAGCCATCAAACCATTCCGCAGGTAAGTGGCATGTATGGCGGCGACAGGTCAAGAAAATTAATCCTTGTTGATTATGGATTCCGGTTGCCTTCCGCTTTGGATAATCGCCCGCTTAATTTTAATGAGTTTGAAAGCATGCTGAATCAAACTATCTATGTAAGCGCAACACCGGGAGATTTTGAATTAGAAAGAACAGGTGGAATAGTTGTGGAACAAGTCGTGAGACCAACCGGTTTACTCGATCCGCCTATCGAGGTAAGGCCTTCGATAAACCAGATCGATGATCTTCTGGATGAAATTGATAAAAGGGTTACCAAAGGAGATCGCGTGCTTGTAACAACACTTACAAAGCGCATGGCAGAAGAGATGGACAAATACTTACATCGCATCAATATCAAGTCGAAATATATTCATAGCGAAGTTGACACACTTGACAGGGTGGAAATATTGAGGCAATTAAGACTGGGGGAAATAGACGTACTTGTTGGAGTGAATTTATTACGCGAAGGCCTCGATCTTCCGGAAGTTTCGCTGGTCGCGATTCTAGATGCCGATAAAGAAGGCTTTTTGCGCAATGAAAGATCACTCACCCAAACTGCGGGCAGGGCTGCACGGAATGTTGATGGATTAGTGATTTTTTATGCTGATACGATGACGGAAAGCATGCAAAAGGCAATAGATGAAACCACCCGGCGCCGGGAGAGGCAGGTCGCTTATAACATTGAACATAATATAACTCCTACGACGATAAAAAAATCTGTAGAACAAATAATGCAGCAAACATCTGTGCTTGATATAAAAGGAACCACGGCTTCTCCCTACGATGCAGATGATCTGATAACTGTTGCAGCGGAAGAGCAAGGCGAATATCTCACAGCTAAGAAAACTATCCCGCAAATGGAAAAAGCAATCAGCAATGTAAAACGCCAGATGGAGAAAGCTGCACGCGACCTTGACTTCATGGAAGCAGCCCGGCTTCGCGATGAAATGTTCAGGATGCAAAAAGAGCTTGAAGAAATGAAATAGATAGAGTCTATTAAAAATCTCGCTATTGACTCCTGCGAACCTGCAATTTTTATGACTGTCGTCGAAATTATCTTAAACTCAAGAAGCTTTCGTTAACCAACTTAGCTTGAAAAATGAGGGGAAATTTATAGTGCGTGTGCGCAACTTGTATACCTGACTCCTGTTGGTTTGTTTTTTAGTTACTCCCTTTAATGCCGGGTTAAGTTGCAATTCATCCATCAGTTGTTGTTGAATAGCTTTATCGGCAACCATCGCGATCTTGCAGGCTTTTTCGAAATTATAATGCATTGCATAACCATCCAGGCAAGCTGGTACGTCTTTGTATTCTGAGAAAACCTGGTATTTTTTTACAAAATAAAAGGTAGTGCCATTCACTGTTCTTACGTAAGCTGAGTAACTATTTTCCATGTCAAAATGTTTTTAGAGGTGAAACCTTTATTAACAGTTTTACACAGATAGTGGAACTATACCAATGGTATACGAATTAGCCATTCAGAGGATAGAAGTATAGAATTTAAAAGAAGTAAATTTTAATGATAGTTCAGAGGAGATAGGGAAGGCGTTATGTGTGTAAGTCGAAACAAATGTAAAACGTTTTTTCTCCAGATGCAAGTGTTTCGATTTTTTAATTCTAATAAAACTCTGATAATCACTTGCTACAAGTCAAAAATTTTTTTATTATCGTAGTGCACGCAATCAGTTAACAGGTAGGTAGTCATTTACGTAAGAATGCAGGTTTAGTTTTTGCAACCTTCTTAAATATTGGGCAACTTTTAATGTGTGCGCCTGCCAAATACCCCGTACTCATTAAAAATTCGTTGACTATTTCACCGCCCGTAAACTTGAAGGTATTTTTAAAAATTTTTACCCATTCTTCTTTTGTTTTGGGATGATGATGTTCTATCCATTTTTTAAAAGAACCATACTCTTTCTGGATTTTTAAAAGTGTTTTTGCATTTTCTATTGCGGCATTTATTTTAAGACGGTTTCTTATAATACCAGCATCATTCATTAACCTCTCAAAATCTTTTTCATTGAAAGCCGCTACTTTTTTAATATTGAAATTATTATAAGCCTTCTTAAAATTTTGCTGCTTATTCAATATAGTTGACCAGCTAAGCCCGGCCTGGTTTATCTCAAGCACAAGCCGTTCGAAAAGTTCATCATCACTATCAATTGGAAACCCATAAGCCGTATCGTGATAGATGCGATGGATATTATTTTTGTCCATTGTGCTCACTGCATCGCAGTAAGAGGAAGGTTTATCCA
>JBDTVF010000253.1:0-4764 GCA_040007325.1 Ginsengibacter sp. | reverse complement strand
GTTGGTTATCCGACAGTGTGGCTACAGGATTGGCAATACCGGGATTGTTCAATCCCAATGATGGCGACCATTTAAAAGCTTCAGCGCCGGTGCCGGTTAATTGCAATGGCTGATTCACTACTACAATAGTATCACGCGGACCTGCATCAGCAACAATATCTTCCACACTTACAAGCACGGTGTCAAATGCAGGTTTCGGGCAGCCTAGCACGTCAGTTACACGCACGGTATAACTTATCGACTGAGATGGGATGCTAATTGGGGTTTTAATACTTGGATCGTCAAGGAATACTGCTGGCGACCACGTATATGAGCTTCCACCGGTAGCATTTAACTGGGCGGAACCAGGAAAACAAATCGTTGTATCAGGGCCTGCATTTGCATTAGGATAAGGTACAACCGAGATGGTGATGTTACCATTCGTATTACACTTTCCTATACTGGCCAATACATTAAATGTCGTTTGCGAAAGCGGTATTGCAAAAGGTTTTTTTGCAGTATCATTTAAAAGAGTTGCAGTGGGAGTCCACAGATAATGCAAAGCATTACTTGTAAGATTCAATTGCACAGAATCCGTTTGGCATATGGTAGAATCATTACCCATAGCCAGGCTTACCCTGTCAACCACATTCACCACTACCGATTGGGTAGCAGTGCAGCCGGGCGTTTCCGTTAGCGTTGCACCATAAATAGTGGTAACCTTTGGACTCACCAAAGGATTAAAACTATTTTGATTATTAATATTGTAAGCAGGTGTCCATACAATTGTTCCTATGGCGTTGCTTGCCATCAACTGTAGTGTATCTATAGAGCAAATTAGTGTATCATTTGTTATTTTAAAGGTTGGCTTATCAACTATTGTAATGGTATCCTTCATTGTTTTAGTACATCCTTTGCTATTGCCTACCGTTAACTGTACCGGATAGTCGCCGACATTTGTATATGTATAAGCTGGATTTTTGATCGTGGCAGTATCGCCCGCGGTAAGCGGATCTCCAAAATCCCAACGCCATGAATCTACAACGCCATAGGTAGTTGTTGTGAGATCTTTAAATAAAATATTTGTATTGATACAGCGTCCGATATTATTGAAGGCAGGAAAGAAACCAGGATATACTTTTTGAATTTGTATTGCTGAGTCCGAACACTGTTGACCGCGGTTGATTACTAATTTGTAAACATATACACCGGTATCAGTATAAACATGCACAGGCTGTGAAAGCGTGGAAGTGTCTGCAGCGCCAGATGCCGGATCACCAAACGTCCAATAGAATGTCTTATTAAGAGGTGAATTATTATTATTCCTGAACGACACATTAAATCCATCGCACGAAACACCCTTAGGATTGAGCTCGGCACCTGCAAAATCACAGTCCGTGACATTTACAATAAAGTCTTTAAGGTGTGAGCCAACAAAAACACCATTCTTATATGAATCAACCGAAACACATACTACGTATCTGCCGACATCCGGTGCAATACCGCTGATGATACCAGTCTTTGGGTCGATGATAGCCTGGTCGCCAAGCGGTGTAAGATAGGTATTGCCGTTAATATATCGCACAGAGCCATAGGGCGGCCCTGCTGGGTTGATGTTTCCCGAGTTTTGTGCTGCACCACCATTGTTGGCCGCAGCAAAAGAATAAACTAAAGAATCATTATCGGGATCGATCGCGTTGAACTTTAAAGTAAAGGGCTTCTTTCTGCAAATAGCGTCGATACTCGTATTGAACTGTGGAGATTTATCTATGATTGGTGGAATTAAACAACTATAGGTTGATCCTGTACCCCCAAGACCCATACTATTGAATACGTTTACGAGACTAATTATGCGACAACACGTTTGATAAGTGGCAGTATATCCTTTCAAATTAACTGGCAGATCAACGGATAATATAAATATTCCCACGTGGTAATTAAGTAGTGGCGGATTAGTAATACAGGAAGGGAATGGATTAACAGTTACCGCCTGCTCATTATTTTTAGGAACATCAAAATAAAGATACATAGGGTCGGGGCCTGGAATTTGACTTCCATTATCGTTATTAAAAATTCCTATTGCCACATCAGTTGGCATGGCTGCCCCTGTGGTAAGTTGGTCGCGAAAAAGTTTTAGTGTGATAATGTATTTATTAGTATTAGGAGCAGAGCCAGGCCCCTTGTATTCATAAATCATTTCTCCGCCGATTATATGCGCCGCTTTACACGGCAGGTACAAACATAGAAAAAAGCAGGTAAGGAAAAATAATGCAGTTTTCATGAACTTTAAATTACGCAAAAAACGCTTTAGTCGTTTATTAAATTGCCAAAAATTAATGGGCAGCCGTTTAGATATTCATTAAAAAATGTTTCATATAAGCCGTTGCTTCTGTCTCTTCTTCCCACATACCCATGTGCCCGGAATCATTAAGTACTTTAAAGAAGCAAATCCCCGGTAAGTGTGATTGTGCCAAACCTGAATTTAATGGAACTGCATTATCATGCATGCCTTGAATGAAAAGAACAGGTTGTTGAAATTTTTGAAGAACTGATGAACGATCCGGCCTATCGCGCATAGCCCGGTAATATTGAATTAATGCAGCTGATGAGAAGTCTTTTGAAAGGTTAAGGAGTTTTTCGATCAGCCCGGGTTTTTCGTTTTTACTTTTCTCTGAAAATAAATTTTGCACAGTATTTTTTAGAAAGCTGGCTGCGCCATTCTTTTTAATGAAATCAATGCCTTTATTTCTAATTTCCTTTTTTTGCTCATCGTCAGCATAAGAAGTTGAATGAAACAACCCAAGGCCATTAAGTAGTTCAGGATATTTTTCTGCAAACGCCATTGAAATGTACCCACCCATACTGTGACCTATCAAGGTAAACGTTTTGGGACCTTTTTTTATTTCAGCATCGGCTATAGCCTTTACTGCATCTGCGTAGAGTGCAAGAGGGACTTTGCCATTAAGCATTTCGGAGGAGCCACTGCCAGGAATATCAGGAATAATGAAATGAAAATGCTGTTTTAGTTCTTTAACCTGGTGATCCCAAAGACGCCCGTCTTCGGCGAAGCCATGTAAAAGGATCACATGCTTTCCCTTCCCTTCTGATCGATACCTGACTTTTTTATTTTTAAAAACGATTTCTTTCATGTCCATTTTTTATACTGCCGGAATACATAGTATAAAATTCTGAAAATAATAATACCAATCACCGGCATTAAAGCGGGATTAAGATGCTGTGGCAGCAGGAACCAGCAAATAAGGAGAAGAAGGTTAAGCAATGCATATAGGAAAAAATAGATTACCACAGCTTTCTTTTTTGAATGTATGTAAAATGCCGCAACTACATTGGTAGGCCACGCCCACAAGAGATTGTAATTATCTTTTGTCATTAAATGATCTGTACCTATCCACATAAAGATGAAGAGGATCCCCAGCAATCCGGTAAGGAATAACAGGAAGCCATCGATTGCATCGAGTATTCTCTTGACAAAGTTGCTTTTAGAAAAACTTAAAAAGATAATAAGCAGCAACAGGCAGGTAAAAATAAATATTGGATCAGCGAACGCATTTCGTTTCTGCGCTCCATTATCTATATCAATGAGTTTTTGCTTAGCTAACACAAGTTTCTTTCCGGCCACATCCGCAGAATCGAAAGACTGCATAAGGTAATCCGGTAGAAACATTTCTTCACGCGGCTTCATCGTTCTGTCAAGACGGCTGCCCAATAATAAATCGATGCCAAGCTTGCTCCATTGTTTGTCATTATAATCGAGGTATTCGTAAATAAGATCACGAAATGTTGCTTTCTTATGGAGTATTTCCGGGAAGCGCACCTGGTAGGCGGTACCTTTTTCCACAAGATCACGAAGGCGGGTAGTGCAGTTATCAAATGTAAAATCGTATTTATAATACCTGTTCTGCGGCAGCAGGTTTGTCTTTAGCAATAAAAGCAAATTATATTTTTCTGCACAGGAGAGATTTAAAACCTGTTCCGTTATGCCCCTGTTTTCATATTGATATGAATATAGAAACGAATCAAATTCTTCCGTCGAAACATAAAAAGTAAGCTTACCTCTTATAAACTTTGTATAAAAACCAGGCTCCTCAAAGTTAAACGTGCCATAATTATATACAATATCCGAATGGGTAACAAGGTCGGTTACACGAATAGCACTATGCCCGAATGTGCTATACAAATCTTCGCCCGGTGTACAGGTTAACAGGCTAATGCGAAGATTGCATGAATCATTTTGGGAAAAGAGTAAATTGCTGAACAGCAGTAAGCCTGCAACGAAAAGTAGTGCTGCCTTATTTTTAATAAACTTCATTAGTATTAACTCAACTATAAACTGAAGGTAACTTGCAATTTGATATCACTATTTTCAAAATCTTTACCTGCTATAATTTGGTGCCTCCCTTGTAATCTCGATGTCATGTGCATGGCTTTCACGCATTCCCGCATTGGTTATTTTTATGAAAGTAGCATTTTGCAATGACGCGATATCTTTCGCTCCGCAGTATCCCATTCCTGCACGTAAGCCACCTGTAAACTGGTGCACTACTTCTGACAAAAATCCTTTGTAAGCTACCCTGCCTTCAATGCCTTCGGGCACAAATTTTTTGGCAGGCTCATTACTATCCTGGAAGTAACGGTCGCTGCTACCCTGTGCCATCGCACCTAATGAGCCCATGCCCCGGTATTGCTTAAATTTTCTTCCTTCATAGATAATAGTTTCGCCCGGGCTTTCTTCAGTGCCTGCAAATACACCTCCCATCATCACGC
>JBDTVF010000252.1:0-4767 GCA_040007325.1 Ginsengibacter sp. | reverse complement strand
GTTTCTGTCTTTGATTGCTTCCATCTTTATATTGCCCGCTGCAGTGTTATCGCAAACAAAACCTCTTGTAATTCCTTTATGGGCAAATGGAGCACCCGGTTTTGAGAGTCTTAAGAATGAACCCGAGGAAGCAAAAGACTATTGGGTAAAGCATATCAACAACCCTACGATCACGGCTTACTTTCCTCCAAAAGAGAAAGCGAATGGAGTCGCTGTTATTATTTGTCCCGGCGGCGGCCATCGGCTCCTTGTTATTAACGCTGAAGGAACAGAGCCGGCGCAGTTTTTAAACAGCCTGGGCATAACGGCTTTTGTGCTCAAGTATCGTCTTGGTCGTGAAGAAAATTCACCCTATTCAGTGGACAAGCATCCAAAAGAAGATGCATACAGGGCAATGCGATTGGTTCGCAGCCGGGCTGCTGAATGGAACCTTAGTAGTGATCGCATTGGCATTCTTGGATTCTCGGCTGGAGGGGAAGTTGTCTCAGCAATTGCTTACGGAAATGGAAAGGGAAACCCGGACGCTGCCGACCCGGTTGACCGTTTAAATGGTAAACCCGATTTTCAAATGCAAGTGTATCCGGGACCGTTATTTATCCCCGATTCGGTTAATTCCGATGCACCCCAATTGTTTATGGTTGCCGCCAATGACGATGAATGTTGCTCTGCTCCTGTTGTAAAATTGCTCCAGGCATACAGGGCTGCTAAAGTTCCTGTTGAAGTTCATTTATATGCACATGGAGGACATGGATTTAATATGGGAAACCGTTCTTTATCTGCAGCCATAAAGGGGTGGCCACAGCGTATGGCAGACTGGTTGAGCGATAATATTTTAACTAAACCGGAACAAAAATAAATTCCAGATATAACCATCTAATTATGCACAACAAGCTGACAGGGAACTTTAATATGCTGGGTAACTTTCTTTCTTCCTTTCCGCTAAATAAATATTCCTTAATAAAAGTTGTGTAGCTTCCAACCCTATCCAGGCTTATATAATTTTTTTGAAGGTAAAAAAAGTAGTCGGCGCAGGGTGTGTTCAAGGCCGGGCGTGAATGTCTTATTCTGTTTGAAATGACGGGCCACTTCGTTTGGAATGTAGTTTCATTCTTTAGCAACTTGTTTTTCCCGCTCCCTCGTCATGCTGCTAATATATTTGTCTTCATTCAATGCCTTTTTGAGATAGTTGATATAGATATATTTAGCTTCGAAGCGATATCCTTTAATGTTACTCCTCTTTTCACTAAAGATTATTGTAACTATTATTGATTGTTTAAAATTTGACAGGCAAATAACTTTTCTAACCCATTTCGATCATTATAATAGGCACTTTAAAGCTATTAAATTTTCCTGGCCTCAAATCAGTTAATAAAATGGTTAATTTTAACCAGAGGTCATGATTTGCTTATTCACTTAACACCATTCAAAACGATTGTTATGTTAATGAAAAGATTAGTTTCCACAGCTCACACTCTGGAAGAAATTTTCTGTTTTAGTTCATTTGCCGAAATAATTTCATCAGGTAAAATGAATAACATATCCCCGTTAACCAAAATCACTTTGGCTAATAGCTGACTATTAATTTGATTTAAATTTTAAAAATTTATGCAAAAACCAAGTTTGTCAAAATCAAGAAGAAAGTTTTTAAAAAACACACTTACTATAACAGCCGGCACGGCAGCAATGTCAGGCTTCCCTACTATTGTTCCTGCATCTGTGTTTGGTAAAAATGCTCCCAGCAATAAGATCAACATAGGGCAAATAGGTATGGGCCGCATTGCCCGTACGCATGATCTTCCGGAAACATTCAAAAATGATATCGCCAACATTATCGCCGGAAGCGATCTTGATAGTGTCCGTTTACAAAAAGGTAAAGAATTAATTGAGGGCTGGTATGCAAAAAAAACGGGCAAGGACAATTATATCAATTTTAAAATGCATCATGATTATAAAGAGCTACTTGCCGATAAGGATATTGATGCCGTAATAATAAGTACGCCGGATCATTGGCATGCACAACCTGCTATTGAGGCAGCCCTCGCAGGTAAACATGTTTATCTCCAAAAGCCAACTTCACTCACTATCGAAGAAGGACGCACCATGAGTGATGTGGTTCGCAAATCCGGTGTAACATTTCAATTGGGCAGCCAGCAGCGTTCTGCTGATCCATGGCCCCAGTTTAAAAAAGCGTGTGAGCTTGTACGTAATGGAAGAATAGGAAAGCTGCACACAGTACGCATAGGGCTTCCCGGCGACCCAGCTGGTGGCAATCCTGCCGAAATGCCTATTCCCGAAAATCTTAATTATGATATGTGGCTGGGCTCCACGCCATACCATTACTACACCGTTGACCGCGTTCATTCACCCGATCCTGAATCAAGAGGCGGTTGGCTGCGTTGTGAGCAATTTGGTGCAGGCATGATTACAGGTTGGGGAGTACATCATATTGATATTGCTCATTGGGGGATGAATACAGAACTTACAGGGCCTGTTGAAATAGAGGCCACAGCTGAGTTTCCCAAAACCGGTTTGTGGACGGTTCATGGTGACTTTGAAGTACACGCAAAATATAAGGATGGAGTTGATATGTACATCAACGGAAAATATCCTAACGGTATAAAATTCGAAGGTTCGGATGGTTGGATATTTGTTTCCAGGGGCAATGTAGGAGTTACGTCAACTGATCCCGGTTCAGACAAACAGTCAAAAGCCTTCAACGCAAGTGATCCTAAAATACTTACATCTGTTATCGGCCCTAATGAAATTCATTTATACGATAGCCCCGAGCAACATCGCAATTGGCTGGAATGTATCATAAATAAAAAGCCGACCATCAGCCCTGCTGAAGTAGCGCACCGCTCATGCAGTGCATGCCTTGTGGCGCATGCCGCTATGAAGTCAGAAAAGAAATTATTCTGGGATCCTGAAAAAGAAGTTTTTAAAGATAATATTGAAGCCAATAAATTACTGTCAAGGCCACAGCGATATCCTTACGGAACCAATCATGTGGTTTATAAGAAAGGCTGATTGTAAAAAATTAATTGCCACCATTAATTGCCACGGTCTTTAGACCGTGGATAAAAAAAAGAAGTTATGGGCTTTAGCCAAAAAATAAAAAATGTGCTTATGAATCGGCCAGATGCTTTATTTAATGGGTCTGTATTCAGAAAATATTTAGGCTAAAGCCAAATACAAATTTATATAATCCACGACCTGAAGGTCGTGGCAACAATAGAAAAACATATGAAAAATTTTCTCTTGTTTTTATTTTCAATAACCATACTTAGTTGTGGAGAAAATAAAATAAGTCCTTCACAAAAAAACATGGTGAAATTGATTACCCTCGACCCCGGTCATTTTCATGCAGCATTAGTACAGAAACTTACTTACGACGGTGTGGACTCTAACGTAAAAGTGTATGCGCCTACAGGCCCCGATGCGGAACTTCATCTTGATAGAATCAAAGCCTATAACTCAAGGCCGGATAATCCTGCCAACTGGAACGAAGAAGTGTACACCGGTGATGATTTCCTCGAAAAAATGCTGCAGGAAAACAAAGCTGATTCCACTGACTCTTCCCATAAAGAGGTTGTAGTGATTGCAGGAAATAATCGTAAAAAAACTGAATACATATATAAATCAGTTGAAGCAGGTTTAAATGTTCTTGCTGACAAGCCAATGGCCATTGATAAGAAGAATTTTGAGCTTTTAAAATCTGCTTTTGATGAAGCCAAAAAAAACAATGTGCTGCTATACGATATCATGACAGAAAGGTATGAGATCACTACAATATTGCAGCGTGAGCTCTCTATGATCCCAGGTATTTTTGGAGAGCAGGAAAAAGGCACACCGGAGAACCCTGGCATCACAAAAGAAAGTGTGCATTATTTTTATAAATATGTGTCAGGAAGTGTGCTCACCAGGCCGCCATGGTTTATGGATGTAACACAGGAAGGAGAAGGGATAACAGATGTTACCACACACCTGGTAGATCTTATTCAATGGGAATGTTTTCCTGAGCAGGTTTTAGATTATCAAAAAGATATAACATTAACTTCCGCACGCAGGTGGCCGACCGATATAACGCTGAGCCAGTTTAATACATTAACCAAATTAAATGGCTTTCCCGGCTACCTTGAAAAGGATATTGTAAACGACAGTGTTCTTAAAGTGTACAGCAACGGTGAAATTAATTATGAGCTTCGGGGCATACACGCTAAGATTTCCGTGCAATGGAATTACCAGGCTCCCGAAGGCGCGGCTGATTCTCATTATTCAATAATGCGTGGCACCAAGGCCAACCTTATAATAAGACAAGCAGCCGAACAAAATTACCAGGCTACTTTATACATTGAACCCATAAATAAAAATGATCTTTCCGATTCTGCCGGAGTAATGGATCAAATTAAATCTGTCATCGCTGAACACCCTGGTGTTAGTTTGAAAAAAAATAGCGCAGGATGGGAAGTTATTATTCCTGATAAATATAAAGAAGGCCACGAAGCCCATTTTGCCAGGGTTACTCAAAAATTCTTACAATACTTAAAGGATGGTAAGATACCGGCATGGGAAATCGCAGGCATGATTGCAAAATATTATACAACTACTTCCGCATTGGAAATGGCTGCTAAATCAAAAGATTCATCGCACAGATAAAAAAGGAATTAATTACGATGCTTGAGAAAGCAGTTTAAATTTTTTATGATGAGCGCATTTAAGAAAATTATCCTGTTTTGTGTTGTTAGCTTATTTGCAGTATTGGGCGCT
>JBDTVF010000251.1:0-4769 GCA_040007325.1 Ginsengibacter sp. | reverse complement strand
TTCTCAGCATCATAATCGCGATATGCCTCTTTTACTTTATAACCGCTCATGGGAATGATTTCCATACCACGCCAAAGCCGGTCGGTTACTTCAAACACCTGGTAAATCATTTGTTGTGCCGGCAAATTCCCTTCATCCCTTACAATTCTTGCGTATTGATTTTCTACTCTTGCTTCACCGGCTTCCAATTGCTTAATCGTCATTAAAATTCCCTCAAGCAGATCGACCGGTTCAAATCCTGTAATTACTATTGGAACTTTGTACTTTTCCACCAAAGGATAATATTCATAAATACCCATGATAGCGCATACATGCCCCGCGCCAAGGAAACCATCAACCCTGCTCAGTTCATCATTCATTATTTCTTCTATAGCGGGAGGTACCAAGACATGTGATGCAAGTATGGAATAATTTTTTACGCCGTCTCTTTCAGCATGGATTACGGAAAGCGCATTAGCCGGGGCAGTTGTTTCAAAACCCACTGCAAAAAACACAACCTTTCTATCGGGGTTCTCTTTTGCAATTTTTACTGCTTCAAGGGGAGAATATAAAATGCGAACGTCAGCGCCTCTTGCTTTTGCTTCGAGCAAACTCATTCCACTGCCGGGCACACGAATCATATCGCCATAAGAACAAAGAATCACATCATAATCCAGCGCAAGATGCACGGCCTTATCTATCAAACTAACAGGAGTTACGCATACCGGGCAACCCGGCCCATGAATCATTTGAATATTTGACGGGAGCATATTGAGGATACCGTTTTTTACCAGGGAATGTGTTTGTCCCCCGCACACTTCCATAATGTTCCAGTTTCCCTTTACGGTTTTTTTGATTTCTTTTAAAAGCGCCTCTGCTATTTCAGGTGAGCGAAATTCTGAGATGTATTTCATACTTCTATATTATTAGTTATTGAACAATAATTTAACCTGCTGCAAAAGCCTTTTCAGAACTCACTATATGCTGAGCCTCTTTTGCATTCAAAAATTCTGTTTTAGTTGCCATATTATTATCATAGAATACCATTTGACCAAAAGAGATATTTTCATCATTAGGTGATAAATTCTTATGAAAAAAAAGTGCAAAGTTGTTGCTATGCAATATTTGTATCCAATCTATTAATAAAGTATTTTGAAATACGCCACCACTAAAAGCAATCTGCTTTACATTCAAATATGTTGCGATCTTACCAATTAAATCCGCCAGCGAATAATGAAATTTTGCAGCGATGTATTCAACGGGTTCCCCGGTATTAATATCTATAATTACTTTTTTTATCAAACTGTTCACAGGTATCGTGTCTTCAACATCCTGGTCAAAATAAGAATGGTCCATGGTCAAACCGTTTTTTTCAATATATATTTCAGCCAATGCCTGCAGGTACATTGCAGTTTCACCTTCATAGGTTTGTTTATCACCAAGACCGACAAGTGAAGCTACGGTATCAAATAACCGTCCGACAGATGATGAAAATAATGTCGTTGTTTTCACTAATGAATGGTAGTTGTTCCATTCAGTTTCAGAAAATTTTTGTTTTAATATTCCCCGAGAGTGTTCCAAATCGTTAGCAACACATAATGCTGAAATGCGAGGTTCCAAAGCCATCTTATCTCCGGCTATTGCAGGAAAATAATCAAAATGGAAGCGACGTTGTATTGTGTTATTTTGATAAATAAAAAACTCACCACCCCAAATATTACCATCATCGCCAAGGCCCGTTCCATCCCAGATTACCCCAAGCACAGGCTGGTCATTATTTACAAGGTTGTTTTCAGCAAGAACGGCGGCGAAATGCGCTTTGTGATGTTGAATCAATTTTCTTCCGCAATTGTAATCGCCGGATAACTCTATAGCATATTCATGTGAGAAATAACCCGGATGCATATCTGCCAAAATCATTTTTGGATGAGCATTATATAATTTTAGCCAATAGGCTAACGTGTTTTTATACATTGATTGCGATTCATAGCTTTCACCACTTCCCAAAAACTGGCTTACAAAAACATTTCCATTAATTGATAATGTGAAACTGCTTTTTAGGTGAGCGCCCATAGATAAAACACATTTCTTCTGCTTTGGCGTATAACAGAAAAAGGAAGGAGCATAGCCACGCGATCTCCGGAGTATTACCTCGTTATTTGTATGTGCCGAAATTGCGACAACACTGTCATCTTGTGGTACGGTAATCTCACGATTGTAGCTCACTATATAGTCTGCAATGTCAAACAAATATTCAAAGGCATCGTGATCTTTATAGATGATAGGCGAGCCGGATATGTTAGCGCTGGTTGCTATCAAAGGTCTCGCAAAGTCATTTGCCAATAAATTTAAAAGAGGACTGTAAGGCCTCATAATTCCTAACCTGTTTAAACCCGGCGCAATGCTATTTATCGCAAGATCTTTCAGGCCTTTTTCTTTTGGTTGTAATAAAACTATCGGTGCTTCATCACTACACAGCGTTTCTTTTTCTTTTTTATTTAAATGAAAATTGGCTTCTATTTCTTCAAGGTCCGGATATAAAATTGCAAAAGGCCTACGTGGACGATGTTTGCGGTTTCGTAGCAAATTGATAGTAGTCGCGTTGCCCGCATCGCACAATAATAAATAACCGCCAACTCCTTTCACCGCTATTATGCTGCCCTGTTGGAATAACTCTTTTGTGAATTTTAAAATTTCTTCTTGTGTATCCGCCATGGCACTTCCATCTTTTTTTGAAATGCTTAATTCAATACCACATGCAGCGCAGGAATTTGTTTGCGAAAAAAATCGCCTGTCATTCGGGTTATTATATTCTTGCTTGCACTTTGCGCACAAAGAAAAGTTTTTCATGGCCGTATATTCCCTTTCAAAAGGAAGCTGCTTCACTATGGAATAGCGCGGACCACATTGTGTGCAGGTAATAAAAGGATAACGATAACGACGACTTGAAGTATCAGTTAACTCTGCTTCACATGTCGCACATATCGCGTTATCAGGTGACAGTAAAACTTGTAAGTTCTTATTATTTGTCTCTTCTAAAACAATAGAGAAATCATTAAATGTTTTGCTATCAGCCAACAACAAATTATGCGAAATGATCTTTGCCTTCGGTGGCGCGTTTTCTAAAACTTTTAAATAAAAAGATTTCGCCGGTCCTTTATTTGCATTAAATAAAATCTCCACTCCATTAACTCCGTTTTTCACCTGCCCGTTAACTCCCATTTTTTTTGCCAGTTGATACACCGCTGGCCGGAAGCCTACTCCCTGTACTATTCCATTAATATTTATTCGATAGGTGTGCAAAGTAGAAGGCTAAAAACTTACTTACAATCTATTGCCGACATGAGGTTTTGCCACAAGAATCGTGTGGCATACCATATATCTAATTTACGCTGTTTCGACGGGTTTGATTCTGGTTAATTGTCATTTGCCTTAATGATGACTATAATTTGATCTGATTAATTTGAAAAATAGTCCCCTTATGACAACTTGTAATTGCATAATTTTTTTTGAATGTGCTACTAATTATTGTAGTATTGGTACAAAAAAAGAGCGGTAGTTAAAGATTCAAAGAAGAGAGAAAAGCTGTATGATATGATGAGCTGGATTGGTAAATGACAAAGGGTTGGGCAATCAATTGAATAAATGAAACCATTAAACCCAGATCCTAAAACAAGACAAATTATGCATACACATATATATACTGTTTCAACAAATTGGACTGGTAATAAAAGGGAAGGCACCACCACCTATAAATCTTATGAGAGAAATCATACAATTAGTATAAAAGGTAAACCAGATATTGAAGGTTCCTCAGACCCGGCATTTCGTGGAGATCCCGCAAAATATAATCCAGAAGAGTTTCTTGTTGCGGCACTTTCCACCTGCCACATGCTTTCGTATTTGCATGTGTGCACCATGGCCGGTGTAATCGTTACCGCTTATGAAGATGTTGCCGAAGGAAAAATGGAAGAAACACCAAATGGCGGCGGCCATTTTACCGAAGTCCTGTTGAGACCCATTGTTACTGTTAAAGATGCCTCAATGGTTGATAATGCGATGAAGGCACATCATAGAGCAAGCGAGCTTTGTTTTATTGCGAATTCTGTAAACTTTCCTGTTCATCACAAACCTGAATGCCAGGTTGATGAACCCCGGAAATAAATAACATCACACGATGATGTTAAGATCATTGAACGTTAAAAATGTTAAACAGCATTATTTAAAAGCCATTACTGAATTATTCATCATAATTTTTTTTACTCAACTTATCTACGTCAGGGAAAACAATCAAGAGATCTTCAGCGAGTTTGAAGATATCGCAATACCGGCTATGAAAAGTTATACTTCGAATGCGTCCATCTGCTGAGAACACAATCGAATCTTCAATAGAGGTGCAGGCGATCTTTAGAATTTCTGAGTACTGATTAAATCTGTTTTCTCAAGCCTAAAAACCTCCCAATCTTTTTGTCGCTTCTGTTCGCCTGTTGAATTATGATTAAAAAAAGTGTGCAAATAGTATGCAAATAAAAAGGGTTCCAAACCTTAATCGCTTGAAACCCTTTACCACCTTGCTCCCCCTATCCGACTTGAACGGATGACCCTCTGATTAACAGTCAGATGCTCTAACCAACTGAGCTAAGGAGGAATATGTTTCAACTTTTTTTCGCTGTTTGAACCAGCGCCTTCTAATTAACAGTCAGATACTCTAATCTATTAATCTGAGAAGCAATAAATTTTAAAAACGGGTGGCAAAAATAAAGGTTTTTAATCTGACACAAAAATTGTTT
>JBDTVF010000250.1:0-4844 GCA_040007325.1 Ginsengibacter sp. | reverse complement strand
GCATTTCGCTCCGCATATCCTCTCACAGTCCAGTTATTGGAATTAATATCTTTCAACCAGCGCTTGCGTCCCATAAGCGTTTCCACGTATCCGTTTTTACGGCAAAAGGCCATTGCCTCATCCATATATTTTTGAATATTGGCAAATTGCTTTTTGTAATTCTCAATAATTTCTTTTGCCTCTGTTCTTGAGATTCCTAAATTTTCTGCAAGGCCGAATGCACCCTGGCCATATATGATTCCGAAGTTTACACTCTTGGCTTTATAGCGCATTTCTTTTGTAACATCACCCTCCTCGACTCCAAAAACTTTTGCAGCTGTTGCCGTATGAATATCTTTTCCTTCCTTAAATGCGGCGCACATCGCAGGATCACCGCTTATGGCGGCAACAATACGCAACTCTATCTGTGAGTAGTCGGCAGATATGATAAGGTGATCACTGTCACGTGGAATGAATGCTTTCCGTATTTCTCGGCCGCGCTCCGTTCTTATAGGAATATTTTGCAGGTTAGGATTATTACTGCTAAGCCTGCCCGTTACCGCGATAGCTTGTCCATAACAAGTATGCACACGCTGCGTTCTTTTATTTATGATTTGCGGTAAAGCATCTACGTAAGTAGATTTTAATTTAGTAAGTTCCCGAAAATTTAAAATGTCTTCAACTATGGGATTTTCTTTTGCCAGCTTCAGTAGAACATCTTCACCGGTTGAATGCTGGCCGCTCTTTGTTTTCTTTCCTTTGTCTAATTGTAATTTTTCAAATAACACCTCACCCAATTGCTTTGGTGAAGCAAGGTTAAATTTTATACCAGCCTGTTCAAATACGCTTTGCTCGCATTTTGCTGCTTCCGTTTCCAGCTCTTTTGAATACACATTCAAAAAGTTCATATCGATTTTTACACCTTCATATTCCATATCAACCAAAACCTTTATTAACGGCGTTTCTACTTCATTAAAAACTTTTTCAACCTGCTTCTCTTTAAGGTGTGGGACAAACGCATTTTTAAGTTGACGGGTAATGTCAGCATCTTCAGCCGCATATTCTTTTACCTTTTCCACGTCTACTTCGCGCATGTTGCTTTGGCCTTTTCCTTTTTTACCAATAAGCTCGGTGATGGACACCGGGAGATAACCAAGATATTGAGCGCTCAGCACATCCATATTTCGCCGGCCCTCACTTTCTATTACATAGTGAGCCAGCATCGTATCAAACAATTTTCCTTTTATGTCCATGCCATACCATTTCAATATGAGCATATCATACTTAATATTTTGTCCGATCCAAACTTTTGATTCATCACTAAAAATCTCTGCGAAATGATGAAGTATATTTCTTATGTGCTGTTCATTATCAGGACAGGGCACATAATAACCTTCGCCATCTTTAAAAGAAAAGCTTAGTCCTACTAGTTCTGCTTCATTAGCATCTATATGAGTGGTCTCCGTATCGAACGAGATTTCTTTTAAAGGTTTTAATTTTTTTACGAGTTCAAGTATCGCTGCTTCACCTTCTATTAAGTAATATTGATGTTCTGTATTATTAATATTTTTTTCTGCTGCAAGGCCGGGTTTTTCTGTGGCTTTCTCTTCTTCTTCAGGCCTGGGAACAGGCACTTCCATCGCATTGCCAAAGAGTTCCGTTTGTATAACTTGTTTCTCTACCACGAACACATTGTATTCGTCACCAAGAATTCTTTTGCCCAAAGTCTTAAATTCAAATTCTGCAAACAAATCTTTCAATACTTCAGTATTGTATGCTTTCACCCTGAAATCTTCTTCATGAAATTTGCACGGCACATCAGTAATTATAGTTGCTAGTTTTTTACTGAGAATAGCATTGTCTTTACCAGCTCTTATTTTCTCTCCTAACGAGCCCTTGATATTGTCTGCATCGGCAAGAACATTTTCGACAGTCTCGTATTGCAACAATAATTTAGCAGCTGTCTTTTCGCCGATACCAGCAATCCCCGGAATGTTATCGACGGCATCGCCCATTAGCCCGAGTATATCGATTACCTGGCTTACATTTTTTATTCCCCATTTATCGCAAACTTCTTTTGGCCCCATTATTTCAAATTTGCCTCCCTGGTAGCCCGGCTTATAAATTTTAATTTTCTCGGTAACTAATTGACCAAAATCTTTGTCTGGCGTTACCATGTAAACTTCATATCCTTCTTTCTCTGCCTGCTGTGCAAGACCGCCGATAAGGTCATCAGCTTCATAGCCATCACATTCAACAACCGGTAAATTAAAACCCTCAATAATTTTTTTTATATCCGGAATAGATGCAAGCAAATCTTCCGGCACTTCCTGCCTGTTTGCCTTATAAGCTTCAAAATCGGCATGCCTTTCTGTGGGAGCCCATGTGTCAAAAGCCACCGCGAGATGCGTAGGTTTTTCTTTACTTAAAAGATCGAAGAGTGTATTTGTAAACCCGAATTGCGCATTGGTATTCTTTCCTTTGGTGGTTATTATCGGGCTGCGGATAAGTGCATAATAAGCCCGGTAAATAAGTGCCATCGCATCAAGTAAAAACAATTTTTTTTCCATCCGGCAAAAATAATGCAAAGGAGGTGTTTTGAAATTTTCAAAAGCATTGGATATATCCTATGGTGTTCGAAGGTGTCAGGCCACTTGAGTGGCCAGACACCTATCAGATTTACTACGAGTGTAGATGATGTGCGCTACTAAGGCTTAAAAATAACGTCTACCGTTTCTCAAAACTCTTTAAGCGATGAACTTTTGTAACTTTAAGAAATGGAAGTAAAAGAACCAGCGCATGCTTACGAAAAAAAGTTTTATTCCATAGAGGAATACCTTGAAACGGAAAATGCTTCTTTCGAAAAGCATGAATATTATAAAGGAGAGATTTTTGCAATGTCCGGTGCCGGCGCCAGGCATAATATTGTTTCGATTAATATTATTGCTTCGCTGCATAATTCATTAAAAGGCAAAAGCTGTCAACCTTACGGCAGTGATATGCGAATACATATCCCGGAAAATACTCTTTTTACCTACCCCGATATTTCAATCATTTGTGGTGATATAATATCCGCAAAAGAGGATGAAAACACCTCTACGAATCCAACAATAATTTTTGAAATCCTTTCTCCATCCACCATGAACTACGACCGGGGTGGAAAGTTTATGTTATACCGTGCCATCCCAACATTGAAAGAATACATGCTGGTAGATCCAGAGTCAGTTCATATAGAACAATTCGCTATTAATAAAGCCGGGCTATGGCAATTGAAAGAATATTCCAGTATCGCAGATCGTCTTAATTTAGAATCTGTCGGTGTCACGCTACTATTGGAAGATATATATGACAGGTGCAAGCTATAAAAGCGTTCCCTCAATTTATGAAACAATATTGCCTTGTGACTGCAATTGGAGTTAAAATCTCGTTCCAAGATAATGGGGTAACATTGCCCTCCATGTAGGCCAGTCGTGCGTCATGTCTTCTCCCCATATGTCCAGCTCATAATTTATTCCTTTATCGTATAAAACTTTCGCGAATCGACCGGAGGCTCCGGGGTCTTCATAAGAGCCGCTACCCGAAAGTATATGAATATGATGGCTGCGCCGGATGTTTTCTAAATACCAATCTTCTGTAAGGCCAGGAAGATAATCTACAGGAGAATTAAAATAAACCTGGTCGTCATTAAAACCTTTGGTGTATTCATGCAGGTTATAGACGCCACTCATAGCAATAACACCATTTATAAGATCGGGGCGTTTCAAAAATAAATTCATGCTATGCAAAGCACCAAAGCTTGCACCGCACGTAATTATGGGAGTTTCCTGCGAAGTGCTTGTCTTAATGAAAGGAATGACTTCATCAAATACATATTTATTGAATTGGTTATGCCTTATGCCTTTGTGCTCGCCCAACATATTATTATTGAGCCAGCTCTCGGTGTTAATACTGTTTATAGAAAATACTTTCACTTTACCCGAATCAATAAATTGTGAAATGGAATCAATTAATTGAAATCGCTCATACTCCAGGTAATCTGCCGCTGCTGTGGGAACGAGCAACAATGCAAAGCCATAATCGCCATATGTCACGATCGGCATGTCTTTATCCAACGAGGGGCTGTACCATGAAGTAATTTCTCTTTTCATAAAAAGATTTATTGATTATATGGCACAAAATAAAGAATAAAACGGAGAAAGGAATTTGAGAATAGTTGAGATTTTTTTCCGTCAGTTGTAGTTATTAAAAAGACAATAAACCAGGAATGGAAGAGCAAATTTATTTTAACCCTAACCTCTCAAGCAATACTTCTTTTCTTGCTTTTGAAACCATCAGTTTTTCATTTGTGTTCATTACTACATAACCACCATCTGTTTTTATATAATGTGTTACAGAATTAATATTCACAATAGTGGAATGATGTATCCGTGTAAAAATCTCAGGAGGAAGCATTTCCTCTATATCACCTAATGCTTTTGATACCAGGAATTTTTTTCCATTTGTGAGATAAATATTTGTATAAGCACCTTCAGCATGGCAATACAAAATATTTTCTGCGGCAATGAATTCATAGCCTTCGCGCTTTGGAAAAGCAATTTTTTGTTGCTGAGCTGGCTGTCCAATATTATGCAACAGGTTCTGAATATTTACAGCACCTTCAGATGCTAATATTTTTTCTTCTGCTTTTTTTACTGCACTCTGAAGATCGTTTGCATCTACTGGTTTTAAAAGATAATCAACAGCACTTATTCGAAAAGCTTTTGCCGCAAATTTATCATAGGCTGTTGTAAAGATGATGCAGAAGTCAATATGATCAAACATTTCAAGCAATTCAAATCCATTCATCCAGGGCATTTCAACGTCCA
>JBDTVF010000249.1:0-4850 GCA_040007325.1 Ginsengibacter sp. | reverse complement strand
ACCCAATAACCTTGCTGCAGCCAGGCATAAGCCGTTGCTATGCCATAAGTATAATCAAGCTTTTGGGAAAGGCGCAACGCGTTATTAGCATAATAGATTCCGGAATCCGGCTCGTTATAGGTACCATAGCTACATATTTGTAACAAGCGGTTGACCCGTGTTGTATCCTCTTTATTCTCCTTATCAATGATATTTTTTAAACTGTCTATGTTTGGAAACTGGGCAAGGCCGGGAGCCATCCAACACGATATAACAAGTATAATAATTCGTCTCTTCATAAAGAGCTTCTTAATTACCTGGCAGCTGAATAATAAATCTGCTTCCTTCGCCCCGTCCCACGGGGTCATCCGGGCGGACTTCTTTCGTTTCCACTTTTATTTCCCCGCCCGGCGCTTTTATAATATCATAACTTAAACTCAAACCCAATCCTGTACCCTGGCCAGTTGGTTTTGTACCTTAATTGTATCCTCTTTCTGAGTTAATAAAACTTTTTTTAAAGAATCATTTTGGGCATATGTAGTAGCTGAAGATGCGAGAGGCAATAAAACAATGCAGCATTTACGCGTGCGTTTATAAAATGTTTTTAGTAAAAAAAAAAGTATTTCACCGATGAAATTTTTTCAATTCGTATTCCAATAATAATGTATTGCCCTTCCAGCTTTTATTTCAAAAAAACGCGCTTTGGTATTATGTCCACGCACCATAGTTTCCCCAAAGGGTTAAGATGTAGTTTTATAAATAAATCGCCTGGTAAAAGTGATTAAACAGTATTAAAAGATAACGACACGGAACTCATGCTTCCGGTTTCCTTATGGGCAGAGCAGCTAATAAATTTAAGCTATTTCTTGCATCGGTAACGTAATAACAAATTCCGTTCCTTCCCCCTCTTTTGTTTCAACCTTTATTTCTCCGCCGTGGGTTTTGATAATATCGTAACTCAACGAAAGCCCCAATCCTGTTCCCTGGCCGGTTGGCTTGGTTGTAAAAAATGGCTGAAATATTTTTTCGGTAATGTCTTCAGGAATGCCATTGCCATTGTCTTTTACCCTGATAATTACTTTATCATGTTCTTTTTTTGTCGTAACGCTTACTGTTGGATCATAGCCATCGGGATGCATTCGTTTTTTATCAGCAACAGCATAAAATGCATTCGTAAAAAGATTTAGTAGCACCCTGCCAATATCCTGCGTCACTAACTTTATTTTTCCGCTGGGAGCAGATAGTCTTTCATCAAAATCTGTTTTTAGCGATGCATTAAAAGATTTGTCTTTAGCCCTGAGGCCATGGTAGCTTAGTCTCAAATATTCGTCGGCAAGATTGTTAATGTTAGTAGGCTCCTTGAGACCCGTGCTCGTACGGGAATGTTGCAACATGCCCTTTACAATTCCATCGGCACGCAAGCTATGATGGGTGATCTTTGCAAGGTTGCCCCTTAGGTTCTCCGCAATTATTATGGCAGTCTCCTTTTTACCGTTTCGCAGTTCTTCTTCCATATCATCTATCAACTCTGTACTCACTTCAGAAAAATTCTTAACAAAGTTCAGGGGGTTTTGTATTTCATGGGCTATACCTGCCGTTAGTTCGCCGAGGGAAGCCATTTTCTCTGACTGTATCAATTGTGCCTGCGTTGTCTCAAGCTTTGATAAAGTGCTTTGAATTTCGCCCTTCTGGATCTCGAGCTTCCGGTTGGCTTTTTGTTTATTTCTATATGCAAACAACGCGGCTATGGCCAGTATAAGCGCCAGCAAAAGGCCGCCAAGCAAAAGCAATTGCTTTGTTTGTGCTTCTGCATTTTTTTTAGCTTGTAAGGCATCTGACAGGGCTTTCTTTTTGTCAAATTCATAATTCATATTCAGCTCAGTGGCCTTTTGAACATTGTCTTTGCTTCTTACTGAGTCTTCAATAAGAGCATATTTTTTGAATGATGCGAGGGCATTTGAAAGATTGCCCGTTTGTTCATAACATTCTGATAGCTCTTTGTATCCAATGCCAATGTCGGGATCATAAGCATCCGCTTCTTTTAAAGCCGCAAAGGCTTTTTCATAGTTAGGGATTGCTTCAGCATATTTTTTCTGAAGCTTCAATATATTCCCCATAGATGAATAACCCTGGTAAATATTTAAAGGCTGCCCGGATGAATCGGCTATAAGAATCGCTTTTTGCCCGAGGGCAATTGCTTCTGAAAATTTATCCGTGTAGGCAAGGCAGACAGCTGCTTTCGAAAAGCTTGCAGCTTCAGTGCCCTGATCGCCCGTTTTGCCTGCAAGTACTGCGGCCTTCATAGCAAATTCATATCCTTCATTCCACCGATCCTGTTTTATATAAAGAGAAGACAAATTTGTGTAAGCATACAGTTCCACATCCCTGAGATGATTGCCTTGAGCGAGCTTGATAGACCGACTGTAGGCCTGTTCCGCACGTAAGGAATCGCGAATAAGTGTATACGTAATACCCATATTCACTAAAGTATACGCCTGTTGCACTTCGTTATTAAGTTGTTCAGCCAGCTTCAAGGACTTTTGCTGGTAGACTAATGCCTGGGGGAAATTAGCTAATTGCTGGAAGCCTATAGCGACATTGGAATAATTACCGGCAAGTTCTTTTGTATTTTTTTTCCTTTCGTTAATACCGATTGCCCTTTCGTAATATTGGATAGATGTATCATACTTACTTTGCATGCCATACATCATTCCATAGTTTGATAAGTAATCAGCGAAGTCAGCTGAATCGGGAGTTGCCTTTATAAAATCTCCCAAAAACTTTAAATTTTCTTCGGCACTTTTATAATCTCCCTTAAAGCAAAAGCTTGTTACGAGGTTGTTTCGCAGGTCAATCTCACCCTTGTAATAACCAATCTTTTGCGCATTGATAAGCGCTGCTTTATTTATGAGGATAGAAGAATCAATATTTTGATTTCTTACCAGCCTTATTTTTTTTACCAGCAGGTTGATTCTTGCGGTATCACTTTTCGATTTACTAATAAGATTATTAAGGCTGTCTATTTTTTTTGTTTGAGCGATGCTAACGTTTAATATACTTAGAAGAAAAAGTGCAAGTATGGTGATCCTCATAAGCATCTATTGAAAATATTTTTTGGAAGAGCATGGACAATGGCATCATCGGCATAAGTTGGTCGCCAAGCTTCCGTGCAGAAAGTTAGCAAAAGGATTTCTATAATAATGGCGGTTATGGAAATAAAGTTATGGTCATAGAATTCTTTGGCTTTAATTGTTATCAATATGCAGCGCACCTAATCTAATGTCACTGAGATTTTTTTTTAAACAAAAAAGGCCCTGAGGCCTTCTGAATTAATTTTTGTTCTGCGTCTCTATGCCGGAGGTGAGGGATTAATGCCAATCGATTTGAGACCACCACCACCACCTCTGCTAAGACTTTGCGATTGTGATGCGGGAGTAGCAGCATCTAATGACTCAGCGTATGCAGCCTTGCAAACGATATAATTTTCATGATCGCCGGTTCCAAGCTCGGGAGTGAGGACAAGAAAAGGAAATTGATTGGTATCTATATCCTCTTGGAGATTCGCCCTTGTAAGCTTCAAATTTCCAAAATGACTCGTGGATTCGTCTCCTGCTTCAATGGTTTTAAACATTTCGGTGCCGGTAGCGAAAAATTTAGGATCGCTTATCATCTCCTGCTTTTTCCTGGACGCGTAATGTGTATAGGCAATAAACCTAAACGTTGGTTGGCCGGCACCAGTTCCATTTGTTGCGCCGGACATCACGCGGCTTACCTGTAAGGTGATCCCATCAAAATCGCTGTCGTCTTGCAAAACCTTTTTAAGCTCGGCAGTATTTATCACCATTATACCAAACTTTAAGGCCGCCTTGTCATTTGCAACTCCAGATTCAGTTTCCATTTTTAATTTTTTTAAGTGAAATAAATAACAACTAATATGGTTTGTGTTAAGCTATAAAACAAAACATTTTTTTCTTTGGGGAAATTTTCAGAAGTGAAAGCGGATTATTCGCGATGTAGTTATACCAAAGAAAGGTAAAAGCAGTTCACCGACTTCGAATATAAAGATAATATTGTTATTGAAAAAAAGTTACGTTAGTAGTCATTATTCCGTCACTTTCACGTCAGTAAAAAATAATCTAAACGTCCCGTCTTTGCTCTGGTGATTGGTAGCCAATTGCAGGTCACCAAATTTTTCGTAATCTTCCCATGTTGTCATCAGCGAAGGTTCGGCACTTCCTGTTTTATGATATTCCCATTCATCTATCTTATTTTTTGAATCTACATAAATCGCATACATGTCTCCGGGAGTAAAGCCATCGGATTTATTATATTGAACAGTAAACTTATGTAATGAGTCGCCGGTTACCGGGCCCACCGCCATGCCGTCATCTTTTAGTGTCATTCCTTTATCCCATACCAGGTGAAAAGGGAAAATAAGCCAGTATTCGTCGTTGGTAAATTTTCCATTCAGATCTTTTAACTGCGCCGAAGATGTATCATATCTTTTAAAAGCAACACTGTCTTTACCATCAGAAAAAACCACATCATTTGTTTGCGGCATCCACTTCCAATGCCTGCTCATAGAGAAAGTATCTTTTTGAACATTGAAAGTAAATTCCATCTCCTTTATTTTCTCAAAGTTGGAAAGGCCAGTGGCATCAGCAACTTTATCAGCATCTGCATTGCCGGAGGTCGCCGACGTATTGCTTTTACATTGAGAAAAAATTATGACAATGGCAATAGCAGGAAGTAAGATTTTTTGCATGATGTTTTTTTTAAAATTAAAGATAATCAGTCAAAAGATGGCATGATAAATTTACTTAGCGGTTCTGTTTAGTTCTTGAGCTAAAAATTTAAGGGAAGAATTTTTT
>JBDTVF010000248.1:0-4861 GCA_040007325.1 Ginsengibacter sp. | reverse complement strand
TGACATAAGGCGCATGCATCGAGCCTTTGTTGCCTGGTAAGTTGGGTAATGTTTATGATATACTTTCCCCGTTTTTCTTCAGGATGCATTTTTTGAAACGCAACATGCTCAGCCGCCGGTCCGTGACATCTCTCACAATCAATACCATAAATAATCTTGCTCTTATCATAGAAAGGTTCGCCGTTATCGTCTGTTTCCACCTTGGCATAAGTTCCATGGCATTCGATACATTCAGCAGGAATAATACGATCAAATTTTACGAGGTTAATGGGGAACCCCGGGCTGTTGCACCAACTGTTTAGATTGGTGTAATAAGAAACCGGAAGTTGAAATAATTTGTTTTCATCCCAGTATAAATAAGTCTGGCCTTTTCGCCCTGACCCTATTACAATGCCGAAAGCTTCCCTTTTGTATTCAGCTCCATTAATGTAAGCTGTTTGAAAAAAGGAATCTGCTTTTTGTTCAAGTACAACTTCCATCCATTTATTATAAACAAATTTATTTTTCCTTTTATCAAAACTTCCTTTTATGAATTGTTTTGCAGCAGGCCTTGAATCTAAATAATGTGCGGTTTTAATATGGCTCTCATAAATATCTTTATGACAATCAGCACAACTCGCTGAGCCGGCAAAATTGCTTTTAGCAGTATCTGCCAGAGGTCTCCTGGTATCGATGCTTGTTGCTGTAGTAAACATGACATTTGCCAGGTAAACCGACAGTAAAATTCCAACTATTACAAATTGACTTTTTTTTATTTGATTTAAATTTCGAAACACTTTGATAATTTGATAGAATCACACTAATTAAAACAATGCATAGTTAGGATAAAGGTAATAGGAGATAACATATTTATAACACAACCTGGCGTGCAACTATTTTAAAATCATTGCAGATATAAATCGCCTAATTAATTTTAGGAGTTGTATTTTTAAATGATCTTAATCTTGCCATAATCATTATGAGGGCAAAGTAATAACAGCTGAGCCGAACAACTGCCTGTATCAACTTATATTAGGATTAGCCGCTTTATGAAATTGTATGGATTTCTTTTTTATTTGGTACTAATTCTTTCTATAAAGACAGAGGCTCAACTCTGCAATGGCGGATTGAGCGATCCAATCGTCAATGTAACATTCGGCAATACTGGTGGGATGCTTCCCGGATTTACTACAACATATAATTATGTAGGTGGCTGTCCCAAAAAAGGCGAATACACACTTAGCAATTTAATCTTTGGCTGTGGGGAAACACCATCCGCGCACTCGTGGTACATGCTAGCCGGAGATCATACGCTCGATCAAAACGGGCAGTACATGCTGATAAATGCTGAAAGTACGGCTGGCACTATACACCAGGACACGGCAACAGGATTATGCGGTAATACTAATTACCAATATGCGGCGTGGATTGCTAATGTTATGCAGGATTTTGCCTGCGGTGGCCACCCGGTGTTGCCCAATATAACTTTTACAGTAGCTACGTTGGGAGGCCAGGCGCTGGGTACTTATAATACCGGTGACTTGCCAATAGAGCAATCGAGAGTTTGGAAGCAGTTTGGGTTAACTTTTACAACACCGGCAGGCGTAAGTGATGTAGTTTTGAGTTTATCCGCTGATCCTGTCTATGGTTGCGGCAGTGCCTTTGTTGTCGATGATATTACTCTTAATATGTGTGGACCTAAATTAACAGCGCTATTAGATGGTATAGTACAGGATGGAAATGTTTGCGCTGACTACACTAATCCTTTTATCCTAAGTGGCATGTATGATGCTGGCCTAAACGACCCGGTATTTCAATGGCAACAAAGCGTAGATACAGGAGTAACATGGCAGGATATTAATAGTGCCACATCACTTACATATGCAATACCAAATCGATTAACCGGAGCGATCGTTTACCGACTTACCATGGCGGAACGCCAAAATATTAATTCTCTTCATTGCCGTATTGTATCAAATAAGATATATACAGAGATCCACCCGGTGCCGCCACATAATGCTCCGCAAAGTCTTTTAGGTTGCAAGGATAAAGATCTCTACCTGCCCCAGGTCGATCCTTCTGCCCTTACATTTTTATGGACCGGTCCCAATGGTTACAATTCCAGTGATCCAAAATCATTGGTACCGGTTATTCAATTTGCTGATATTGGTATTTATGTGCTTACACAGAATTTTTATTTTGGATGTACATCTATAGATACTTTCAATATTAATGTGTTTCCATCTACCACCATTTCTGTCCAGGATATGTACACTATTTGCGAAGGCAAGAGTATCAATTTTTCCGCATCGGGGCAAGGTACATTTAAATGGACGCCTGCTACAAGTCTTACAAACGATGCCATACCAAACCCTGTTGCAACACCAAAAGATTCTGTTACTTATAAAGTAATTGTCACTAATTCTTATGGCTGCAAAGATTCTGCTGATGTTGTGGTGAATGTTTTGCGAAACCCAATGGTTGATGCGGGGCCGGATAAGGAGATACTAAAAGGCGATTCCATCATGCTCGGTGGATCTGCAAAAGGTACGTCTATCAATTATGTGTGGAGTCCGTTGCAATATATGGATGACAATAAAATTCTTGACCCAACTGTATTTCCTCCCTCGGATATGCAGTATGTATTAAGTGCAACTTCTAATGTTGGCTGTGGTAATTCTTCTTCTACGGTAAATGTGAAAGTGTTTAACGCTATTGATATACCCAATGCATTTACACCAAATGGCGATGGCATTAATGATGTATTTAAAATTTCCGCGCCTGGTAATTATAAGATTAAAAAGTTCATCATTTACAATAGATGGGGGCTGCAACTTTTTAATTTAAACAATGCTTCACTCGCTGCATGGGATGGAAAATACAAAAGCGAAGTTCAGCCCTCCGGAGCATACGTTTATTATTTCGATATTCAATTGCCTAATGGAAGGCGATATGTAAAAAAAGGAACTCTTTTTTTACTGAGATAATTTTAGAAGAAATTTCGAATTTTAGATAAATCATACAATTGTATACTTTCGAAATAATAGTAAGTTATATGTATTAGCAGCCAGACTTTAAGAAATTAATTTAATGCGGTCTGACTTTATCCCGGGTTGTTTTATTAATTTTTCAATTTCGAGGCAGCGAAGTTTATTAAACCTTTGTCATATTTAATGATTAGCTATAACAGATAGTCTATAAAACGATGCTTGATCTTCCAACGAATGCTATGAGATTCCAAAACTGCTTATTAAACCAGAATAAAAGGTTTATCATTTTCCCACTGATTATAATTCGGACAAAATTTGAAAGCATTAAATATTCTTTCAAACTACCGGTCATCCCTCCATAAAGCCATTGGTATTATTTTAACAATTTTCAATAATATTTTTAAACTAGGAATTTTTGTATTAATTTTTTGTTATTTTCACGCAAATTAAACGATTGCTATATGAGATTAAAACTTACGCTATGCCGGCTATCCATGATAGTCGTGTTTCTTCTTGTTTCCAACATTCTTTTAGCACAAAAAACGGTCACCGGTAATGTGACGGATGCCTCCGGCAAGGCTGTTGTAGGAGCAACGGTTATTGTAAGAGGTTCTAATGTGGGAACCCAAACTGACGCTTCAGGTAATTTTTCTATTAACACCCCGAATGCAAATTCAAGACTGGTGGTTTCTTCCGTAGGCTTTGAACCGGCAGACATTACAGTGGCAGGCAAAAATAACGTGTCAGTTTCATTGAAATCTACTACTTCTACTCTTAATGAAGTGGTAGTTACCGGTTATACTTCACAAAGAAAAAAGGAGATTACCGGATCAGTGGCAGTAGTTAATGTCAAAGACATGAAACAGGTGCCTGCAGGAACCGGCGAAGAAGCCTTACAGGGACGTGCTTCAGGTGTTACTATTATATCTTCAGGTCAGCCGGGTGCTAGTAGTGATATTCGTATAAGGGGCATTACAGGGTTCGGTAATAATTCGCCGCTCATTATTGTTGATGGGGTAAGGGGCGATCTCCATAATATTAATGTAAATGATATCGAGTCTGTACAGGTATTGAAAGATGCTTCCGCAGCAATATATGGTTTGGCAGGATCAAATGGTGTTATTATTGTAACAACAAAAAGAGGCAAGACGGGAAAAGCCAAAGTTAGCTACGATGGTTATTACGGGGTTACAAACCAAGGTCCGGGGTACAAGATGGCTAGTACACAACAGGAGGCAGATGCTATCTGGCTTCAGTTGAAAAACTCGGGTCTTAATCCCGGTGATCCAAACTTTGGCAACGCACAATTTGGCAAAGGTGCTACTCCTGTGATTCCTGATTATATAACTCCGGCGGGTGGATTTGAAGGCGATCCGAACGCCGATCCCGCTACTTATGATAAAAACAGCAACCAGATTACGAGAGCAAATAAGCAAGGTACTAATTGGTATGATGAAATTTCAAGGAATGCACAAACACAAAGCCATAACGTATCTGTAAGCGCCGGTTCTGACAAAAGCTCATATTATTTCTCTTTAGGCTATCTCAACCAGGAAGGCATTGCAAAGTTTCAGTTCCTGAAAAGGTATTCAGTACGTGCCAATACCCAGTTTAACATAGGCGATAAAATAAGGGTAGGCGAGAATGCTTATATCTTCTATAAAACAAATCCGACTTATGGCAACCAGGGTGAAGGCAGCCCGTACAGCGTAGCCTTCAGGGAAGATGCCATTATCCCTGTTTATGATATTATGGGAAATTTCGCTGGTACCAAATCACAGGGTTTAGGCAACGCTCAAAATGCTTACGCAAATATTTTCCGCTCTAAGGACAATAAAAATAACAACTGGGATATCCAGGGGAATGTATTTGCAGAAGTTGATTTCTTAAAA
>JBDTVF010000247.1:0-4876 GCA_040007325.1 Ginsengibacter sp. | reverse complement strand
CATTACTTCTGTGAGATTTGGTTCCCTCTCCTTTAGAGAGGGGTTGGGGTGAGGTAACAAATAAATTAAAATGATACCAGGAGAATATTTCGTTGGCGAAAAAGATATAGAATGTAATATAGGACGTGAAACAGTTTCGCTGCCGGTAGTCAACACGGGAGACCGTCCCGTGCAGGTAGGATCGCATTTTCATTTTTTTGAAGTGAACAGGCAAATGGAATTTGATCGGGAGAAAGCATTTGGCATGCATCTAAACATTGCTGCAGGCACAGCAGTAAGGTTTGAACCCGGCGAAGAGAAGCAGGTAGAGTTGGTTGCCTTTGGTGGAAAAAGAAAGGTTTTTGGATTCAATAATTTGGTGAATGGCTCAGTAAAAAGCGACCATAAAAAAAGTGCAGTAAAAAAAGCTACGTCGCTTCATTTTAAAAATAAAGAATCATGAGTCTCCATATCAAAAGGACGAGGTATGCTAATATGTACGGTCCAACTACGGGAGACAAGGTGAGGCTTGCAGATACTGATCTTATAATTGAAGTAGAAAAGGATTATACAGTGTATGGTGAAGAAAATAAGTTTGGAGGCGGCAAAACTATTCGCGATGGAATGGGGCAGTCATCAACTGCTACAAGAGATGAAGGCGTTTTAGATTTTGTTATAACAGGTGCTTTGATCATCGATCATTGGGGAATTGTAAAAGCCGATGTCGGTATAAAAGATGGAAAGATAGCAGGTATTGGCAGAGCAGGAAACCCGGACATTATGGATGGCGTTGATAAGAACATGATCATCGGCGCTTCTACTGAAGTGCATGGTGGTGCCGGGTTAATTCTTACAGCAGGGGGTATCGATTCTCATATTCATTTTATTTGCCCCCAACTTATAGATCATGCATTGTTCAGTGGTATCACGACTATGTTTGGTGGCGGCACAGGTCCTGCTGATGGTACAAGTGCGACTACTGTAACACCTGGTGCATGGAACATTCAAAAAATGCTGGAAGCAGCAGACGGCTTTCCAATGAACCTTGGTTTTCTTGGCAAAGGTAATTGTGGGACAACCGCACCGTTAGTGGAGCAAATTGAGGCCGGCGCGATGGGTTTGAAAATCCATGAAGACTGGGGTTCCACTCCGGCAGTGATTGACGCGTCATTGAAAGTAGCAGACAAATTTGATGTGCAGGTTGCCATCCATACCGATACATTAAATGAAGCAGGATTTTTAGAAGATACTATTAAAGCTATTGACGGAAGAACCATTCACACTTATCATACTGAGGGCGCGGGAGGTGGTCATGCTCCTGATATTATTAAAGCGGCGATGTATCAGAATGTATTGCCTTCAAGTACCAATCCTACGCGTCCGTTTACCATCAATACTATTGATGAACATCTTGATATGCTCATGGTCTGTCATCATCTTGATCCATCGGTTCCGGAAGATGTAGCGTTTGCCGATAGTCGCATCCGACCTGAAACTATCGCTGCAGAAGATATTCTGCATGACATGGGCGTGTTCAGCATGATGAGTTCAGACAGCCAGGCAATGGGCCGCGTGGCTGAGGTGATCACACGTACATGGCAAACTGCTGATAAGATGAAAAAGCAAAGAGGATTTTTGCCGGAGGATAAAGAAAATGAAAATGATAATTTCAGGGTGAAAAGATATATCGCCAAATACACGATTAATCCTGCGATCACTCACGGCATTTCAGAATATGTTGGCTCAATTGAGAAGGGAAAGTTTGCAGATCTTGTTTTATGGAAGCCTGCACTCTTTGGCGCCAAGCCCGAGATGATCATAAAAGGCGGAATGATCACGGCGAGTAAAATGGGAGATCCCAATGCATCCATTCCCACGCCACAGCCTGTTATCTATCGTCATATGTTTGGCGCTTTTGGTAAAGCCTTGCATACTACATCAATTACATTCGTTTCGCAGGTATCCATAAAAAATGGGAAAGTAGATTCTTATCATTTACAAAAGACAATATTGCCTGTTAAGAATTGCAGAAAAATATCCAAGAACGATTTGATTCACAATGACCAGACGCCTGATATTGATGTGAATCCTGAAACATACGAAGTAAAGGTAAACGGGGAACACATTACATGTGAGCCGCTGCATGAGCTGGCGCTGGCACAACGATATTTTTTATTTTAATTTAAAGCCCGTGCTGATAACAAAGAAATATGGTAATATTTATTCATCACCGGTGCTTCACAAAAGTATTGATGTGCTGCCTGTAGAATGGTATGAAACAGGCAAGAGAATTTTGCATAGGACGACGGCTGGCGGAGTAAATGTTACGCTTAAATTTTTGAGTGAAAACCCAAATCTCCAGGACGGCGATATTCTCTGGGAAGAAGGCGATGCAATGATTGTTGTACAGATGATTCCAACGCAATGCATCATTATAGCACCTGTTTCTATTAATGCCGCAGGGGCTTTGTGTTACGAAATTGGCAACAGGCATCTCCCGCTTTTTCATGACGAAAATGAATTACTGATTCCCTATGATGCGCCGCTGCACAACTTGTTGCAAGCCTCTGAATATATGATTCGTATTGAGGAGAGAAAATTGAAATATCCCTTCAAAACTACAGTGTTGCCGCATGTACAGGTGGCCGGCAACGATAGTATACCTGCAAAAGTGTTGCCGCTTTCAATTACATAACGATGTCTTCATTAAATCTTGTTTCACTGCTTCATCTCTGCGATCCTGCCCTTCCAATAGGATCATTCTCTCATTCTGCGGGGCTTGAGACTTATGTACAGGCAGACATTGTAAACTCAGCTGAGACAGCAAAACAATTCATCACTAACCAACTTTCTTTTAATCTTTTTTATACCGATGCTGCACTGGTTTCACTTGCTTACGATGCAATGGTTGAGGATAACCTGAGTGAGGTATTGGAACTTGATGCTTTGTGTAATGCTGTTAAACTTCCAAAAGAAATACGCGTTGCAAGCAACAAATTGGCACTACGATTATTAAAAATTTTTGACAACAATGATGAAGCCCGGCGGGCAAAAGAATACCGTCAGGCAATTATAGATAGAAATGGCTATGGGCACTATTGCATTGCCTTTGCTTTATTAGCTGTGGATCTCGGGATAGAGAAAGATGAAGCACTTACTGGTTTTTATTATAATGCTACGAGTGGATTTGTTACAAATGCAGTAAAGCTTATTCCACTCGGGCAGCAGACAGGACAAGAGATTCTGTTATCGTTACTGCCTCTTATAAATGAACTTGCGGGGAAAACATTATATCCAGATGAAACATTAATTGGTTATAGCTGTGCGGGGTTTGATATTCGAAGTATGCAGCACGAGCAATTGTATTCAAGACTGTATATGTCATGAGTCATTTCATTATTGAAGAATGCATCGGAGAGAAATTAGTAAAGACTTGATTTAGGTTGACAATATATCGGGACATTATAATGATATAACTATGAATAAGGATAAAAAGTTTTTTGATACCTCGACGGGGTTCTTAGAAAGTAAGGTTTTGGGTGAGGCCTCTCGTCCCCTCTTTGAAGAAGAGAGGATTGGAGGTGAGGTTCGCTCTTATGTAAAGATCGGGGTTGCAGGGCCGGTTGGTTCCGGTAAGACCGCATTGATTGAACGCCTAACGAGAGCTATGTGTAATGATTATAGTATAGCCGTAATTACCAATGATATTTATACAAAGGAAGACGCGGAGTTTCTTACAACAAATAGTTTGTTACCTCCCCAGAGAATTATTGGCGTGGAAACAGGCGGCTGTCCTCACACCGCTATTCGTGAAGATGCGAGCATGAACCTGGAGGCTGTGGAAGAAATGGCAAAAAGGATTCCGGATGTGCAAATAATTTTTATAGAGAGTGGGGGAGATAATCTTTCTGCAACCTTCAGTCCGGATCTTGCAGATGTTACCATCTTTGTAATTGATGTGGCTGAAGGAGATAAGATTCCGCGAAAGGGTGGCCCTGGCATTACGAGAAGCGATTTGTTGGTGATAAATAAAATTGATCTTGCGCCATATGTAAAAGCAGACCTTAATATGATGCACAACGATGCAGCAAGAATGAGGAAAGGAAACCCTTTTGTATTTACAGATCTCATGGTCGCCTGCGGGCTGGAAGACGTTATTGGCTGGATAAAAAAATTTGTATTGCTTGAAGAAACAAAAGAACCTGCGCTATGCCGTTAGATAAGCATCTTCATATTGTTGCGGCTAATAAATCAGGTAGCACCTATCTCTCCAATGCGTTTTACAAACAGCCATTTAAACTGGCTAACATAACCGAAGGCGGTCCTGCTGATTGGTTAAGATTAATGATCACAAGCTCCTCACCGGGAGTTTTAAACAATGATGAATACAACTTAATGGTCGAATTAGAAGCTGATGCGAAAGTTCATCTGACCACGCAGGGATATCAACGCATATTTTCTATGAAGAATGCTGCGAGCCAACACATGGAAATCCTGATGGGAAATAATGCATCACTATGTTTTCTACCTCACCCAAGCGTACCACATGCGAAATCAAGTTTCCTATCTATCAATAATATTTATCTTAGCGATCATCATCATTTAATATGCAGTGAGATTATTACCTGTGGCAGAAAACTCAGTGGAGAGGCTTTTAAGTTTCAGCGATATCATAGTCTTACCAATGTTTTTCTCAATAATAAGATGGTAGTAAGAGAAAATGTACTTCTCGAACCACTTTCAGTAAACGTCCATTCCATCGGGCAACTCGAAGGGTATTCGCACCAGTCGACATTATTATTTATCGACGATAGCGCTGATATGAAAGAGCTTGCCGAATTATGTTACTCGCAATTGTCAGCTTCAGAAGGTATTTCATTTGGTATCTCCGCGTTGC
>JBDTVF010000246.1:0-4882 GCA_040007325.1 Ginsengibacter sp. | reverse complement strand
ATTGTAACAGAAAATGGGGCTAAAGCTGATGAATTAACCTATGAGAAATGAAGCTTGGTGATCATTAAAACTTTCGAACACATCAAGGCACATTCTTTTTAAGAAACGCTTCGATCTTTTCAAACGAATCGCTTAGCGTATCACCGTACCATCTATGTCCTGCACTATTGTAAACAATCATTTCATTAGGCACATGCGCTTGCTCCAATTTTTGATGTAGCAATTCAATAAACCTTTAAGATTGCTTGCCGGAAATTCGAACAGAGAGAAAACTTATACGATCTGCCATTTACTTTCAGCGTCGGTTCTGTAGGATAGCCCGTTACTCATTACATGAATTGTTTTACCGGTTTTGGGCTCAACAAAATTCTTTTGCTCATATACGCGTATGCCATTGTTTTCGCGGGTGAGGTAAACGATCAACGCGTTTAAGGTTGGAGGCACTTCGTGCAGCCATTGTTCTTCACTTTCTTTTACAAATGCCTGGCTCATGTTTTTTATTTTATAAATAGGTAAGAAAAACTATGCCTTTATGAATATCATTGCCCGGCAGGCGACAATTTTATCACTTCGCCACCACCAGCAGGAAGTTCAAGAGTGAGCTTTGCTTGCGCATTCACTTCCTTTGTTTCCATAACCAATTTATTGGGATGGTTTACGGCGTCTGGTCCATCCCTATATATCTCCGCTGTATATTTTCCTGCAGAAAGAAAGTTGAGGGGAACAGTTACTGTCTTACTGGTATTATTATTAATGGTGCCAACATACCAGTCATTTCCTTTTCTTCTTGCAATGGAAACCCATTGTGCTACCTCAGCACCCGGCACTACAGTCTCATCCCATACCGTAGGCAATTTGGTAAGGAAGTCAAAGCCATCCTGCCCTTCGTAGGCTTCAGGTTCATCGCATACTATTGACATATGATTTTCCAAAACGATATACATCGCCAGCATGTGACAACGGGTACCCAATACATGTGGTCGCAAGGTGGTCACTTTAAAATTGTCTGCAGGTGCAGCCCTGAAGCCCCCAAGGTGATAATCGGTGCAGCCTGCGAGACCGCGGGTAAAAGGAATATTAATATCATCATCCGGGGTTATGAGGTTGCCCCATTTATCATTTTCATAGTTCAACGTGCCTTCTCGTGTTGATTCATTGGGATAAGTGCGGCTGAGGCCGGTAGGTTTATATGCTCCGTGAAATTCTATCTCCAGGTGATGCGCTGCCGCCTTTTGCAATATCTCTTCCTGTATCTTTACCATCTCCTGGTCATCGCGATCCATAAAATCAACCATCATTCCTTCAATACCCCATTTCTCGTATAATGCAAAAGCGCTGTCAAGTTTTGCATAAAGCGGTTGCCAATGAACCCAGAAGCGCAGGCGCACGCCCTTACTTCTTGCATAATCGCTCAACGCCTGTATATCGAATCCCGGCCTCGGTTTGGTTACATCTGTATGCGGACCCGGTGCATATTGCTCGCCGTCATTCTGGTACCATGCCACCTGCCGGTAACCAATCACCGAATGATATTCAATACCGTTCCGTGCGCAGAAATCAATATAATATTTATCAAAATCAAAATTAACCCCCGGCTCCCACGTTGTGTCGGGAGAGATGTCTCCATTCCACCAATGAAATGTTGCTTTACCTGGTTTCAACCATGATACATCTTCCACCTTACTGGGATCGGCGAGGTTGGTAATAAGGTTTGTTTCTATCAAGGCACCTGCGCGGTCACTTATTATCATTACACGCCACGGTGTATGATGCGGTAAAGTAGCTTTCACTTTTATTTCCTGCTGACCGGGCAACGGGCTAAGCTGGCTGGTAAGAATGCCGTTACGTTTTATCAGCGACATGCCGGCGTAATTCACCAGGTTAGCCTCGGTAATCGCCATGTAAACTTTGCCGGGGAATTCAAACAAGGCGGGCATGTCCATCAAAGTGTCATTCTTAATATCTGCCAGCGGCATTACACTATAAAGGTGCTCATGAGATGTAGTAAAATTTTCAAGGAAGGCCACTCTGCCTGTTGGATTACCTGCAAGATTGAATTGGGTGTTTTCATCAGTGAGTGTATAATTGCTCCACCCGTTTTGCTCCGGTAATTCATAACGAAAACCAATACCATCATTAAACACCCGCACTCTTAAATTCACCATGCGTTTTTTATCACTGGTTTCCTGCATCGGTATCATGGCCTCGCGATAAGCGTCATGTACTTTACTTGTTTTGCCCAGGGGCAAATCATAATCTTCTACGTCGTTTTTTAAAATTACATTGCCAGTCTTAATATTATCACCAAAATAACCATTATCCATAAACGTGAGCCCGAGCCGGCTTTTTGTTGCAAGTGTCTTTTTTTTATAAACAACTGAATATCCCGGATGGCCACTTTCAATTGTAAAAGAGAAAGTAAGTTGTTTGTCAGGAGAAGTAACAGTTATTTTTTTTTGAGCAAAAAGAAAATTTGCAAAAGAAATAAATAGTAGAACAAAAAAGGGCTTCTTCATTAACATAGCAATCATATTTATGACAATGTACATCAAAAAATAATTATGGTAATGTGCAAAAATTTCCTGGTGAAGTGCAGCCCTAGACAAAGGCCAGTAAAGAGTTAAGCGTTTTTTCGCAGAGGAGCAGTGGAAAGAAAACTGCAAAAACTACATGAATTTTTTTTGAAGCAGACTAATCAGTAAACGCTCCGTTATAAATTGCGAAGATGCTGCGTGGGCTATTTTTCAATCTGCCGGTGGCACAGCATGGCCTGATTTCTGCTGTTAAAGATCATTAATTCCAAAATCTATAACTTGGCCGAAATTTTATTGAAGACATTCTATTTCTTAACTTAAAATATATAAAGTGAAAATCAATCTTAGAATAATTGTTGCTACCGCGGCAGTGTTATTTATGACAAGTTGCGTAAGTACCAAAAAATTTAATGAGCTCCAGGCAAACTACAACAAATTAATGGACACCAACGGTGGGCTGACAAGGGAAGGTGAGCAATGTAAGAGTAACCTGGAGAGGGCTAACGGTACCATTTCAAGTTTGGAAGACCGGTTGAAGGCCGAACAGGAGCACCAGAAATCATTACAATCTGCTTTAGACAAATGCCTTACCTCTGCAGGCCAGGGTAATGTAAATGTTTCTAAATTGGTAGATGAAATCAATTCATCCAATAAATACATCCAGGAACTGATAGCATCCAGGAACAAAAGTGATTCGCTAAATATGCTACTCACTAACAACCTTACACGCTCACTGAGCAGGGAAGAAATGCGTGATGTGGATGTAAAGGTTTTGAAAGGCGTTGTGTACATTTCGCTTTCAGACAATATGCTCTACAAATCAGGCAGCTACGAAATTTCAGACCAGGCCAACAGTACCTTATCAAAGATCGCCAAGATCATTACAGACTATAAAGATTACGATGTATTAATAGAAGGTAATACCGATAATGTTCCTATCGCAAAGCCCAACATTCGCAACAACTGGGATCTGAGTGCACTAAGAGCTTCTTCAGTAGTACAGGCGCTGCAAAATAATTTCGCTGTAGATCCAAAACGCCTTACCGCCGGTGGCCGTGGTGAATACAACCCGGTTACAGCCAATGATACTCCCGATGGCAAATCAAGGAACAGGCGTACGGAGATCATCATTACGCCCAAGCTTGACCAGTTTATGGATCTTATAGGTAAAGGTGCATCTGACTCAACCAGCACACATTAAGCATTGTAACGTTGCAGCACTTTTTCTTTTTAAAACCTGCATGGCTGTTGCCATTGCAGGTTTTTCGGTTTGCACAACCTTTACAGGTTCTTTGCCAAGGTGATGTTTGACATTTTTTATCGGCGGAATTTTTCATTTCTTTTGTAAGAAAAATTTCTATGCCCTTAAAAAATGATCGATGCAAAACCGCGTAGACCCCACAGGCAATATCATTGACACCAATGCCCGTGGGCTATGGATGGGCAATCGTGGCCAGTTGCACGACCATACCACACAAATATTGCGGCCCTTTAAGTTGAAAGCGTGGCTTATTTGTGTATTGCAGTTTAAAGACCGGCGCAGGAAAGTGATGTCACCCGGTCTTTATACGGAGCTGTTCTTTTTAGATGAAGCCACGGCGTTTGCTGC
The DNA here is from genome assembly GCA_040007325.1 of Ginsengibacter sp. Classification (GTDB taxonomy): domain Bacteria; phylum Bacteroidota; class Bacteroidia; order Chitinophagales; family Chitinophagaceae; genus Ginsengibacter. Next base: position 739 of record JBDTVF010000246.1, on the reverse strand, counting down.
AGGCCATCGGCCTTGCTGTGAATGCCGCAGGGCCGATCACTATCGTTTTAAAAGATATTGGCTCACGGGTAACCCGGCATATGGCTTTACTGAAAATACTGGTATAAAAAATATTGATGATGTGGTACACAAAGAGCGCATCAACAACCGAGGTGATAAAGTAACCTTCCTTGCAAACATAGATGACTTACCTGCAGGTACTTTTATTTTTGTGGACGAGGAACCTTACCTCGTTGCAGCCCCATGTCTTTATCACTGGACAGCTTTGGGCTATGATGCAAGACTCCCTTTACCTAAAAATAAAATGGTAACGGTGCTCACACCGCGGTCTGTCGTAAATACTTTCTGTGCCGGTTACCTGCCGCAGATGAGTATTGAAGCTGTTGAACCGAACGCCTGTTAATTATTCGTTGCGTCAATCCATATCTTACCTTTATCAATTACTTATTCCATCACCATCAACGTACTTTTAAAAAGAAACTATGACGCCGGAAATGCTCAGGGAAATTCCCCTCTTCGCAACACTTAATCCGGAAGAATTAAAAGACCTGCTGAAGCGCCTGCAAACAGAAAGGTACAAGGCCAATACCGTCATCTTATGGATGGATGAACCCGGTGATAAATTTTATGTGATTGAAAAAGGAGAGGTCCGCATTAGCTATACCAATACTGATGGTAAAGAGCAGACCCTGGGTGAGCAGGGTGAAGGAACTTTTTTCGGAGAATTATCATTGCTCGA
>JBDTVF010000245.1:0-4921 GCA_040007325.1 Ginsengibacter sp. | reverse complement strand
TAACCCTTAAAACAACCAACATGAAAAACTCGTGTTGATTTTGTTTACAATAACATAAACGCAAAAAGGTCCCTGATGGTTTTGATTTTTTCAAATAAGTTTTACGAAAGGGCCAGGTCAAGCACTTGTTGCATGGTTTTAACATAATTAACTTTCAGGCCTTTGATAAAATTTGGGTTTATTTCATTCACATCTTTTTCATTCTGCACACACATAATAAGCTCTTTTAACCCTGAACGTTTAGCCGCCAGCACCTTTTCCTTAATGCCTCCAACCGGAAGTACCTGGCCTCTTAAAGTAATCTCGCCGGTCATCGCCAGGTAGGGCTTTACTTTTCTACCGGTAAATGATGATGCAAGCGCTGTCATTAACGTAATACCTGCACTGGGACCATCTTTGGGCACCGCTCCCTCAGGAATGTGGATATGCACATTCTTCTTTGTAAACAACTCGGGATCTATTCCATATTTTTTGGCATTAGCCTGCAAATAGGTCATAGCGGTAGATGCACTTTCTTTCATTACATTACCGAGGTTGCCTGTAAGTTTTAATTCACCTTTGCCATTATCACTGGTGGTTGTTTCGATAAACAAGATATCCCCGCCAACATAAGTCCATGCGAGGCCCACAGCAACTCCCGGCATATTTGAAGTCTTATACATTTCATTATTATACTTCGACCTTCCGAGAATTCGCTCTACATCCTTAGCTGTAACGGTTGGCTTCAGGCTTCCTTTTTCAGCATATACTCTTGCGAGGCTACGCATGATAGCTGCCAATTGCCTGTCAAGTTCCCGGACGCCACTTTCCCGCGTGAAGTCTGCAATAATTCTTTCCAATACCGTATCGCTGATTTTGAAAGAAACATTTTTCAGCCCGTGCGCCTCTTTCTGCTTTGGCAGAAGGTGGCGTTTTGCAATTTCAATTTTTTCTTCAATCGCATAACCACTAAGATCTATAATCTCGAGCCTGTCGCGAAGTGCAGGTTGAATATTCTGTAAATTATTTGCTGTAGCTATGAATAGTACTTTGCTGAGATCATATTCGAGCTCCAGGTAATTATCATAAAAATTATTGTTCTGCTCAGGATCGAGTACTTCGAGCAATGCCGATGAAGGATCTCCGCGAAAATCTGTCCCAACCTTATCGATCTCATCAAGTATCATTACAGGATTCGATGATTTTATTTTTCGTATAGATTGTAAAATTCTTCCCGGCATTGCGCCAATATAGGTCTTGCGATGGCCTCTTATTTCACTCTCATCGTGCAAGCCGCCAAGGCTTACCCTTACATACTTTCGGTTAATAGCATTAGCAATGCTTTTGCCTAGAGAAGTTTTGCCGATTCCCGGAGGGCCAACAAAACAAAGGATCGGGCTCTTCATATCACCCTTAAGCTTGAGAACGGCGAGATATTCCAGAATGCGTTGCTTTATTTTTTCCATCCCGTAGTGATCATTGTCAAGTATTTTTTTTGCCTTTTTAAAATCATACTGGTCTTTCGTATAATCTTCCCACGGCAAATCAAGCATAAGGTCAAGATGGTTATATACTACTGAATAGTCAGGTGTAGATGGGTGCATTCTTTCCAGCCTTTCCACGCCTTTATTAAACATATCTTTCGCGGCAGTGGGCCACTTTTTGCCTTCGCCTCTTTTTTGCATTTCTATTACCTCGGCTACATTATCTCCACCCAGTTCTTCTTTAATGGCCTTAAGCTGTTGTTGAAGAAAATAATCCTTTTGCTGTTTATCAAGCTCAGCACGTGTTTTATTAGTTACTTTATTTTTTAATTCTGCATATTGTAGTTCGGTCTGTAGCAGATTTAAGAGGACTTCAGCCCTTGCTTTTATGTGATGTATCTCGAGTAATTTTTGCTTTTCAACCAGAGTACTATTGAGATTACTGCTCACAAAATGAATGAGGAATGAAGGGTTCTCGATATTTCTTAAGATGATCGCTGCTTCGGATGGAAGATTGGGCGATAACTGAATTATTTGACTCGCTAACTCCTTTATTGACGAAACCATGGCATCGAAGTCATTATCGTCCTTGAGTTCTTCCTCAACCAACACTGTTATTTTTGCTTTGAAATAGGGTTCGTCAGCAGTTATCTCATCGATTTTAAATCGCTTTCTCCCTTGTATGATAACAGTTGTGCCACCATCGGGCATTTTTATAAGCTTAATAATCTTCGCGACGGTACCAACATCTACCAGGTCACTTATCACAGGCTCCTCTACCATGCTATCTTTTTGGGAGACTACTCCTATCAATTTGTCAGCTTTGTAAGCGTCGGTCACTGCCTTTATACTCTTGTCTCTGCCGACAGTTATCGGTATTACAACCCCGGGGAATAGAACAGTATTTCGTAAAGGTAATAGCGGAATTTCCTCTGGAATCACCTGGTCGTCAATGTTTTCGTTCCCATCTTCATTCAGTGGAATTATCGGCATAAATTCCATTTCGTCCTCAGGGTTGGCTAAAAAATATTTTTTGTTCATATAATTATCTCTTGTCAATATGTCAATACTTCTTTCAAAGGAACGAAGTTTTGCATAGATAGTTATATAGGTCAACATTAATGCCATGAAAAAACAGTCCAAATTTGAATCGTGAGATGATGTGTCCCCTAATCTTGGGACAGGCGTAGTAATAAATTATTTTTGTCTGATGGATGTGAAGTTAACAAGTGATGAATTATCAATATTTGAGAAGGTAATGAAGGCAGGTAACGATCTGGGTATGGAAGTATACCTGATCGGTGGATTTGTAAGAGATAAAATTCTCAATCGGAATAACAAAGATGCGGATATAGTTTGCGTGGGAGATGGAATAAAGTTGGCAAAAAAAGTAGCTGAAAAATTTAATCCAAAACCCCAGGTAAATATTTTTAAAACATTCGGTACTGCACAGATAAGAATCATCCGCGAAAATGGAGAGCCTTTTGAAATAGAATTTGTCGGTGCCCGCAGAGAAAGTTATAGGGATACCAGCAGAAAGCCAGAAGTGCAACCGGGCAGCCTCGATGAAGACAGGCTGCGCCGCGACTTTACAATTAATACCATTGCCATAAGTCTCAATAAAAATGATTTTGGAAAAATACTTGATCCCCTAAACGGCATAGAAGATATAAAGAAACAATTATTAAAAACGCCACTTCCACCTGATGCAACTTTTTCCGATGATCCATTGCGTATGATGCGTGCCATAAGGTTTGCTGCACAGCTCAAATTTGAAATTTATCCCGAAACTTTCGAAGCGATAAAAAGAAATGCGCAAAGAATAAAAATTGTAAGCGCTGAAAGAATTACTGATGAGCTGAATAAAATTATTCTTACAGAAAAGCCATCTGTAGGTTTTCATCTGCTGTATAAATCAGGCTTGCTGGAATTTATTTTTCCTCAAATGGTTGCTCTTGCGGGAGCCGAATACATAGACGGTAAGGGTCATAAAGATAACTTCTACCATACCCTGCAAGTGCTCGATAATATTTCAACAAACACCAATGATCTCTGGCTTAGGTGGGCTGCTATCCTGCATGACATTGCGAAGCCTGTTACAAAAAGATTTGAGATCGGCCATGGCTGGACATTTCACGGGCATGAAGTAGTAGGAGGAAGAATGGTTCCAAAAATATTTGGACAACTAAAGTTGCCGCTGAATGAAAAGATGAAGTATGTGAAAAAAATGGTTGAGCTGCATTTGCGCCCGATAGGCCTGACTAAAGAAAATATAACTGACTCGGCAATACGCAGGCTTCTGTTTGATGCCGGCGATGATATAGATGATCTGATGACCTTATGCAAAGCAGACATCACATCGAAGAATAGGCAGAAGGTGCAAAGATTTTTGGCAAACTTCGATTTGGTATCGGAGCGGTTGAAAGAAGTAGAAGAAACTGATCGCATTAGGAATTGGCAGCCTCCTATAACAGGAGAGATCATTATGAAAGAATTTGATTTACCTCCCTCAAAAATTGTTGGCGATATAAAAAATGCAGTTCGCGAAGCAATGCTCGACGGAGTTATTGCTAATAATTATGATGCAGCGTTCAACTTCATGATTGATAAAGCCCGCGAATTGGGAGTCGGTGAAAAAAAGTAAAATGCAATGCATTAGAACATTTTTTTGAAAGCAGAATTGATGACTAAACCTTAATTTCGTGATATGCCAATCTTAAAATTCAGAGTTTACTGGGAGGATGATGAAAGTGTGTATCGTGACTTTGTAATAAAGCATTCTCAAACTTTCTTTGATCTTCATAAAGCCATCCTTAAGTGCTTCGATTTTGATAATAAGCACAGCGCTACTTTCTACCGCAGCAATGATAGCTGGCAACGCGGCAAGGAAATTACGCTTGAGAAGTATGACAAGGAATACAAAGCAGAGCCATTGATCATGGAGGAGGCATTAGTTGGCTCGCAAATCCGCGACCCAAATCAAAAGTTCATTTATGTATACGACTTTCATAAGAACTGGACTTTTAAAGTTGAACTGATCAATGTTCTGAAAGAGGAAGATCGTAAACTAACCTACCCTGCATGCATACGAAACGAAGGTATTGGTCCGAGTCAATATGGAACGAAAGGACTTGTGAGTGAAAAGCTTGCTGAGATCGAAGAAAAATATGATATAAATAGCGTCATATTACCTGACGGTTTTAATGAAGAAGGTGATCCTGATAACCCCTCAGACGCTGAGGAAAGCGAATCCGAATCGGATACTGATACCGAGGACACAACTATTTAAATTCGCGGTGCTTTCGAAGCTCTTGAATTTTCCAGTTCTTTTATCAAATCTGGCTTCCATAAATTCATATGAAGAATAAGACCTGCATTATAGTTTCAGGTGCTACTGCCGTTGGTAAAACGGCTTATGGAATTGAGTTGGCGAGAAAGTATAACACCCAAATAATCTC
>JBDTVF010000244.1:0-4946 GCA_040007325.1 Ginsengibacter sp. | reverse complement strand
ACTCTCCTTCGCCCCCTTGTCTGTAAGTGAGCCCACGGTATACATGGTCAATATCGGGATGAAAATTATCGAAACTGAAAGAGAACCGGTAATTCTGGTAACCCCATACCATGGCTCCAATACCAATGGCAAGCCCGATAATATTTATCAGCGTATAACTTTTATAACGCCATAAAGTCCTGATCGCTGTTTTAAAATAATTTTTAAACATACATTTTAGTTATACATTTTTATACACTTAATTTTTCACTCCGTTCTCAAACTCTTCACAGGATTGGCTCTTGCGGCTTTAACGGCTTTAATACTTACGGTGATCAATGCAATACCAAACGTGATCATAGCAGCTAAAACAAAAATCCACCAACTCAAGGACGTTTTATAAGCGAAGTTCTGCAGCCATTTATTCATCACATAATAGCCAAGCGGTAATGCAATGCAGGTCGCTATCAGCACAGGTTTCAATAAGCCTTTTGATAATAAGATAACAATTCCTTTCACCGATGAACCTAATACTTTTCTTACACCGATTTCTTTGAAACGCTTTGTTGCGGTAAAAGATGCGAGGCCAAACAAACCCAGGCAGGCAACGAAAATGGCTAAGCCCGCAAACATCGTAAGAATAGTTTGCTGCCGCAAATCATTTCTATACATTTCATCAAACTGCTGGTCTAAAAATGTATAGTCTAAGGGATAGGCCGGCGCGGCTTTATTATATTCACTTTTTATAACAGCAATGCCTGCCTGCAAGTTCTCGGGCCTTATTTTTATTAATGCAACTCTTCTATCGGATGCAGGAGAAATCACCAGCGCATCCATGTTTTCCTTTAGCGATAAGAAATTAAAATCGGCAACCACACCAATGATTCTTCGTTTCGCACTATCACGTATAGTATTCTGAATCCATTTACCAATGGCTTGTTCCGGCGTCCATCCAAGTTTTGCTGCAGCAGCTTTATTTATTAATACTGCATCGGTAGTATCAGTAGGAAACTGCGCTGAAAAATTTCTACCCGCAACAATCTTTAGCCCAAGTGTTTTTACATATTCAAAATCCGAAAACTCGGTTCTCGCATTCCATCTTTCATTATGGCCTTCCACATCAAACACGTGCATATCAAAATAGCCGCCTGGCTCGCCGGACATCATTGACACAGCTTCGATATTTCTGTCGTTTTGCAAATCGGTTTTAAAAACATTCATGTTGTTATAAATATCATTGTTGTCAATCGGCACTATTACCGTTTGCTCTTTATTATAGCCGAGCTGTTTATTTTTTACATAATTCATTTGCCGCGTAATAATAATGACGCCAATAATAAGAAATACAGATATGGTGAATTGTACAATCACCAATGCCTGCCTAAATGCCGAACCACCTTTACCTAATTTTAATTTTCCCTTCAATGCCTGTATGGGTGAAAATGCAGAAAGGAAAAATGCCGGATAGCTGCCCGCTAAAAAACCAACAATAATTAATACCCCGGCAAGAAATAAATAAATGGGCATTGTATGCCATGATACCGTTATTGCATGGCCCAGCAGCTGGTTGTACAAAGGCATAAATAACAATAATAAGCCGACAGATAAGATACATGAGATGGTGGTTAATAAAACAGATTCGCCAATAAACTGCCACACAAGATTGTTACGCAGGGCGCCCAATACTTTACGCAAACCCACTTCCTTTGAACGCTCGGCAGCACGGATAGTTGACAGATTCATGAAGTTGATACAGGCAATTAAAAGTATAAGCACAGCTATGGAAAGGAAAATATAAACGACAGATTTATCGCCATGCTTTACCCCATCGAAAGCGGCCTTTTGAAAATATACGTCTTTCAAAGGAGTCAGTGAAAGCGAAAATTGCATACCAAACTTTTTCATATCGCCACCCATATATTTCTGCATAAACTGGGGAAAGCGGCTCTCCACCTGCTGTTGCGTTACATGCGGATCAAGTAATACATAAGTATATAATCCGTTGTTGATCCATGTAGTCATATTGCCTGAATTTTTATAATTCGCAAGTGGAACGATTAAATCAAAATCGAGATCAGAATTAGAGGGTACATCTTTTGCAATGCCGGTAACCTGTAATGGAAGTTCTTTATCAAGCATAATTGTTTTGCCCACAGCTTTATCAATACTTCCAAAATACTTTTTTGCCGTGGTTTCAGTAAGCACAACACTATTCGGATTTTTTAAAACGTCTGCTGCATTTCCTTTTAGCAGGGAAAAAGAAAACAGGGTAAAAAAATCAGCATCAACATCATATACTTTTTTCTCGTGAAACGATGTGTTACCAATTGTTACAAGGTTATCAGTGGGATTTACACGAACGGCTTTTTTTATTTCACCTTTAAAATCGTTTAACAAAGCAGGTGCATACGGGCCGGACAGGTATGCTACACTGGAAGACTTTCCTTCAATCTTAAACTCACGCATCACGCGATAAATGCGATCGCCATCTTTGTGAAATTTGTCAACGCTAAATTCATTCATGATGAATAGAAATATCATCATGCAAACAGTAATACCAATGGTTAAGCCGAGGACATTAATTAAAGAAAAGACTTTGCTTTTCATCAAATTTCTCCAGGCGATTTTGAAATAATTTTTAAGCATGGTCAGAATCAGGATTTATATGATTAAAAGATTTATAGATTTTATTTTTCTGAATCATGTTAACCCTTAAATCCGGTTAACCATGGTCAGATGTTCTTATTCCGTTCTCAAACTCTTCACCGGGTTTGCAATCGCCGCTTTTATCGCCTGGAAACTCACCGTTGCAATAGCGATAAAAATCACAATAAAACCTGCAAGTGCAAACGTTGGCCAGCTTAGTGTAATGCGGTATGGATAATTTTCCAGCCATTTATCAGCAGCCATCCACGCTAAGGGCACTGCAATAACCAATGCAATAATTACAAGTTTTACAAAATCTTTTGAAAGAATAGTTACCACGTTTTTTACGGAAGCACCCAGCACTTTTCGTATGCCAACTTCTTTGGTTCTTTTCTCTGCCGATAAAACCGACAGGCCAAATAAACCGATGCACGAAATAAAAATGGTAAGTATCGCGCTGAAAAACATAATCTGTTTCCACTTGGCTTCCGCTTCGTAATTCTTTAAATTTTGCTGGTCTTTAAATACGTATGAGTAAGGGCTTATCGGAAAAAATTTTTTGAATGTCGCCTGTATATATTTCAGGCTGGCTGCATCGCTGCCGGCTTTTATTTTAATGCCAAATGCTCCATAAGGATTATCATTCTTCATAGTAAATAATTGACTACCTATCTTTTCATTTAATGAAGCATAATGATAATTTTTCACAACGCCGATAACATGATACACTTCGTTTCTATACCAGAAATTAACAACCTGGCCAATCGGATTTTTCCAGCCGGCTTCCTTCACAAATTCTTCATTTACTATAACTGAATTGGCAGAATCATTAGGAAATTCTTTGGAAAAATTTCTACCCTGCAGGATAGGGATTTTTAATAAAGGGATGTATGATTCATTTACCGTTTCATAGGCAAATCGTATAATGGAATCATTCGCGTTTTTTGCGGCCGTCCCCCACACACCGCCATTCTTTGCTGCAACGTCAACTATGTTTTTATCTTTCATTAATTCATTTCTGACTAATGCGGCTTTACTATGTTTCGCCTGGTCCACATTTACGATGACGAGATTACTATCGTCATACCCTAACTTTTCGGTAGTGAGGAAATTAAATTGCGCATACATTACTAGCGTGGCAATGATTAAAAAAGAGGCAAGCGTAAACTGCAAAACCACCAAAGACTTTTGCAAGTAATTTTTACCTGTAAGATTAAAACGGCTGTACAATGTATCAACCGGTTTATATCCTGACAACACCAATGCCGGATAGAAACCAGCCAGGAAGCCCGTGACGAGGAATAGAAATATGTAGCCAACTATTAACTTAACGTCAAACAAATAAGAAAGTGAAAGCGCTTTGTTGGCAAGATCATTAAAAACGGGAAGCGTAATTTGAACAATGGCGATGGCCAACAGGAAAGCTATGATGCAAAGAAAAAATGATTCACCGAGGAACTGAAAAATTAATTGCTTTCTTTCGCCGCCAACTACTTTACGTATACCAATCTCCTTTGCTCTTTTTACAGAGCGCGCCACAGTAAGATTTACAAAATTGATGCATGCTATGAGTAATATAAATAACGCAATCCCGGAAAGTATGTAAGAATACATGGGATTACTCGCGTCGCCTAAACCGTTTTGCGAAGGTAATTCTGTGCTCATGTGCATTGCGATATATGGCTGCAACATATAACGCGTGTCGCCAAGAATGTCTCCAAATTGTTCCTTCATTAACTTTCGTCCTTCCCTGGAATCCTGCATGTAGAATTTCTGCATCTGGCTTTCTACCTGTTGCATTTTTGCATTTGGATTAAGCACAACAAATGTGTTGAGAAAAAAATTGAACCAGTCTTCATTGTCAACGGCTTCACCCGGTGGAATTGTAAAGGGCAGCAGCATGTTAAACTTGATGGAAGAATTTTGTGGTGTTTTTTTAGCAACAGCGCTCACCTGGTATGGCACAAATGCGCTGTCATCTTTCAGCATAATTATCTTACCAACAGCATCAGTGGTATTAAATTGTTTCTCAGCGATTTCCTCGGAGATCACAACAGAGTGTGGATCCTTCAAACATGTTTTCAGGCTGCCACTTTTAAGTGGAAAAGAGAAAACAGAAAAGAAATTTGAGTCTACATACAGCAGATCCTGCGGGTAAATATCAGCACCGGTTTTCATGTCGCGGGTACCGCTTTTAACGCGAACAAACGCTTCAATGCCGGGTACATTTTGTGTAAACCGTGGCCCCTGGAAATAACCAGTGCTACCATCTTTGCGCCTGTTGCCCTCCACATCTTTATTGTCACTAACTACACGATAGA
>JBDTVF010000243.1:0-4952 GCA_040007325.1 Ginsengibacter sp. | reverse complement strand
TTGCTGGCGCCTTGGGCTGTTGGCAAATATGACAAACTTACGTTCGGACAATGCGTTTACAGGTCCGACATTATTCGGTTCCTTGAAAACACCGACTATGTAGATTTTATTACTGATTTTAAAATGGGAAAGGAAAATGATATTCCGGGTGATACGGCATCAAAACTATGCCCGGATACCCCACGTTCGATTTTGATTGCCGGCGATATTGAAGTGTGCATCAATGATCCGGATTGTGATGATTGGAAAGTATGTTACGATGACAGTCAAAACAAGATTGACTGTTGCCAGACACCCATAATTCCTGTTGCAGATTATTGCCCGGATAAAAATATAACGATTGAATAGATGGCAGATGATGTAAAAAGTAAAACGATTAGTTCAACTGACTCCGGCTTCCCGTCTTACCTGGATTTTGACAAGCTGAGAAGTGAATCAATTGCCTACCTCGGCAATTTATCCGGAAAGATATGGACTGATCATAATACGCATGATCCTGGTATTACCATTCTTGAAGCGCTTATCTATGCGGTACTGGACCTGGGCTATCGTACCAATCTTCCGGCTGTGGATGTGTTCACAAGAAACCCCGATGATCAGTCAACAGACAACAACTTTTTTACCCCGGCAAAAATACTTGCGAATAACCCGCTGACAATAAGTGACTACAGAAAATTGCTGATTGATATATCGGGCGTTAAAAATGCATGGCTCGAAGTGGAAGATGATCTATCGGCTGATTTCTGCAAGCGACGGGTAGACATTCCGGGGACAGTTTCTAATCCTGCGCAGAATGAATTCGATTGTTTTCTCAATGGCTTGTATCACGTTTACGTGGAGCTTGAGAAGGATCTCGATTTGAGCAATGTGAATGACCGTTCGCAATATGATGCTATAATTGCTGACATAAAATGCGCATTAATGTCGCACCGAAATCTTTGCGAAGATTTCATTGATATTAAAGTGTTATGCAAACTTCATATAGGATTGTGTGCAGATATTGAATTGGAAGTTGACAGCAATGGGGCCGCTGTTTATCTTAAAATAATTGAAGCCCTTCGTGATTTTTTTTCTCCTGCACCTAAGTTTTATACGTTGCCGCAATTGCTTGATAAAGGAAAGCCAATTGAAGACATTTTTTCCGGAAGACCTTATAACATAAAAGAAAGCCATGGCTTCGTGGATATTGATGAACTAGAAGCAATCAAGCTTAGAAAGAAAATTCATTTGTCTGATGTATACCATGTAATATTTGATATTGATGGCGTAAAAAATGTTCGCAATCTTGCCTGGAAATTATGCCATAACGGTGGACCATACCCTGACGTAGATAAATGGGAGATGCATCTCCCGGAAAATTTTATTCCTGAATTTGACGTGACATGCTCAGGCTTTCAGTTCTTCAAATATGGAACACGGGTACAACCTGATCTTTCCAAAGCCAATTCATTATTTGCAATGAATTTTTCAACCGGCGGAAAAATTTTATATGCACAACCGTTGCCAAATCTTGATGTTGAAATACCGCAGGGAGTGTATCATCCTGACATTGCCGATTATTATTCTATTCAAAATGAATTCCCTCATGTATATGGCATAGGCAAAGGAGACCTCGCAAGTAATGCTTCAGATGAACGGAAGGCACAAGCTTTACAACTGCAGGGATTTTTATTGTTCTTTGATCAGTTACTCGCTAACTATTTAACGCAGCTAAAAAATATTCGTTCGCTGTTTGCATTGTCATCTTCCGGAAATGATGATGATAGCCACACCTATTTCACTAACGAACTGACCAATGTTCCGCAAATAGAAAAGTTATTGCGGTTCAATACCGGTGTTGATGGAAATGGAAATTTAGGAAGCGAAGGAAGTATACTTGCATATCCAACAGACAGGGCAAACCTCGAAGGTCTGATTGTTTCGGGCAAAATAAAAAATACTGATCTCGATCGAAGGTGTAATGATGTGAATAAAGATGATTTCCCCGAATATAAATTTTGTTTCGGTGCGGTGAGAGACCAGGCAGAAAGCGAATTGATAAATGATTTGCTTAACGGAGATTTTGAGCCGGTGATCATTTCAAATTATAATGACTGCTGGTTTTTTTATTGTTTTACATCATCAACTGAGTTTGCCTTAATTAGCAAAAAGTATTACGCAAGTGAAACAGAGGCGCGAACAGCGGCCGCTTCTATAAAATATCTTGGAACCTTTGCTGAAAATTATCGTTCGTTTTTAATTGATGATAGTTCCTCGGGTACCGAATATTTTTCCTTTGATCTTGAATTGAATGTAAGTTCCTATGCGAAATACCTTCAGGTGATTGCAGAAGATCCTACGCTTTATTATTCACGCCGACAGGACTTTCTTGATCATCTTCTTTCCCGTTTTGCAGAACAGTTTACCGATTATGCAATGTTAACGTCGGGACTGTTAGACACGCAGCAATTAAAGCTTTCGCAAATAAAAGCAGAGGAGAAATTTTTATCAAAGTATGATGACCTCAGCAGCAACCGGGGAAAAGCTTACGACTATTTATGCGATGGATGGGAAAATGAAAATATTTCAGGCTTTGAAAAAAGGGTAAAAGCATTGAGTGGCATTGAAGACTGGAGAAAGCATTACCTGTGTAATTTTTTAGTGGAGCAGGCTGATGAAATCTATTATCTCGCTATCTCAATTTTTGGCCATGACTTTAAAGTCGAAAATAAACTGGTTACTTATGAGGCAGGGATGTCTTCATTAAAGTCGGTTTATAACAAGATGGCTGCACAGCCTCAATTGAATGTTGAATATATTGATCAGGAACAAAAATGGACTACTTCAGTTAAAGATGATTTTGGCAACACGTATTTGGATACGCAATTGCTTGATACCAGGGAAGCGGCTGAAACATACAGTAAATCTCTGCAATCAACATTGGCGGCGCGGCCTGCAGCTGATGAAAATATTTATGTAAGCAAATATATTTTCAGGGTGCTCTTTAAAGATCATAGTAGCGAAGAGATCGCTGAAACTAAAGAGAAATTTCCATCCAGGGAAGAAGCGGGTAAGTATTTTAAAAAGATCATTCCGAGAGTCACTAACTATCTCAATGATTCGAAACAATTTTCTAAAATTAAAAAGGGAATAAAATTAGAAAGGCTTGTTCCTGTTGATCCGAAGACCGAAACTGTTTTATACATCGATAAGGAGAAATTTGAATTCAGACCTGTTGATGTAATCCAACTCGATACAGTAAAAAAGAAATTCGCATTACTCAATGATAAAAGAACTTTACAATTTGATTCTCTTATTGATTTCGATTCAGTAAAACTTGCGGAGGCCGGTTTTACAGATTTGTTATTGTTACTTACTTCTATTGACAATTACAAGGTAAGCAATGGCAATGCGGGAGGTCAGTTTAGCATATTTATTATAAAAGATGGAGCAAATGTTGCGGTCTATTTTCAATCTTTCACCAGTAAACAAGAAGCTGATAAAAAGTTGAAGGAAATTTTTGACGAGATCATTTCACACACATATAAACTTTCAATTTCCGATCCTATTCCTGATAACTGGGAGTTCAAATACAAATTGGACAATCCTTCAGGCGATAATTACGATTTTAATACACGCTCTGATTTTACCAGCGAAGAAAATGCAAAGGATGCTGCCCAAAAGTTTTATGATAATCTCTCCAATTTAAAAATAAGTAAGACCGGTAGCGACATGCTATTAGCACCGGGCAACGGGAAGAAAAGTATTGCTTACACTACACCAACTGCAGGTAAGATCAATCAAAGCACAAAGGCAGCTTCACAACTATTACAATTTCACCAGGATTTTTTATCAGTTATTAATCAGCCGTCCAAAGAAATGATGGATACAAATCTGAAGGTTAATATTAATAACGCTGCGGTACAATATGTTTATAAGCTTATTGATAAAGACAACCTCATTGCAAAGCACCCGGTAACCTTCGGCAGCAAGACAGCTGCCCTTGTTGCGAAAAATGACTTGCTAAATAGTTTTGCGAATGGTTATTTCTATACAGGTATTTCGTTCGGCACAGATATTATTATTGAAAAGAAAGATGTTGAGACAAGTATGACCTGGTATCACTACCAGGTGAAGTGTACCAATGTCTACTACCAAAAGGGAACACTGAAAGATACTTCGCTAATCCTGTTCGTAAGTGTGCAGGGTTATGCAAGTGCGGATGATGCAATGAATGCTTTTTTCGAAAATTATCTCATCATTCTTCGTAAAGCTCATCTTGATACTAATTACGGAGTAAATAGATTTATCAGCCTTACCGAGCTTTTAGTTCAGGTACAGGATGACTGCACTAATGCTGATTCACTTGTTTTTATTCCTTCTGAAACCATTTATGAATATGACGGCATCATCCCAGATGTTATAAAGCAAATGATTGATCTGGCTAAAAGCTATCCTGTTCTTTTCATTTCAGAAGGCCGGTATAAGTTCACTTTATATAACCGGACGATCCAGGTATGCGACTGGCGCAGCATGAAGTGGTATGCCACTCCAAGAGAGGCGATGAACCAGTTTCTTTTCTTTATAGACTTGTTGAAATATGCTGGCAATTATTACATTGAAAAAGATGATATCGATTGCAGGTACCGCGTCTACATTCGGGAAGTGCTTGCGGTGAGTGCGACAACTTTTCAGTCTGCCGCAGAAGCATGGGGTGAAGGAGGAATTGAAAAGTTTATCTGTGTTACCCAATCAGAAAATGGTTTTCACAATTATTTAAAACAGGATTCCTGCAGGTATAGTTTTTTTGTGGCTTGCGATAATATGGGGCTTATTCATCCATGCAAATATGAAACACCGGCAAGAAGGGATAATGTTCTGCGGAAGTTATACAAAGCTGCGTCATTCAATTTTTTTGATCTGCTTCAAAGCGATAATGATAATGGTATTGTATTGATCGGCCTTGATCAAAA
>JBDTVF010000242.1:0-4971 GCA_040007325.1 Ginsengibacter sp. | reverse complement strand
CTTCATCAAAAGTTTTTCAATCAGCATTTGTTCCGGGCTTGACATTCAATGAATACCACACCTGCAGCAATACTGGTCGTTGCACGCCATACAATGACACAACCTACTAACTTGACAATTGACAAAATAATTCAAGCAGGCAGTTTTACCAATTTCATAAAATCTGTAAGAGATTTTTGTGACTTTGTTGAAAATAGTAAGACTGAAAATTATATTGCTTTTCTACGGTTGACACAAACTCATTTGCAGTCATTATACTTTGGCGGACAAAAACTACAATTTGTCGACCTGAATTACAATTTGGATTTCGAGGATATAATGACTAAACATCAATTAGAAAACATTCTAAAAAGTTTGGCGGACAGACTTAACAATAGATTTTATTGGCACGTATTTGACCCGACAAAGGAAGACGACATTGAACCTGTTTGCGGAGATTTACTTGACGACTTAGGCGACATTTACAAAGACTTGAAAAATTCTTTACTTCTATTCGACAAAGGAACGCCAGCAGAAATTGAAAGTGCAGTATGGACATTCAAATGGAGTTTTGACAGTCATTGGGGCGACCACTGTATAAATGCAACTTACGCCCTGCATTATTTCATTCAAGGTGCATCTTGACAGTACGGCGTGCAACATTCGGTTTGGCAATATGGCGGGGCGACGAATATATTCTCAACTTTTTGTTCGCAATTTGGCTTCAGTTCCAGCTTGACATTATAAATTTGGCTATAGAATAAACAATGTACTTTTAGTTATAAATTTAGCTTCGGTTACGGGCTGACGTGTTTCAAATGCCGCCACATCGCCAAGCCGTACCGTTGTGCGTCACCTTAAACAGACACTAAAAAAATCGATATGAAACAATTTAAAGACAACCTGACAATAATTTTCATTTTATCAATGACAATTATTTCTACAACTGTATTTGGACAGATTACAGCTGCGACAATTGATAAATATGATACAACAAATTATCCAAAGGACAGAAAAGCAATTGAGGCAATAAAAGGTATACGAGAAGACAGTATGCATTTCCTAAATGACGATTATATTGGGGTTGGTGCAGAAGGAAAAGCATACTACGGCTATAAAGATGAAATAAAAAGTTTCATAGACAATGAAGTGAAATTTAAATCTGCAAGACGTGTGCCGAACACTTACTTTTTGAGGATATATAACGGAGATGCTGCTATAAAAAATTTAGCACTTGACATTGTAATGGAAACGCCAAAAGGAATTTTATCGTTCAGGGTGTTAAGAGTCGAGACTTTTATAAAACGAAAGGGAAAATGGTATCGTATGGCTGGACAAGGCACACTTGCTATGACTAAGGAAGAATTTGAAAAAGCTATTGAGCAATTTATCAAAAAGAATTGAGATGGTTTTAAAAGTAATATTAAATAAGTTAGCATTAAAAATTGGCTGGACGTGAAGAAAGGCGAACCCACAACAAAGCGATTTTGTGCAAGCGGGGCAGACATGGTAGCAATCAGCACTGGTGCATGTTTCAGCCATAATTCCATCTGATGCAACTCTGTTGAACGGTAGTAATAACAATGAACTTTTATTATAAATTTGGCAACGGTTCCAGCAGACGAATTTCTATTACCCCGCCTGCACAAAGCCGTATCGTAAGCTGCAATTAAAAATCTGAATTCTACATTCACTTTTAACCATCGTAATTATGGCTACATATAATAACAACTCATTTGACTATATCATTATTGGAGCAGGTTCTGCAGGTTGTATATTAGCCAATCGTCTTTCGGAAAATCCCTCTAACAAAGTATTGTTACTTGAAGCTGGTGGGCCTGACAAAAAAATGGAAATAGATATTCCGGCTGCGTATGGAATGCTACACCGATCAGAAGTAGATTGGGCATTCTCAACCGAACCTCAAAAGCATCTCAATGGGAGGAGCTTATTTCTTCCACGGGGCAAAGTATTGGGCGGTAGCAGTTCTACCAATGCCATGGCTTATGTAAGAGGCAATCACGCTGATTATGACGAATGGGCATCATTTGGTAATAAGGGTTGGGCCTACAAGGATGTGCTGCCTTATTTTAAAAAATCGGAGCATAATGAAGATATACATAATGAGTATCATGGCAGGAATGGGTCATTAAATGTAACTTATCCAAAGTCTTTTCAAACACCTTTTGCTCAGGCTTTTGTTGAAGGCTGTAAACAATCGGGCATACCTGAAAACAATGACTACAACGGTGCAAAACAAGAGGGCGCGGGTATATTTCAGTTCAACATTAAAGATGGAAAACGCCATAGCGCTGCAACTGCATTTTTAAAACCTGCGCTCAGTCGACCTAATCTAAGTGTCATTACACATGCTATGGTAAAGCAAATTTTGATTGAAGGAAACAAGGCAACAGGAGTAGAATATATAATTGGCAACAACAACATTCAAAAGGTGTACGCATCCAAAGAAATAATTTTGTCGGCAGGCACTTTTCAATCACCCCAGTTGCTTATGCTTTCTGGCATAGGCGACGCAGGTGAATTAAAAGTACAGGGTATTCCTGTTATAAAAGAATTGAAAGGAGTAGGCAAAAACCTGCAGGACCATCTCTTTATTATTACTTCTGGCCTTTCACTAAAACAAGAGGGATTCAATCATCATTTAAAACCTTTCAATCAGCTTGTTGATTTAATAAAGTACAAAATCTCTCACAAGGGTCCTTTGAGTTGCAGCCCTCTAGAAGCTGTTGCATTTTTTTCCGTTTGCGGAGCCCCAAACGTAAACCTTCAGTTTCACTTTATCCCGATTCATTTGGGCAATGATTATAAAACAGATGCATATAATCCTAAAACCTTTCCCAGAACGGATGGCTTTTCTATTTTACCTACTTTACTAAAGCCTAAAAGCAGAGGTTGGGTAAAAATTAAGTCCGCAAATCCATTTGATAGCCCTGTGGTTCAACCGGATTTTCTTTCTGAAGAAGAAGACTTACAAATTTTATTAGCCGGGGTTAAGAAGGCATTGGAGGTTTTGAATGCAAAGGCTTTCAGTTCCTATAGAAAGTCAATCATAACTCCGGTTGATCAGTCGGAAAAAGGGATTATTGAACATATTAAAAAGGCGGTGGAAACAGTTTATCATCCGGTTGGCACTTGCAAAATGGGTAATGATGTAATGGCAGTGGTGAACGATAATTTACAGGTTCATGGGATTGAAGGCTTAAGGGTAGTAGATGCATCCATTATGCCAACCATAGTGGCTGGAAATACCAACGCCACAACGATTATGATAGCTGAAAAAGCTGCTGACATGATACTTGGTGTTGGTTTGCAGTGATAAGAAACCAGCCGCTAACATGTTTTGCAATATACTGGCAGACGTGGTAACAATGGGCTACAGGTCGCTATCAGCAACAGTTCCAGCGCAGCGGAAGTAAATCAACTTTTGTTGTTATCTTCATTTTTTATTTATAAATCATCGATAGTTCCGGCAGACGTTTTTCAAATGCCAGTACGCAAAGCCGTCAACGTAATGCAAAATTTGCCCGCTCCGCTTACGAAGCTATACCTGTAGGAGAAGATCAACTTTGATGAAAAATCGTCACAAAAACTTAAATCAGTTTTCACAGGAACATTTTTTATGTTTACCATAGAAAGATATATATCTAAAAACGATTACTGATATGATTCAATATTTTAAACGCTGCACTTTTTATGGCATTTTTTATGTAATGTCAGTTTCTGCATTTATAAGCTGCAACAGTGCAGGTCATACAAATAAATCATCTATGAAAGAATCTCAAAAGTTATTTGCACCGGAAAGTAAACCAACGATTGTATCGCAGCAATTCAGCTTTACTGAAGGGCCCGCGGCAGATAAAAAAGGAAATGTTTATTTCACGGACCAACCAAACAACCAGATATGGAAGTACAGCATTGATGGCAAGTTGAGTCTTTTTACTGATCACTCTTTAAGATCGAATGGTCTTTACGTAGATCCCAAAGGAAATGTAGTTGGTTGTGCTGATGAGAAAGGGCAGTTGGTGGCATTTGATCATCAAGCAGATCCAACAGTGGTAATTTGCGCAGACGTTGGTGTTTTAGCACTTAGTCCCAGCCGAGTCTCACGCAGTCGACTCGGCGAGCATAGTGCCACATAACATTTACTATCTTAGCACTTGTTGGTGGTCATCTACCGCACCGAAGCCCGCCTCCGCTGTTGTTCGGTGTTTGTGCGGATGGTTTGCGGCATAGCATCACCAACAACAGCAGAGAGTTTTTAGCTAACTGTTGCCATGTATAATTAATTTCAACAAATAAATCTATACATCGCCATCAAACATCATCTACAATATTTTATAACTACGATTTGACGAATTTGATTTTATAGAATATCGGATGGCTTAAGATAAACTACAGTATGGTTTCTAACTGATGTTGGTGATGCAGAGCAAAATGTTATCCGCACAAATACCAAGCATCGGCGGAGTATCCATGGGTGTATCAGCGCATGGAAAGGGCGGCCACTTTTATGCTGCCAGGCCGAGAGTGGTTGTAGTTCCTTCTATAAGCTACGGCGTTTGATATGGTTACCCTAACAGCTATCCTCATTAATCGTCTCCTTGTCGCTATCCATACGGTTCTATCCATACCCGCCATATCTTGATTCACCTGCTACTATTATGAAGTAAATTTAAATGGAATAAAAACCGGAGATTAAATGCCAAAGGGCTTTACAATCGGTTAGGATGTCAAAAGAACTTTCTTTTACATTGAAAGAAAGAATAAAAGAATTTAATTTTATATTAAACACTTGCTGTCTTTATTATTACACTTCTAATGCTCTGTCTGAATATGGGAAAACATGTCAAACATACCCTTAACGCTTTATTGAGCTTTGGTATGTTTTGCCCTTTCCTTTTTTTAATTCCCAATCGATCTTTTTCTCAATGCCCCGGGGCAATCAATACTTTCCCCTACATCGAAAATTTT
>JBDTVF010000241.1:0-4977 GCA_040007325.1 Ginsengibacter sp. | reverse complement strand
CCGGCTTTCATAGCATCATCAATCCGGTATATTTCATCACTTATTTCAGGAATTCGATGCGAGATGTAAGAAAAAAGACTGTAATGAAACTGGCGAAAGAATTCTCCTGCCTTGTCTTTTCCTTCTATCAGAACTTTTAATCTTTGCTTTAAATCATCAAGCGGTTTAGCCGCTTCCAGCGTTGCAAATTTTGGCCTCTGCCTCGCTTCATATTCAAAAGTTGAAAGATTGAGTGTCCTGATTTCTTTTTCTCCCTTTGGCCCCGGCGGCATTTTCTTAAAAAAGCCTTGCCCGGTTTTATCGCCGAGCCATTTATTATCTACGATCTTTTGAAGCCACCCCGGAATAGTGAATGTTTCTTTCGCTTCGTCTTGCGGGCAATTATCTTTTACACCCGCAGCCACTTTTACTAAAGTATCAATACCTACCACATCAGCGGTGCGGAATGTAGCGGATTTGGGCCGACCAAATATTGGGCCCGTCAGCGCTTCCACTTCATCAATACCAAGGCCTAACTTATCCATTATATGAAAGATGGACATAATGCTGAATACACCTACACGATTAGCAATAAATGCCGGCGTGTCTTTACAAAGCACCGTCGTCTTACCAAGGTAGAGATCGGCGTAGTGCATCAGGAAATCAACTACGCTTTGATCAGTAAAAGGAGTTGGAATTATTTCCAATAACCTGAGATACCTTGGAGGATTAAAAAAATGCGTTCCGCAAAAATGCTTTTTGAAATCATCACTTCTCCCTTCAGCCATCATGTGGATGGGAATGCCGGAAGTGTTTGAAGTGATTAATGTGCCAGGCTTGCGATATTTCTCTACCTCGTCGAAAATGAGCTTTTTGATATCAAGTCTTTCTACTACAACTTCGATTGTCCAATCACACCCTGCAATATCTTTCATGTTATCTTCAAAGTTGCCGGTAGTAATATTCTTAAGTACGTCTTTTGTAAAAAGAGGAGAGGGATTTGATTTAACCGCCGCAGCTAGTGCTTCATTTACAATGCGATTTTTTACAAAAGGCTTATCAAGTGAAAGGCCTTTTTTTGTTTCTGCTTCAGTCAATTCTTTTGGAGGAATGTCTAGAAGTAATACCTGTAATCCAATACCAGCAAAGTGGCAAGCTATACGGCTGCCCATAACACCACTTCCCAACACCGCTACTTTATTAATATTTCTTTTTTGCATATCGTATTAGTTAGTTAAACAACTATTTAGGTGATCGAAATTACATTTTTACATACTAAGAATTAAATTAAATATCGCTGGCTTTCAATTTTCGTGATAAAGAATAATTTCTAAATGTTGATCTTTCTGTAGAGAATTATTAAAGACATAGGAAACTATGCTAAAATTATTTTTATCAGCCCATGTTAGGATTGGATATTTTGGAAAATATTTTTTTAGAAAGGTATATTGAAAGTAGTAGCCGGACAATGCACTCACCGGGTACAATTTCAAATTATTGGAAATACTATCTGCAATTTTTTCCAGTTCATTTTCTTTTAATAAATAAGGATTAAAAAAAGGAGTGTAATAACTCGTATAAAATCCTTTATCACAAAAGGCCGGCAGGTATTGAATGTTAGTCGATTCGATGAGCATCTTATT
The DNA here is from genome assembly GCA_040007325.1 of Ginsengibacter sp. Taxonomy (GTDB): domain Bacteria; phylum Bacteroidota; class Bacteroidia; order Chitinophagales; family Chitinophagaceae; genus Ginsengibacter. Next base: position 3,355 of record JBDTVF010000241.1, on the reverse strand, counting down.
TTGCAGGTTATACCTTGACCTAATATTTATAAGAGCATTCAATGCTTTTTCATGATTTACATAATTGAGATTTTTAAAATCGAACCAGATCGATGCTGATAAATTTCTCTCTTCATAAATGTCTAAGAGTTCCGCAATTTTGATTGTTGATATGCCGGAAGAATCATGATATACATAAAATGAATTAATAGTGCTGTCGAAGTAAACATCTACTTCGAAGCCAGCAATGTCAACGGGCAACTTATTCATTGCCTCCGCCGAGTCAATAGCTTTTCGCCAGGCTTTTGAGTGAATGAGGAGCAATTGTCCGCAATGTGGAAAATCAACAGTGGGGCGGCTTTTTATAAACGATGAAGGAATCAGCACTCGTACCATTCCTTTATGCATGCCGATATCAACAGCCAGCAGGATAATAATTATCAGCGCTCCTAAAAAGATTCTATTTTTATAATAATGCTTACTTTTCAAGAGGTTTCTCTAATTAAAAAACTTGTGCGTTGAATCCAGTTAAACCGCAAATGCATTTGAGCTTGTCAGCATGTAAACCCGCATTTACATTTTTACTAAAACTACTTATTTTACTTATCCTGCTAAAATGCATCTTCTTTTTTTACAATTTCCATTCGGGGAATGGTTGGCACATCAGCGGTTTTTTAAACGTGCTTTTATTGTTGTGCTGGTCTTTATTCTACGATGCTTTTATTATTTCCTTGTTAGCTGTGCCGCTTACTGTTTTGTTTTTGTTGTTCAAAAATAGGCAGTCAATTCTCAAATGTACCACAGTGATTTTTAGCGCCATATTTTCTTTTATGGTTTTGCTAAACGCTGTTGATATTTTTTATTTCCCTTTCAAGTTGCAACGTGCTGATGCCGAATTATTGTATGTGCTTCGCAATCCATTTCGCGAAGTAAACTTTACTTATTTTTTATTTGCATTGCTTATCATTATTGCTTTCGTATTGTTGGCAATGTTGTTCTACACCTGGATTTCTCTTTTCAATAAATCGAATAGATTCCGGCATTCGGAAGTAGCGTCAATTGCATTTTTCTCCATAATTTGTTTAATAGTTTTTATTAGCGGGCAAAAGAAACTTGCGCCAACTTATCCTTTAGTGAACATTAATTATAACCAACTGCCTTTGGTTCAGAATTCTTTTCATCAATTTGTTTATTCACTTTTCAGGAAAAATGAATCAATAATTTTTAGTGAAAATTATATCCGCCAGCTTCCGCCTTCAACACGATTGAATATTTTAAAAACGATTGCGAAACCTAATCAGGGGCAGCTTGTTTCAACTAAAAAAAATATTGTCCTGTTTATTATGGAAAGTGTGTCTTACGACTTTTTTGACAGCACTTCGCGGTATAAAGTGAAGATGCCGTTTATTGACAGCCTTGTGAAGAAAAGTACTTTTTTTACCCATAGTTTTAGCTACTCATATAATTCTAACAAGGGTATCACGGCTATACTCGCGGGCACCCCTACGCTTACAGAAATACCGCTGTACCATTCTGCCTATACATCTATGCCCATTACGCATGTTGGTGATGTTCTAAAAAATGATGGATATCAATCAGCGTTTTTTATCGGCGACAACTATGATGATTTCGGCTTCGCAAAATGTGTAAACTGGTTAGGTATTCAACGATACTATTCAATGGAAGATGTTCCCGGTTACCAACACCTGGAGAAACATACGATGGGTTTGCATGATGAATTTGTTTTTCGTTTTATGAGCAAAAAGGTTGATGAAATGAAGCAACCATTTTTTGTAACAGACTTTAATATATCTACCCACTTTCCCGGCAATGTTCCCTCGACGTTTAGAGAAAAATACCCGGGAATAAACACAACAGCCCGCATGAAAACCATGAGTTATTATAACGATTGCCTTGCTGAATTTTTCTCAAAAGCAAAGCAACAGCCGTGGTATAAGAATACCGTTTTCATTTTTTGTTCGGATCATTGGATGTACCCTGACTTTAATGATTTAAAGAATGACGTTGAAAAGAATTTTCGTATTGCCACATTCATTTTTAATCCGCAAAAGGAGGATGGAAAAATTATCAACACCCCCGTGAGCCAACTGGATGTAATGAATAGCCTGTTACATATAAGCGGTTATAAAAAGCAATTCATCAGCTATGGCGAAGATCTTTTGCAAGCACCAACTGATTCCAATCGTGTAGTTTTTGCCAAAGCAAATAATGTGCTATACCAGGCGTTTGACAGCAGCTATGTGCTTGGCTTTAACGTCGTGCAGGGGAAACCGGAATTCTGTTATAACTATGTTGCAGATTCAGCGAGGAAGAATAATCTAATTAATACTACAGGAAATGAAAATGTTGCACGGCTTACCGAAAAGATGAAAGAATTTTTGCATACAGGTTATATGCAGTATGAAAATAAAAAGGTTAATTAACTTACGCCACTTCCATTATTAATCATCGCATCAGGTTTTACAAAATGCAGTTTTCCTTTTTCATCTTCTGCCATTAAGATCATGCCATTGCTCTCAATACCACGCATCTTGCGGGGAGCAAGATTGGCCACAACCACTACTTGTTTTTGTACGATTTCTTCTGGTGAAAAATGTTCTGCAATGCCTGAAAGAATTGTCCGTATCTCGAAGCCAAGATCTATCTGAAGTTTTAAAAGCTTATCGGCCTTCTCCACTTTTTCAGCAGAAACAATGGTTCCCACTTTAAGATCAATTTTTGCAAAATCATCAAATACTATTTCCGGCTTAAAATTTTTGGGAGTTACTTCTGCTTCTTCCATTTTTTCTTTTTTATTATTTGACATAGTGCCCACTGTCGACTGCTGACTGCTGACTCCTGATTTCTGGTTTAACTTTTCTATCTGCGCAATGATCTCTTCATTTTCAATTTTGCGGAACAATAATTCCGGTGCTCTCAGGCTATAACCCACGCTGAGTAATTTCATGCTTCCGGCGTTTTTCCATTCAAGCATTTTATCCACCACCTTCATCATGTGGATCATTTTTTTTGCAGTAAAAGGAAGAAACGGATTTATATACACAGCCAGGTTTGCACAAAGCTGTAAACAAATATGAAGGCAATTATCGATCTTGTTCTGTGCATCCGTGGTCGGTTGCCCATCTTCACCAATTTGCTTCGCAAGTATCCACGGTTGTTTGTCCTGCATGTATTTATTACCCTTACGTGAAAGATCAATTACTTCAAACAATGCATCCCTGAATTTAAACTGGTCGAGTAAAGTTTCAATTTTCAACCTCGTGTTGGCAATTTCCTGTACCATCTGTTTATCTACATCACCAATAGTGTCGTTATGCAATGGAGGAACTTTGCCTTTGCAAAGCTTATGCATCAA
>JBDTVF010000240.1:0-5026 GCA_040007325.1 Ginsengibacter sp. | reverse complement strand
AGTCAATAAGTTTTGAAAATTGCTCGCACTTTGCATTGTCAATCCTCCCATAATTAATGTCAGCTTCTGTTCTTTCTCTGCTGAGGACATGATACAGGCGAAATCTTTTAAGATGCAGATCTTTTAAAGCTTCAAGCTCTTCTTTAAAAATTATAGAAGCGACATTCCTGTTGCCGTATACAAGTGTTATAGTGCTTGCGGGTTCTGTCTGCAATATTGTTTTGATGGTAGAAATGACCGGAGTAATGCCACTGCCCGCTGCACAAAAAAAGTAAGATTTTTTATTGTCATTATTTAGTTCCGTGAAAAATGTACCAGTGGGCGGCATTACTTCCAGCGTATCGCCGTTTTTTAATTGCTCATTGGCAAAGGTTGAGAAAATACCATTGTGAACTTTTTTTACTGCAACTCTTAATTCATTTTCAAAAGGGCCTGAGCAGATAGAATATGATCTTCGAAGCTCCTCATCTGCCATAAATTTTACGGTAATATTTTGCCCCTGTCTGAATTGAAATTCTTCCTTTAAATACTCAGGTATTTCCAGGGAAATCGAAACGCAATCTTTTGTTTCGCGCCTTATGTCTTTTACTGTGAGCTTATGAAAATGTATGGCCAATACAATCGTTTTTATAGGTAGTTAGTCACCGTTTAATAATTTATTTCAATGATATTAGGTCTGTCACTTTTTTAATCCATCTATAAGAAGCTTAACCATATTTTCTTCAAGGGTTTTCCTGTCAATTTTTTTTGATGATCTCTGCCAATTGTCGATGCCGCCGATTGCAGATAATATTGTAAGAACTGCTACATGCGGATTTACGGGATTGACTTCGCCTTTGTCTATTCCTTTTTGTAACAGGGCCGCAAGCTTCGACCTATAATTACGCCGCTGATTTTTAAAATCTATTAGATAGGGTTCTGGCAAATGTTTCCATTCATGATCGGATATATATACGCTTTTGTACTCTTCAACCATCATTGAAATATGAAAACGAATAATCGATTCTATTTTATTCAAAACCGAAGATGAGGATGATTCAACTTCCTTTAAGTTAGCAATAAACATTTTTGCAACTCCAAAGCATATTTCGCCTAAAATTTCTTTTTTTGAAGTTATGTGATTATAAAGACTCGGCGCCTCTACGCCCAGCTGCTCTGCGATATCGCGCATTGAAGTTGCTGCAAATCCTTTGTCCCTGAACATTGCTGCCGCCGACTTGATTACCACATCTCTCTTAGAACCATTATCAACAGGAACTATCTTTGCCATTCAAAATTTTTCCAAAACTAACACTTATTAGTTTTTTATGTTTTTGGCATCACAATTTTGTTTAATGCATAAGATATTATTTTAATTTTGCCCGCAAATAAGCTTTCCATGCAGCTTGATAAAGTAGATAAAGTAGAACATATTTCGCCGGAAGATTTTAAAAATAATTATTACCTGCCAAGGAAACCACTTGTAATTACCGGGCTTGCGAAAGAGTGGCCTGCATACCATAAATGGACCTGGAACTATTTTAAGGAAATTGTCGGGGACAAAAAAGTGGGTTTATATAACAATGTAAAAAGTGATGCCTATACCGCTATCAACACTGCCGATGATTATAAAACTTTCGGTGAATATATTGATATGATTCAGGAAGGTCCGGCAGGCTGGCGAATATTTTTGTTCAATATTTTCACGCATGCACCAGAGCTTACAGAAGATTTTACATGGCCTGAAAATTTGATGAAAGGCTTTGTAAAAAAGTATCCTATGCTATTCACGGGCGGACAAACGTCGATTACGCATATGCATTTTGACATTGACCTTTCTCATATTTTACATACGCAATTTGCCGGCAGAAAGAGAGTATTGCTTTTCAATCACGAAGAGCAACACAAGCTCTATCGGAAGCCATTTGAGGTATTGTGCCTGGCTGATTTTTCTAATTATAATAGGGAAGAAGGCAAGCCAGACTATGTAAAATTTCCTGCGTTGAAATATGCAAAAGGGTACGAACTCATTATGGAGCACGGAGATACACTATTCATGCCGGCTGGTTATTGGCATCACATGGAATACCTTGATAGCGGGTTTGCTATGAGCCTCCGTGCTTTACAAAGTACTCTTTCAGGAAAGGCAAAAGGTGCGTGGAACCTGTTTGGAATGAGAGGCATTGATACCATTATGAAAAAGACAAATCCAAAATGGTGGTACAATTACAAAATTAAAAAGATCGGTAAGCTTGCGAGTGAGGAGTTGAGAAAATATTATTAATATTATCTTTGAAAATTCTTTTTATAAAAAAAATCGTGTTACTTTAGCAGCCCATTCCCTGTTTCCTTTTCCTATAATTTAAAACCGTGCACACAAACCCATAAAACTGTATTCCGTTTTCGCATACAATTTAGAAGAAATATCCTTTACATAAATTATTCTCAAGAGCCTAAACTTTTTTCTTGTGGTTTCAGAGGTAAGCAAGGCCGGTGATTTTTATCACTGGCCGTTTTTATTAGAATTAATTTTTTCATTTTTCGAAAGTTTGTACTCTTTTTCGAATATAATTTGAAGACAGCTTGCTTATGAGGATATTTTTTTGATCACATTAAAAAATATGTCGGGTGCAAAGACTTATTCTAAAGCCTGATTCATGAACTTTACTAATGGCATGAGCGCTTTAAAGGCATCGCCAAGCTCTTTATATAAAGCTGACGTATTGAGAACAGAATCGGGAATGTTTTTGGTGGCAACGAAGTTTTTGAGTTTTAGAAATTCACCAGCTGGATTATCCTTTTCATAGCCTTTCGGAATATTTACCAGCATGTCGTTTTTATTCATTTCAAGTCCGGGGTATTGCTTTTTAAAAGTATTACTCTGTATAATTTTTTTAAATTCGGGAAAGCAGTAGTCAATTTCCTGGCGTATCTTTTTTAATTCAGCAGGCTGCGGCATCCAAAGCCCACCGCCCGTAAAACTTTTCCCACCAGGCTCCAGGTGAAAGTAATAGCCGCCATAAAATGATTTCTTGCCGCCCTTATTGAAATAAGTGCCCATGTTGGATTTGTAAGGTGTTTTGTCTTTTGAAAACCTGATATCCCTATTAATCCGAAATGTGCAATTTTTTACTTCCAACTCTTTCATATCCTCGTCAAAAACTGCAATGCGCTTTATCAGTTCCTGTACAAATTCTTCGAAATTATTTTTTGCAGCCTGATATTTATCTCGGTTCTTATCAAACCATGGCTTATTGTTATTTTTTTTTAATAGTCTTAGGAACCCTGTTGTGGAAGAGTCTATCATTCATCAATGATGTTATAAACAAAAAAAATATTGGCGGAAATTTAGCTTAAATATTTGACCAGTTTTCACCACTTTTTATGCGGTAGATGGTCATCTCGCTCACTTTGTATTTTGCTGCAATTTGTTTGTAGGTTAGCTTTCTACGGGGATTATCGATCATTGCCTTGATGGCTTTCACTTGTTTCGCATCCAATTTAAGACCCTTGGTGCGTGAATTTTGGATTTTTTTATAAGCAATTTTCTCCGGGCTCTTTTGCTGATGAGTACTTACTTCTTCCTGTGTGGCCCATTTAAGATTTTTATAGCTATTATCTGTTTTTACATGGTTAATATGTATAACGAATTTTTCTTTCGGAGACTTTTTGGTATTGAAAAGCTTTGCAACTTCGCGGTGAAAATATATAGTACCGTTAGTACCATTGATATGAAGATTTAAAGTCTTGTAACCAGACGTCAGTGAACCCTCTAATAACTTACCATCAGCAAGAACATCATCCTTATAACTTGCTACCCTTCCCTGAGAGGAAACAGCATATTTTTTTCGTAATTGCTTCCATCCTTTAAATTGAAGTTGTTTCCAAATTTCACCGCTATTTTTTTTAATCATAATAAAGGGGTTTAAAATAAAGTTACTAAACTAAGTCTGTACCAAATTCAAAAATTCCTGTTCGCTTATTATTTTGACTGTTTTTATCTTTCGGGCTTTGTCAAGTTTGCTGCCTGCGGCATCACCCGTTACAAGATAATTTAAGTTGCTGCTCACCGATGATAGTAGCTTACCACCATTTTCTTCAGCAAGCTTTTCAGCTTCATTTCTTTTTAAGGTTGGCAGCGTTCCGGTAAATAAGAATGTTTTACCAGTTAGGCTTCCGGTAATTTCTTCACGCTTGTCACCTGCGGTGTTGACGCCTTCTGCCGCAAGAGTTTTAAGCATTTTGATGTTGTCATCATTTTGAAAAAATTCGAATATGCTTTCGCTCACTTTGTTTCCCACATCCTTCAGGTGTTGTAAATCTTCTAAAGAAAATTTAGCAAGGTCGAAAACATTTTCTACACTTTTACTCAAAACTTTTGCTGTCGTTTCTCCTACATATCTTATGCCAAGCCCAAAAATGAGCCGGTTTAATGATTGCTTCTTGGAAGTTTCAATTGCAGATTGAAGGTTGTTAATTGATTTTTCACCAAAGCCTTCAAGGTTTGAAATTTCATCATAATTGAGTTTGTAAATGCCAGGTATATCTTTAAGTAAGCCTAGCCCATAAAACTTCCGTACATTAGCTTCACCAAGGCTCCTGATGTCCATTGCATCTTTGCTCACGTAGTGTATTATACGCTCAACAACCTGTGCTTCACAATTGATATTTACGCATCTCCATATTGCTTCACCTTCGGGCTTCACGAGTGGATCACCACATACCGGGCAGTCTTCAGGGAATATTATTTTTTTTTCTTTGCCGGTCCTAATTTCGCTTAGAGGCTTCACTATGTAGGGGATCACATCACCCGCACGCTCCACAAGGACAGTGTCGCCTATACGCAAATCTTTTTCCTCAATTACATCTGCGTTAAACAGGGAAATAGAAGTAACAGTAACCCCGCCAATGTGCACCGGCTCTATTTTGGCCACTGGTGTAACCGAGCCAGTGCGGCCCACCTGGAACTCGACTTTGAGTAATCTGGAAGATGCCTGTCTTGCTTTAAACTTAAAAGCGATAGCCCATCTTGGATGATGCGTAGTGC
>JBDTVF010000239.1:0-5028 GCA_040007325.1 Ginsengibacter sp. | reverse complement strand
TGCCAGCCGCGATTTCTTTATCAGCTTGCGCTGCCTGCTCCATCGCAGCATTTTCTGTAAGTGAAATCACACACTGAAGTGTGTCACCATATTTTTTTAAACGGTCGATGAAAAATCTTGTCAGTTCAACCGAGGTAATTTTTTTGCTTTTAATTAAAGAAGCCAATTGCGAAATGGAATAGAATGCGAGTTCATCTTTATTAGCAGGTATTGAAATATTTTGCGGTAAAGTAAATTTAACGGGTAGCTGTTTTGTATTAAACTGCATATGCGGCAACACGGGGCTTTCAGCCATCGTCATAGGCACCGAATTATCAAGCGGATAATGGTGCATCTTATCATACTGCTTTGCTCGATCCCTGACCGATCCGGAGAGGGAGTCCAATTTTGCTTCATTGAAATGGACGCGGATAATCTTTTCTGTTGACTCAATATCGCTTACGGCGACGCTGTCCTGTGAGTAACAATAATTTGAAATGATAAGAAGGCAGAGGAGATATTTTTTCATGCAATAAATTAGTTTGCTTAAAACTACTTCATTTTAATGCACTATAACTTCAAAAATAATCGGCTACTTTAAAGACGAAGGCAACAGCTTCCCGATTTCATGTTTCCTTACAAACCATGCGATGGTAAATGTTGGAATTATGTCAATGCCCGGAAGGAGTTCTTCAATAATGGAAAAAATGCCACCTAGCACACCAAATTTTTTTCCAAACATAAAAAAGAAGATAATTCCCGAAACAAAAGCCCACACGGGACCAAAGGGAAGAATTACATAACTGAGACAACCAATTATATCCAGCAGGATGCAGATTTTAAAAGAAGGGAGTTTTCTTTTCATTATGCTGTTTTTTGCGCTTGTATCTAATCAAATGAAAGTCCAGAATTAAGGATTGCAATTTTGACATACTTAAATCGTTTAAATTTTCTGTTAAGTATTGATTAACACTTGCAGGCACGCTGAATTAACGTACCTTCGCACACTTAAAAAATTTAAGGCATATTTAAGATATGCTTGAGAAATAAAATAACATGGAAATTAGAAATATCGCCATTATTGCACACGTTGATCATGGCAAGACGACCCTAGTTGATAAAATATTACACAGCACGAATATTTTTCGTGATAACCAGGAGACGGGCGAACTCATTATGGATAGCAACGATCTCGAAAGAGAACGTGGTATCACCATCTTTAGTAAGAATGTATCCGTCACTTACAAAGGTGTAAAGATTAATGTAATCGATACCCCCGGTCACAGTGATTTCGGTGGAGAAGTTGAGCGTGTATTAAAAATGGCTGATGGTGTTTTGTTGCTGGTGGATGCTTTTGAAGGACCAATGCCGCAGACCCGTTTTGTATTACAAAAAGCGTTGCAATTGCATTTGCACCCGATAGTGGTGATCAATAAAGTTGACAAGCCAAATTGCCGCCCGGACGAAGTGCATGATGCGGTGTTTGAGCTTTTCTTTAACCTCGATGCAACTGAAGAGCAGCTGGATTTTCCTACTATTTACGGTTCAAGTAAAAATGGCTGGATGAATACATCTCTCCAGGAAACTGACAATATATTCCCACTCCTTGATACTATTTTAGAAAAGGTTCCACCACCGGCAACACCGGAAGGCACTTTGCAAATGCAGATAACTTCCCTGGACTATTCATCTTTCCTTGGCAGGATTGCCGTAGGTAAAGTCGCAAGGGGAACTATAAAAGAAAACCAGCCGTTGTCACTAATGAAACTGGATGGCACAGCTCAGAAGAGCAGGGTAAAAGAATTATATGTGTTTGAAGGCTTAGGCAAAAAAAAGGTTTCAGAAGTATCTGCGGGTGACATTTGCGCCGTGGTTGGCATAGAAGGTTTCAATATCGGCGAAACACTTGCAGATTTCGACAAACCTGAAGCTTTACCGATTATCAGTGTGGACGAGCCTACAATGAATATGCAGTTCAGCATTAATAATTCTCCATTCTTTGGGAGAGATGGCAAGTTTGTAACCTCACGCCATCTTAAAGACAGGCTCGAAAAGGAATTAGAAAAAAATCTTGCACTTCGTGTAAGCCCAACAGATAGCGCAGAGAGTTTTATGGTGTATGGCAGAGGCATATTACACCTTAGTATTCTTGTAGAAACCATGCGTCGTGAAGGGTATGAAATTACGGTTGGCCAGCCACAGGTAATTACCAAAATGATTGATGGTAAAAAGCATGAGCCATATGAAAACCTTGTAGTAGATGTACCATCGGAATATAGCGGGCGGGTAATTGATTTGGTTACGCAGCGGAAGGGGGAAATGACGATAATGGAAAGTAAGGGAGATATACAACATCTCGAATTCGAAATTCCTTCGCGTGGGCTTATAGGCTTGCGTTCTAACATGCTTACTAACACAGCAGGCGAGGCCGTGATGGCGCATCGCTTTCTTGAATACAAACCATGGAAAGGATTTATACCGGGGAGAAGCAATGGCGTATTGATCTCTAAAAACCAGGAAAAAACTACTGGTTATTCAATCGATAAATTACAGGATCGCGGAACCTTTTTTGTTGACCCGGGAGAAGAAGTTTATACAGGTCAAATAATCGCCGAGCACATAAAGCCGGGCGATTTGGTTGTAAATGCAACAGAACCTAAAAAATTAACCAACCACCGTGCAAGCGGCAGTGACGATGCTTCACGCATTGCTCCTAAAACTCAAATGAGTTTAGAAGAGTGCATGGAATATATTCAGCAGGATGAGTGCATTGAAATAACTCCTAAAGTAATTCGTATGCGCAAAGTAATTCTGAACGAAGACGAAAGAAAGAAAACGCAAAAGGCTCAGCAGGTAGAAACTGTTTAGAACAAAAGCTTCAACATTATTATCGGGTGTATTTGGTTCTTACGTTTATCAATGCGGAGCTTATAAAGAACTTTAAAGTAATTTGACCTTACCTTTGTGTCAGTAATGAAAAAATTCTTCTTCATAGTATTATTAGCAATTACTTCATTGCTATTGTATGTCCAACCATCCAATGCACAATGTTCTATTTGTGCTAAATCTGTTCAGCAAATGGGAGATAAACCTGCAAAGGGTTTTAATGCCGGCATTATTTATATGATGTTGGTTCCTTATGTTGCTATTGGAGTAGTAGGGTACAAATGGTGGAAAGGAAATAAAAACGCCTGAGTTTTTTAGTAGTGTTTTCTTGCGAACTCATATAGGTTGAATTTATCCCTTTCAATAGCTACTGATAATTCGTGCCTTAATTTTTCTTTGTCAATATCTTTCAGTTTGTTAGCCGAAATGATAGATAATGTTTTATCAAACAATAACATCAACCTTGTTTTATCATTGAAAGCAAACTTGTACTTTGAAATAATACCGTATAGTTCATCTATCCCTTTTTTCTGAGAGGCGGTTGTTTTTATAATAGGTATTTCTTTAGAGGTGTTTTTAAAAACAGGAGCAAGCATTTGTGATAAGCTATTGTAGAAGCTTTCCGCATCGGGCCGGTCATATTTATTGATTACAAATACATCAGCTATCTCCATTAGTCCCGCCTTCATAGTTTGAATGATGTCCCCGCTTTCAGGCACTAGTACCACAATGGTAATGTCAGCAAGTCCGGCAATGTCAATTTCACTTTGACCTACGCCAACAGTTTCAATTATTACATAGTCGAACCCGGCGGCTTTCATCACATCACTTATCTCAATAATTTTTGGATGAAGACCTCCCAATGAACCTTTACTTGCGAGTGAACGAATAAATACATCAGGGTGATTATACCATTCGCTCATCCTTATCCTGTCGCCGAGAAGGGCTCCTCTATTAAATGGTGAAGATGGATCAATACAAAGCACACCCACTTTTTTGTTATCGTTAATCATTTCTCCTATAAGTGCATCTGTGATAGAGCTTTTGCCCGAACCCGGTGCACCGGTTATGCCAATGATTTTTGCAGAGGAAGGTGGTAATTTCCTCATAAAATTTTCATAGCCTTCTGCTTCATTTTCAATAAGAGAAATAGTTCTGGCCAGGGTTTTGAAATCACCGCTCTTTAGAACATCAATGGATAACGTTAAATTCACTATAAGTCTTACTTTACTAAATTGAAATATTCGTAGATATAACTGACTTCTTTTAAATTAATCCATTTCTTTTTATTTGCATTAAAGTCATCGAAATCCAAAGATTCTATTTCCTTTATAGAAAATGTGAGATTGTCCTGTGGCTTTTTCTTTGTGATAATCCCAAGTCCGAAATCGCAATTGACGACAAACACATCAATATCGTTTCTAAAGGAACGTAAATGCATAATTGCTTTCCAAACATCTCCATTCCATTGTCCGGTACTTCCGGCTGCATTCCATTCTTTGTAAGACCGTGCCGCCTCTTTTGTTACAGGATTACAATCGTGCATAATAATTACCCCATCATCGCTTAGATATTTTAATATACTTTCAACATCCCGTAATGCATATTTATATTCATGCATACCATCTACCAAGGCGATATCAATTTTTTTGTTAGCAAAGATTTTAGGCGCATCCTGAGCAAAAAAATCATCACTAGTTTTTGAAAAATACTTATTAAAAATATTATACGGATTGATAATATTCTTTCCAATCTTGCGAAGTATATCAAACTTAAACTCCGGGTCAACTGCGATTTTAAACTTACTTTTTATTTTGAAAAGTACATGTCCATTAAAAACACCTATTTCGAGATAGTTTTTACCCCCCCCCGGGATTTTTTTGCTTCATTAACGATTGAATTAATGTCACTCTATTCATTAGATTTTTTTTGATTTAAACTTACAATTTATGGAAAGAAAATCACCTTTAAGAGATTATAAAATTGTTTAAAAATCACTCCGTTATTTTTGTCTTATTTATTTTCAATTCATGATTAGCATTATTACTTCTGTTTATAACCAGCTTGACATGAATAAATTGTTTTATGAAACACTAAAAGCAAATTCATCTTTACCATTTGAGCTGATCGTGATAGATAATAATTCCAACGATGGCAGTCGCG
>JBDTVF010000238.1:0-5063 GCA_040007325.1 Ginsengibacter sp. | reverse complement strand
CTATGAAAGCTGCAGCCAATGAAAGCTTTGGCTACAATGAAGATGAAATTGTAAGTTCGGACGTTATCGGTATTCATTACGGTTCTTTGTTTGATGCGACACAAACAAAAGTGATCACGGTTGGCGATACGCAGCTTGTAAAAACTGTAAGCTGGTATGATAACGAAATGAGTTATGTATCGCAGCTGGTTCGTACCGTTCAATACATGGATAGCTTAATTAAGAAATAAGAATAATAAGGCCCTTCACAAAAGGGGTTGATCCCAAAATAAATTTTAAAAGCCTCTTCTTCAAAAAAGAGGCTTTATTATATATGTCCTTGCTCGTAGTAAGAGAGAAAAGAAGAGCTATAAAGCTTTGCATTTATTTCTTCTTCAACCCCGATAAGAAATTTTCCAATGCAGAAACCATACTTGGCATTTTAGGTTGTGGGGCAATAATATCTGGAGTGAAGCCTGCATTGATAACTGCTTTCCTGGTATTATCACCAAAGGCACCCATCATAGTTCCGTTCTTTTGAAAATCAGGGCAATTTTCTACAAAACTTCGAACTCCAAGAGGAGTAAAGAAACAAATGATGTCATAATTCTGTTTGGAAACAATCTCCTTTATATCGTTAGAAATAATTTCGTAAAGGACCGGGATGGCATATTCGCAGCCGTTTGAAATAAGCCAGTTTGTTATTTCGCTGTCGAAAGATTCTGAGCAGGGATATAAAAAACTTTCCTGCTCTTTATATTTTGTTATGACGTCGAAGAGATTCTTATTGGTGCCGTCCCCGTAAAATACCTTTCTCTTTCGATAGAGAATAAATTTTTGAAGATATAGTGCGACGGCTTCGGTAATACAGAAATACTTGGTATGCTGTGACACCGTGATCTTAAGTTCATCGCATGTTCTGAAAAAGTGGTCGATGGCATTCCTGCTCGTAAATATTACGGCGGAATAAGCTGTAAGGTCAATTTTCTGTTTACGGAACTCCTTTGAAAAAATAGGTTCTACGCGAATGAATGGTTCAAAGTCAAGGTTAACATTGAACTTTCTCGCCATTTCAAAATATGGAGACTTGTCATTTTCCGGTTTAGCTTGCGTGATAAGAATGTTTCGGATTTCCTTTATTGTTCCGGGTTCGGAGAATGCAGTTTTTATATCCATCGTAAATAAAAGGTGTTTTACAAAGTTACAGTTTTTTGTATGAAAACAGTCCCCTACGATGTTGTATCTCTTTTAGTTACTCTATCTACTGGCATTCAGATCAAATAATCGATCGTGACTTTGTAAAGGATAAGAATAGGAATTATCTCCATCGCCATTACGTATACAAGGAAATGAAAGGCATTCAACGGCACCTTATTTTCAAGCGCACCATACGTCTTAATATATCTCGACAGGAAGAAAAGAGCTATCACGAAAACCGCCACCGTAGTGATATAATGCACCCACATAGGCAATGAGAAGGCAAGAATCACCAGGAACGGAACGAGCACAATTCCCGAGATTTTATTTACCAAAAAAATAATAAAAATATAGCTATCTACGGTGTCCTGCATGGTGCTTACCCAACCAACAAATTTAAGAATGCAGTACTTTACAAAGTAAAGAATGCCTACGCCTAAAATACATACTACCAGAAGTAATTGCCTGTTTATTTGCTGTGGCGGACGGTAATAAGTAAATAACAGCCATAAAAATATTCCGGCACAAATCGTGAAAAATATATTGAGGATGAAAGATGGAAGTTTTGCCTGCAAAAGCTGATCAGTAAGCTGTGATTGCCTTAGTGAAGTGTTGAAGAATACCCTAAAAACATTATTGAAATAAGCCTGATAAAATGTTTTGAAAAGTGCCAGGATTAACACCACTGTGAATAAAATATAGAAGACAAACTCTTTGCCCTCGAATTGTTTTTTTTCTATTATCAGGTAAACGGGCGCATCCTTTATATTGATATACTTATTCGTTAAAAGTAAATTATTGACTACCGAATGATAACTTTTAACATTAGCCTTAGCTGTTGAATCTGCAGAAATGAGGGTTGAGTCAATTGCAACAATCCTGCCCGTGTCCGGCTTCGCCGGTGCTAATGCATCGCCGATTTGTCCATAACCGGATGCCGGCCAGGTGAATAGCACAATCAATATCCACTCAAAGAGCACAATACTTTTCAGAAAATTTTTTCTTTTGCTCACGCGTCAAAAATAATTGATATAGCCAAAATGTATTTTAGAAGAATTACGAATATCAAATTTGATATCATTTCTTTTTCCGATAGCATAGCTTAAATTAAGCAGGCCGAGTTTGGTTTCAAATGCCAGGCCTATACCTCCGCTCACAAACCTGTTATTGATATTGACAGTATTGAAATTTGTCTTTGTAAATCCTACATCAGAAAAGCCGAAGAAGTAAGAATTAATGCCAACAAGGTAGCGGTATTCAGCCGTAAAAACTCCATAACGGTTGGCGTAAATACTTTCTTCATCAAATCCTCTCAACAGGCGATAACCACCTATTTGAAACAGCTCATTTCGAAATGGCTGCGGTGTTTCAAGCCAGCCTATATTCATGGCGGTTTTCAAGGTACTTCGTTTTCCTGCAGGGATGTAGTGAGCAGCAGAAGCCAGGAAGCGTATCCTATATGACCTCAGTTTAATAGTATCATACAAAGTGCTGAAGTCAAATGCGGGATCGTTCGGATCTTTCAAATTTGCAATGTCATTATTTTTTGCAACTTTTTTAATACCAACACCCAACACGAAATTTAATTCGTTTCCACGGCGTGGATTCAGGCGGTAATTAGTATTTACGAAATCATAACTAACCCCAAAGTTGCCAGAACTCACATCGATATTTGGAGGAAGTTTACGGGTAAGTAACACGTTGTTTGTATCCACGCCACTTGCAAGTAAATAACTCCGTTCATTTTGATAAAATATTTTTCCGGATTGATTTGCCGATAAAAGATATTGTAGCCCAAAAATCGCATTCAATTGCAGGTAAGAAGAGTCGCGTTTAAGTAAGTTAAAGGCGAAGTCAATACCAAATTTTGAATTAAGAATATATGGATGATTGTACCCTATTGTAAGTCTTGGCGATTGCGGCTGAAGCTGTTGCCAGTTCAGTAAAATGTTTTCTCCCGAACCCAATGCATTTTTCAGATCAAGATGTACATCCCCGGTAAATTGTGACTTGGCTGTAACACTATTCGTCGGCAAGTAACCTATCAGTACATCGATTGCACTTGCCCGCTTTTGTTTCAGGTATAAATTAAGAACCGAGCCACTGCCAAGCATGGTAACATCCCATGGTTGTTGTTCTTCGAGATAGGGAAGTTCTTTTATCCGTTTACTTACTTGTTTCAATTTTTCATTGTCGTATGGCATGCCATTATTTATAGCGAGGTAATGCCTTAGAAAAGAGTTTTTTATTTTGGCATTGCCATAAACCCTTATACTATCCAGGTGATAAAGCGGCCCCTTGTTTGCAGAAAGTGCTGCTTTAATCTTATCACCTGTAAATTGAATGCTATCCATTCTTATTTCAGCAAAGGGATAACCAGTGTTCTCATAATAACTGATGATCTTTTCCTCCTGCAATTGAAGTCTTGCAAAATCCATTTTATTGATCCTTGAAAGTTTAGTATTCCATCCCGTCGCTTCCAAGACTTTTATATCGATACTATCGGTATTTACTTCAGCCCACTTAAATTGCTCACCGAGGTAAAGTTGCACCAATGCTTTTGTCGAATCATAATTTACCGAGTCTACAGATGAGGCCGGAAAGCCTCTTGCCAGAAGAACGCCTGGTAACGAGCTAATGTAAGTTGCGGCAGTTTCCTTATCATCAAAGCTTGCTTTAAGCTCGGGCTTATCCATTTTGAACGAAGTATCTTTGCCATAAAACAAATACTTCACTGTATATTTTTGTTGGGCAAAAGCATTGGAAGAAAGCAAAAAAATAAATGATAAAAGCAGGATGATAAGCCGGGGGAAATATTTTGATACTGGTTCTATCATGTTAATCGTTCAAATCTAATTGAATTTCAGAAACCCTTCCTGGCATTGAAACAGAAATAAAATCTAAATCTTTTTGGCAGGTATTTATATACATATTCCCTTCTGTAAACAGGCATGCTATTACTGCAACTTTCATTTTTCCACCTCCACCGCTTTGAAGAGCGACATGCTGCAAGCATTGCAAAAAGAAGTTGAGCTTTCTGTTGATCATAATTATGCAAAAGGACAGGAGATAAGTACGATTTATTTTGGAGGCGGTACGCCGAGCCTCTTAAATAAACGTGAATTGAGCGATTTATTATCAACTATAAAAAATAGTTATCCTGTAAATCCCTCGGCTGAAATTACCCTTGAAGCTAACCCGGACGATATAGACTCTGTAACATTGAATGATTGGAAAGATGCCGGAGTCAACAGGCTCAGCATCGGCATACAATCATTTAAAGACGCAGATCTGAAATGGATGAACAGGGCGCACAATGCTGCAGATGCAGCCGCCTGCATTCAAATGGCACGAGATGCAGGCTTTCATAATTTTTCGATCGATTTAATTTATGGCACCCCCGACCTCGATGATGATGAATGGCACCAGAATGTAAAAAAAGTGCTGGACCTGCAGGTACCTCACGTTGCCTGTTATGCTCTTACCGTTGAACCCGGCACGGCGTTACAAAAGATGATAAAGTCAGGCAAAAAAGAAGAAGTGAGCAATGATGACCAGGCAAGACAGTTTCGATTATTGATGCAATGGATGCATGAGGCAGGTTATGAACATTACGAGATTTCAAATTTCGCAAAGCCTGGCTTTCGCAGTTGCCACAACAGCAGCTACTGGAAAGGCGAGTCTTACGTGGGTATCGGACCTTCTGCACATTCATATAACGGTGATGCCAGAAAATGGAATATTGCGAACAATTCGCTTTACATCCAGTCTATAAAAAATAACACTATTCCTTTTGAAGAAGAAATTCTAACGGCAGATCAAAAGCTAAATGAATATGTGATGACGGCGTTGCGAACGATAGAGGGTATCGATCTGGAATTTGTTTC
>JBDTVF010000237.1:0-5081 GCA_040007325.1 Ginsengibacter sp. | reverse complement strand
TACCTTAATCAAATAATAGTTTTGATCTTCTTTGATATTGTGTTTAAAAGATTTTCGGGGACAAGCCAATTCGTCGACACCCTTTTAGTCCTGGCGGTTTCTGTTATTTTATTTTTTGTATGTGTATGGACTTATAACCATATCGAAAAACGCTTTATGGGAAGATTAGAAAAAGAGAACAAAAATGTAAGAATTAATTAACGTATTAGTAAGCTTGTGCCTTTGCGGCTATAAATCCTGTTATCAACACCGACACCTTCCATTATCCATGCAACAACTTGAGACAATTGAGGCGCACCTTTAAACCTGCCATCCCATCCGATATTAAGTGTGCTTGTTTCGAAAAGCATTTGACCTGCCCTGTTAAAAATCTTAAAGTAATGAATTTCTTTCATTCCAAAAACAACAGGCCGAAGCACATCGTTGACTCCATCACTATTAGGACTAAACGCATTTGGAACAAAAACTTCTACTTTCTCCACAGTTTTAACTAACTGTGTATCTATGGTAACACATCCACTTTTTGCTTTCATGAGAATTGTATATAATTGATCAGAAGAACCCGTGAATGTTGGGGTAAATCCTGTTATGCTATTGAGTGAAGTGCCGGGACTCCATATTGTTGTATCTCCAAAATTCCTTGCACTTAATTCAAGTGGCAAATCATTTACTGCATAGACAATCGGGTACGTTATACCGGGGCGGGGATCTTCAATCAAAATATTTTGAGGCTTGGTAGAAAGGTTGCAACCGTCCCGGTTTACAAGAAATGCATAGTAAGAGCCACTTTCCGTAACTCTGAAATGCGGTTGATTAGCGCCGTAGATCGGGCTATTATCCATCACCCACTGGATGCTCTGTGTCGGCTTCACGTGCAATATGGCGCTATCACCACTATCGGAACAAAAGAAAGGGCTACCGGTTAATTGGATCGTGCTATCGATAATAGACGCCACTATTGTCACTGTATCTTGCGATAAACATCCTCCGCCATCATGGTTTGTCGTGAGCACATAAGTCGTACTCCTATCAGGCGTAGCTACGGGATTTGACACGTTGGGATCAGATAATCCTTCTTCAGGGCTCCAGGTGTAAATCAATCCGGGCTTGGAATTGCCACCAAGGGGAACGGGTGTTTTATTGCAAGACAATGTATCCTTACCGGCAAAAGAGTTTACTGTAAGTGAATCAACCAAAACAGCATGCAACGTATCTACACATCCGTAGCCGTTATATGGTACTACCGTAACCGCGTAGCTGGAACCATTTGGCGGCGGCGGTATAAATCTTAGCGTTTGTTGTTTGCTAAGAACACTAGTAAAAGAGTTATTATACCACGTGTAATCCTGGTATCCATAAGGAGCAGTTAAGTTTACTGCGGTATCGTCATTGCAGTAAGTAGTTCCTACAAATTCACTCGAACACTCAGAGTTAACATCGATATAAGCATACCCAAAATGTCTCCTAAAAGTGCAGTCAGCTGTTTTAAAAAATAAACGAATCTTTTTGCCCGCGTTGCCATCGAGATTTACAGAAACCGCTGACCAGTCCTTATACCAAACGGGAGTACCACCGCTGGAATTAGGCGATTCAAAAAAGCCGGGCAACAAAGAACCGTAAGGTATAAATGTAAATGATGAACAATCGATGCGTTTGTTGTCAGTAACATTAGTTACTTCTATCACTAACCTCGGCTGTTGCCATTGCTCGTGATTGGGATCCTGGAAAACTACTGCATAATGATAAATAAGTGAATATACCTGCTGGTCTGCAGGAATAGTGAATTCGTATGAGATACCCTCAGCTTCAGTACCCGCTGAGCTATTGCCGAGCCTGATTGAATGACCGCTTCCATTTGGGCAATTGACAGGAAAACCACCAAAAGGATCCTTTGCATTCCCCGTATTGGCGGTATACATTGTTTGGCGGTTAGACGTTGGTGAAGAAACCGGGTACAGATCAATCACATTTTCGCGACCTACTTCTTCTGCTGTACCAAGATAACACTGCCATCCATTAAATGTGCCCGTTTCAAAGTCTATATTAGGCGGGCAGGTTTGTGCATTTACAATTACACCTTGCTGAAAAATCAACAAACACAAAAATGATATTCTTGACCGAAACGTGCAGATCTGCATATAGTTTATATCGGTAGGAGAAAAAATACGGTTGCCTCATTCGCTTCTATGAAGTTAGAAACTTTATTTGATCAAGAGCCCGTCCGTTGTTATTCGCAAAAAGAATGATTTCTTCTTTATAATATGCTTTATGCATAGTAAGAAAACAATCACCAGGTATGCAGACAAAAATCATCATTTAATAAGAATTGAGATCGCCAGGTAATCTTAATCTAAGATAAAATGAAGGTTGTAATCGAAGAAGATAAGATTCGCCGCATCTTTTTGCAGATTGGTCTCATTTTCAAAAATCGCTGGTAACCGCGAGGTATTTTTGTTCTGCAATCGAAATTTGAAGAAAATAAAAACTCCACATTTCATTTAAACAAAAAATTATAAAAATTAAAAATCAGATCATGAAAACAAAAATCTTATCATTCATCTTAGGCATTGCCTTAATGGCTTTTGGAACGACAACACAAGCTGCAGATAAAAATTCAGATATCGACAAAAAGCAGGCTGCAATTGAAAAAGTTGCCAAAAACTTCAGTGAACAATTTAAAACTGCAATTGATCCTTCTATAGCAACTTTGCAAGACGGTTTTATTGTGAAATCAGAAATTGATGGCCATAAAATAACTTCTGCCTACAATAAAAAAGGTAACTGGGTATATACTGTTGAGGGTTATTCTACTAACAGCTTAGATAAAAATATTATTGAAACTGCTATGCCCTATTATCCAAAATATTTTATTACGGCAATGGAAAAAGTAAACGAGCCTCGTAACGCATCAGTTTACTTAGTTCACATTGAAAATGTCGACTCGTTTAAGACATTACGTGTAAAGAACGGAACCGTTGAAGTAGTTCAGGATATTTCAAAAGCCTGATGAAATAATTTTCTTTTCTCAAAATAAAAGGCCTGTGCAAACAGGCTTTTTATTTTACAATGCCAATAGCCATCCCATCATGCTCTTTGGCTCCAATAGTTTGAAAAATAGTGGCAGTAATATCCTTGCATTCGGATAAATATTTATTGAATCTTTTTACCCCAGCCACCATTTCATCAGTGCTTTCTTCAAGTAATATTTTTCCTTCTCTCACTACATTGTCAGCAATAATTAAAGTTCCCGGGCGTGAAAGTTTTAATGCCCATTGAAAATATTCGGTATAGGGTGGCTTATCAGCATCGATAAAAATCATATCGAAAGGCCCTGCACCTTCCTTTTCAAGAATTGGTAATACATCAATGGCCTTTCCCAAACGAACGTCGATTTTTGATGCTAATGCACAACGATCAAAATTTTCTTTCGCGACCTCTGCATGTTTTTTATCAATTTCAATAGTCACTAATTTTCCATTGGCTGGTAAAGCCCTTGCCATCCAAATGGTACTGTACCCACCAAGTGTTCCCACTTCAAGTATTTTTTTCGCCCCGGACAGCAGCGCAAGTATTTGCAAAAATTTTCCCTGGTTTGGTGAAATACTAATTTGGGGAATTCCTGAATCGACGATTGATTGTGCTGCTGCCTTAAGGCAATCATCTTCATCCTGGAACAAATCTCCAATATATTGATCAACGTCTTCAAATAGTTGTGCATCCATGCGTAAAAAGTTTTGTTATGCTGAATAATGAAATCGGGTCAAAAATAAAGAGAACAAACTAGCTAATAACAAGCGTTATAGTAAAAGTATTTAAGTCATTGTAATAGATTTTCAGAAAAGTCCCGGATATCGTAGCATTTTTATTATTTCCCTGCCTCACATCAGCCATTTTTTTTTGCGATTTCAGGCAATTATTTTATGAAAAATGAGTTATTATATAATCCAATCCGATCACCTATGACCGCAGTAAATATTATTCTGCTCTTGCTTACCACAGTTGCTCTTATCTCCTATTCATTCAATTTTTTAAGTAGCGCATCCAAAAGAAAAAAAGAAAATCTTTGTTCGCGCTTAAGTAAAGAAGGAACGCTGCACAATCTTATCTTTTGCAGCCAGGAAATTCTTCAAAATAAAATTATAGGTGTCGACGGTATCCATAGAAAGATCATGGTGTTGGAAAAAAATAAAAAGAATTATAACTCTGAAATAATTTCACTCGACGAGGTGGAGAATTGCGAGCTGATTACGACACGCCGCATGCAGGGAACACACAGTCTTAACCGCGTTGACGCAGAAAAAAATATTGATGCCGTCGAACTTCAGCTTGAATTTAAAAACAACTCACGGACTGCTGCAATTATCTTCTTCGACAGTTCTGTGAACTCCTTAAGAGAGTTGGATATTTTAAAAGCCAAGGCCAGGTATTGGAACATCATGTTCTCAAAAATGCTTACGCGCAGCAGGATTGAAGTACGGGCATAGTTTTTAAACACTTTCGCAAACGCTTTTTTAACTCGTTACTCGTTTTACTTTACACTTTCTAAAAACAGCGGACACTCCACGCTCTGCTCCAATTGCTTCGTCCACTTAATTGTTCTATACCTTCTTTGTGAATTAATTCGCCGTTATGAGAAACGGAATCAGCGATACCGCACCATGGTTCAATGCATACAAAATTTCCACCCTTAGCTGCCCATAGCCCAAGAAATGGAAATTCTTCAAAATTAAAGTCAAGGCCATGATTGTGAGCGTTAGATTTTAACGACACCCGCCGGGAAGCCAGGCCTTTAAAAACAAGTGCGTCTTTTTTGAAAAGTTCGTGACTAATATCTATCCTGGAAGAATTATTAAAAAAAGGTTCAGCTTTATTTTCAATTAATCCACCGGCATCAATAGGCCAGCGCAAAGCATTTTCAGTATGCTCAAATTGCAGGTAATAGTCATCGTAAGAAGTTTGATCGGTAAGCGGAACTTTGAACGCGGGATGCCCTCCTATCGAAAAATACATTTCGTTTGCACCTGTGTTCTTTATTTGATAGTCCACACGTAAGATATCTTTTTCGATAGAATAAGTAACCC
>JBDTVF010000236.1:0-5094 GCA_040007325.1 Ginsengibacter sp. | reverse complement strand
ATATCGCCCGTAAGCGTTGAGATCGCAGCACGATTTACAAATGTCTTTAGCCGGTGAACTGCATCTCCATAGCTGCTTAAAAAGAAATTGTAAGTGGCTGCATAACGCATCGGAAGCTGGGCGGGATTGAGATCCCAGCCCTGGTAAAATCCATTAATTAAAGAATGTGTAGTATGATCAAAACATAGCTTCCATCCCTTGTGCACTGATTCACGATTTTCCTTAAGCTGTTCATAAGTGAGGTTATCGCCACGATGCGGGCCGATGGGCATTATGTTAGTAGCTCCATCTGATAGAAAAATTCCTGTACCACCTAATGCAACCTTGGTCATGTGGTGTGCAAAGTCACAAACAGGATGATCCATAGTTTGATACCTGGCCGTGATGCCACAGGATGCTGTATAATCATACGTTCCAAAGTGGGCCGCAATCATTCTTCCTTCAGAAGCTCTTATGATTTTCATTAAAGGGTTGCGGCCCTCATCATTCATTATAATTTGTGTAGCTTCTACCATCGTCTCCATTTTGAGGGAACCGGCAGGAAGGTTATTTTGTTTTTCAATGATCTCAAATAATCTTACCAAAGTAATCACCTGCTCAGGTATAGTAACTTTCGGTAACATCACCACGAAGTTGACAGGAAGTACATTATTTGTTTTTGAAAGAAGGGTCGTGATAAAAATATCTAAAGTTCTTACGCCACGATATTTGAGATCTTCTGTGAAAGGTTTTATGCGAATACCAATGAATGGGGGAAGCGTTTTATTTTTCATACCGAGAGCTAGTTCATTGGCAGCATTTACCGCGGTTTCATCTTCTTCATCATCGGGCCTGTTCCCAAAGCCATCTTCAAAATCAATCCTAAAATCCTCTACCGGTTCTATATCAAGTTTCTTTATGATCTTATTATACACGGAATAAGCAAGCCACGCATTATCTTTTTTTCTTTCATCTTCACTCATCTTATTCAATTTTTGAGTGAGGTATTCGATATCAGCCTGGTGGTGAGGTAAGTGCTGAAAGCCCCGCAGCTCCAATACTTTAGCGAGTGTAACAAAATCCGGTGCGTAAGTCTTTAAGTTCTTTAAAGCAATTTCTCCCATCTTCATTGCTGTATCCGCTTTAAAAAGATTGGCGCCACCATACACTGTATGTACCGGCTGCCTGTCGGGTTTGTCACCAGGATATTTTTTCTGGAATTCTATATTTGCCGACTGCAATGCGTTCAGCAAATTTTCTTTCTCATCTTCATTTACAGAAAATTTCATTCAATATTTTTTATGATGAAGGACGTGTACATGTACAATTGTTATACTAATATTTTATGTTCAAAATACATTTGCAAATAACCGCAGAGAAAAGAGTTAACAGAGATTACGCTGAGATGCAATATTTGCCGTCCTCTGCGTTAACTCCTTTTTCTCACTTGTCTGCGGTAAAAGAAATTTTGGAAACGACATCCGATAGCCTATCGGATTGAAAAGCACTCTTAAGAACCGCGGTAAGTGGAGTAGCCAAATGGATTTACCAATAGCGGCACATGATAATGCTGTTTGTCTTTTATCTCAAAAATGATTTCGACAAATGGATAAAAAGTTTCAACCGCATCGGCATCAAAATACTCTTTCGTTTCAAATTTCAATTTATAAACACCTGCGCCGGGAAAGACATTTTTTTCAAGCAGGTCAACAATTCTGCCGTCGTTGTTAGTAATACCACCCGCAATCGTTTTCCATTCTTCATCATCATTTTTGAACAGCATTATTTTTATTCCGCTTGCCGGTTTACCTTTTGATGTATCCAATACGTGAGTAGTTATATAACTCATAGAAATAATTTTTCCAGCCTTTTTTTAGTAATTCTTATTTGTTCTGCGGCAGCAGTTTTTATTTCATCATCTGGGTTGTTTTTCAACCGCTGGTTTAAAATAGAAAGCATTTCATCCCCTGATTTACCTGTAGCAAATACAATAAAAATGAATCCAAATTTTTCTTTGTAAAGTTTGTTGCCGTCGGCAAGCGCATTCGTCAGTTCCTGTGAAGCCGTACTGGCTCCTTCTTGCTCAACCTGCGCCCAGTCCGCAGTTGCATAATATTTTTCTTTTAAAGAAGTAGTGTCTCCAATTGCCGGATGATGATCGAATGCTTCCAGCCAATCTGCTTTTTGGCATTCCTCCCATTTTTCATCAGCCTCTTCTAAAAGTTCTACGAGGTCATCTATCGGGAAAACCTGTAGCATCTTCTCCACCCAGGTTGATGCACCACAGCATTTATATAACAGAACCTTTTTCTGCTCTTCACTAAGATGGTCAAACTCTGCTATTGTCATAATTCATTATTGTTTGAATCGCAATTAGCTTTTAAAAATAATTTTTAAAACCTTTTTATGTAAAGATTAATTTTAGACTGTAGCAGGAAAACGGTTCACGTTCTTATAATAAATATACACCGCAGGTTCTTTGCCCATTGCCGTAAACCATTGTTGGCAATATGGCGCCATCCAAATTGAATCACCCTGCTTAACGGGATACCATTTTTGATCAAGCATGTAAACTCCCTGCCCCTGCAAATACAATAACCCATGCTCCATCACATGCGTTTCAACCAATGGCAAATGCCCACCCGGGTCATAGGTAAAAATATTTATCGCCATGTCAAATGAAAGATCATCTGGTAATAGTACCTGCAATCTCAAAGCATCATCACCAAGATAAGACGGGCCTTGAATGTTAGCGGCATTACCGATAATAATTTCCGGGACGGGGTAACCTTCTAATACTTCATATACTTTGTGAAAAGTAAGAATCTGCGTACCCTCCGCAATATTGTCAAATTTATATTGCTTCTTAACCGGCACATAAGCAAACATGCCTTGCGATAACTCCTGGCTTTTTTTATCGATTGCAACATTGCATTTCCCTTTCACTATGTAAAAGAAAGCCTGTGATTCTTTTGTCGCACCGGATAGAACGCAATCTTTACTAGAAGTGATCAATGTTTGCGCAAACTGTGCACCCATCCGTTCATTGATGATAACATTGACGGTGCAATTATCCCATCCCGGTATGCGGCTGTTGATGTAGCCATCAGGACTTATGATCGCGTGATTTCCTGTTACAAAAGATCGTGTTAAAGCAGATATTTCCATGTCATATTTCTTTGGACATTTTATATGTCAAGCTTCGCCAACCGATCCCACATCTACCTTGCGTGAGTCGACTGCTTTTGATGATAATTGCTGGAAAAAATTATCTGACACCTTTAGTGCCATTGCAATGTCTTTCTGTTCTGTTTTTTCCTGCGGATTGTGACTGATGCCTTTGAAACATTTTACAAAAAGCATGCATACCGGCGTAATCTCAGCTATCGCGACCGCATCATGCCCCGCACCACTTTCCAATTCTACCACTTCAATATCCTCTTGCTTGATAGATTTTTTTAAGAGCTTATTCAAATTTTCATCGCAGGTAACAGGGCTTGCTTCATGTACCAGTCTCCATTCAAAATAGACTTTTCTTTTGTCGCAGATGTCTTCACAAATATCATTGAGGCTTTCATAAGCCTTGATCAATTTTTTCTTACTTCCTCCACGCAAATCGAGGCTGCAGATTACTTTGCCCGGTATTACATTGCTTGCACCGTGCAGCACTTCTATCTTGCCAACAGTGGCAACTACGCCGCTTTTTTTAGCAAGTCCGAATTCCTCTACAGCTAAAATAAATTCTGCAGCAGTACATAATGCATCGGTGCGTAATTTCATGGGTACTGTTCCTGCATGTCCCGCAATGCCTGTAAATTCAATATTCACTCTTCGTTGCCCGGAAATGGCTGACACGATGCCGACAGCAATATTGCTGTTATATAATACAGGTCCCTGTTCAATATGAATCTCATAATAACCCAGTAGCTGTTCAGGTTTTATGGCATCATTTGGAAGTTTTTCGGTATCGTAATTAAGTTCTTCCAATACTTTCTCAAGAGAAATACCGCTGGCATCTTTAGTTTCCCTTAATGAAGCGGTAAAGCTGCCGGCAACAATTTTACTGCCAAAATAGGCCGTGTGAAAGCGAACACCTTCTTCTTCGCTAAAAGCAATGAGCTCCGTATGAAAAGGAAGATTAATATTTTGAGATGCAAGATTTTCGACAATATCCAATCCTGCCAAAACACCCAAAGTGCCATCATATTTGCCGGCATTAACTACCGTGTCAAAGTGCGACGCGATCAAAAAAGTTTTTGCATCAGGTGATTTTGATAGCAATCTGCCACGCACATTTCCGGCATTGTCAATCCGTGTCTCGAGACCGGCTTCTTTCATCCATGATTCTATTTTGTGTTGACATTCTACAAAAGCTTTTCCGCCAAAAGTTCTGCTAAGACAATCCGGTTTGTCACTATATTGCGCAAGCTCCTGGATCCTCGTTTCGATTTTCTCCGCTCTTGCTTTGTAATTTTTCATGGCCATGTAAGAAGGTTGTTGAGTCGTTTATTTATCAAATATTATTTGAGTTGCAAAAGTAATTCCGAAATTCTCGTTTCAGTGCCTTAAAAATTTTCCTTCGTTTAACGCAGAAAATTTCCCATTCTTGTAAACTTCTACGCCCCCAAGATAAGTTTGTTCTACAAAACCACTTAATTTTTTCTGCAGATAGGGTGTTATTTTATGCCGGTGATGAATCATCGTTTGGGAGACAATAAACTCTTTTGAATCGTCCCAGATAAGGAGATCGGCGTCAAAGCCGGGAGCAATCAGACCTTTACTTTTTTCAAGACCAGGCAGTTTCGCGGGTTTAAGGCTTAGCCACGTGGCAATATCAATGGGTGAACAATTTCTTTTTTTTGCAGCTGTCCAAAGCGCAGGAAGGCTGAACTGTAACGATGCAATACCGCCCCATGCCTTCATAAAATTACCACTTTCCATTTCTTTAAGACCGGGTGTGGAAGGAGAATGGTCTGTGGCCACGAAGTCGATAATTCCATCTTTGAGCGCAGCCCACAGGCGGTCATTGTTTTCTTTTTCACGAATGGGCGGCGCGCATTTATATTGTGTGGCTCCATCCGCAATTTCTTCTGCGTTGAAAAAAAGATAATGTTG
>JBDTVF010000235.1:0-5119 GCA_040007325.1 Ginsengibacter sp. | reverse complement strand
CAGGTAATGCTCGGCATTATCATCGGTGCCACTTTATATTTTAATGACAATGTTGTGGTAAAAAGAGAGGTGATTAGTGATGCTACCGGTAGCCCGGCAGTATTAGGACGGGGGGAACACAAAGTAGCCGAGGATACCATTATTGTTGACGGAAAGATGACACGCTTTGTAACTGTCAAAACTCCCATAACAACGATACCTTTTGTAAAGACACATGAATTTAACTATGCAAAGTTGCTGCCGCAGAGTTGGGAAAACTACACTTATATACTATACATTTTTATAGTAATACTTATTGTTACAGCTGTTTCGAACGGGTCAAATATTACAGATGGGCTCGATGGTTTGGCCACTGGTGTAAGTGCAATTATTGGTATTTGCCTTGGCGTGTTTGTATTTGTGAGTGGCGATGTACGGATAGCTGATTATCTCAATATCATGTATATCCCAAATCTGACTGAGCTGTCAATATTCATAGCAGCTTTTGTGGGTGCCTGTGTAGGTTTTCTCTGGTACAATGCTTACCCGGCGCAGGTTTTCATGGGGGATACGGGCAGTCTGGCGTTAGGGGGTATAATAGCATCTCTTGCAATTATAGTAAGAAAAGAATGGCTGATACCGATATTTTGCTTTGTGTTTTTAATTGAAAATTTAAGCGTGGTGATTCAGGTGGCATACTTCAAATACACGAGGAAAAAGTATGGCGAGGGAAGAAGGATTTTTTTGATGAGTCCCTTGCATCATCACTATCAAAAGCTGGGCTATCATGAAAGCAAGATAGCAGTGCGATTTTGGGTGGTAACAATTTTGTCAGTGGTGTTTGCAGTGGTAACATTAAAATTAAGATAAGGCTTGACGGAAAATATTTTAAAGTTTTTGTTCCTGTGAAAACTTTTTTGAAATAATTAAGCCTTGCCGATCCCTGTGAAGATGGCTTTCTGACCCATTAAGTTCATGCCGTTGAAGAACCATTTTTTGGCGAAGCCAAAGAAAAACGGAATGGAAAAAAGAATAATAATACTAGGCGCCGGCGAAAGCGGAGTTGGAGCTGCCCTGCTTGCAAAGCAGCAGAAGTATGATGTTTTTGTAAGCGATAGTTCTTTGATTAAAGAGGTTTTCAAAAGCGAGTTAATACTTAATTGTATCGGCTTTGAAGAAGGATCGCACGATAAAGAAAGGGTGCTCTCGGCGGATATCATTGTCAAGAGCCCGGGAATACCGGAAACCAACGGGCTGGTGCAGGAGCTGCGAAAGAAGAATGTAGAAATAATAAGTGAGATAGAATTTGCTTACAGGTATAAAGGTGAAAGTAAGATCATCGCTGTGACAGGCAGTAACGGAAAAACAACCACCACGGCAATGATCTATCATATCTGTAGTAAAGCAGGTCTTGATTGTGCGGTAGTTGGTAACATTGGTTTTTCATTCGCCAGGCAAATAGCAACGGAGCCGAAAAAATTATACGTCGCAGAAATAAGTTCTTTTCAATTAGATGATATAAAATTTTTCAGGCCTGATGTAGCGGTGCTGACGAATATAACTGAGGATCATTTGGACAGGTACAATTACAAGTTTGAAAATTATATAGCGAGCAAATTCAATATCATAAAAAATCAAAATGAAAATGATGTATTTATTTATAATGAAGACGATGAAATAACCATAAAATATCTGGATAAATTTTTAAACGCAACTAACCCATTACCATTTAGCATGAATAAACCATTACCACAAGGCGCATACATATCCAATGCAGAAATGCATATTAAATGGAAGAAAGAAGAGATGAGTATGAGTGTTGACGATTTCGCCGTGAAAGGGAAACATAATCAATACAACACAATGGCAGCAGGCCTTTCGGCAGTTGTGATGGATATAAGGAAAGAAAAAATTCGTGATGCAGTGCAGACGTTTGAGAGCTTGGAGCACCGCATGGAACCGGTTGCAACTATAAAGGGCGTCGAGTTTATTAATGACAGCAAAGCAACCAACACTAATAGTACCTGGTTTGCGCTCGAGAGTATGAATAAGCCTACCATTCTCATTCTTGGTGGCGTGGATAAAGGAAATGATTATTCATTCATGAAAGAGATTGTAAAGGAAAAAGTGAAAGCGATTGTTTGTATGGGAATAGACAACCGGAAAATACATGAAGCGTTTGGAAACGATGTAGAGCTAATAATAAATACTAACAATGCGAAAGATGCGGTAACCTCTGCTTTTCATTTCGCTGATAAAGGAGATGTCGTTTTATTATCTCCGGCATGTGCCAGCTTTGACTTATTTAAAAATTATGAAGACCGCGGAAAACAATTTAAGGATGCGGTAAAAGATTTATAGGATTAATGGATGATACCAAAAATATATTAACCGGAAAATTTACTACCGCCCAAACGGTTACAGGAAATATCCTGAATCGTACAAAGGGTGACAAAGTAATATGGGCTATCGTGATATTGCTCACAATGGTGAGCATACTGGTGGTGTATAGCAGCATCGGTTCATTGGCATACAGGATGAATAAAAGTACAGAAAGCTATCTGTTCAAGCAGATTGGCTTTATCGCTTTAGGCGTTATGATTATCTATTTTGCTCACAGGGTTAACTACACTATTTATTCAAGAGTAGCCACCATCCTATTTCTTATATCTATTCCATTGCTGATCTATACGCTGAAGTTTGGAAGCCACATTAATGATGCAAACAGGTGGATAAGATTACCGGTACTTAACCTCACTTTTCAAACATCAGACCTTGCGAAGCTTGCACTGTTTATGTATATGAGCCGGCAACTTAGTAAAAAGCAGGATGTCATAAAAGATTTCAGGAAAGGCTTTGTACCATTAATCGTTCCCGTTATTGTCATTTGCCTGTTGATTGCGCCGGCCAATTTATCGACAGCTTTACTTATCGGCGGCATTGCACTTATGATGATGTTTATTGGTAGAGTAAGAGTCAGGCATATTATGATCGTGGTTGGTTCAGCATTGATCCCGCTGTTTTTACTTGTGCTGGTTGCCTCTCACTACTATGATAAGGAACAACACACATCAAAGGAATTGCCTGCAATTTTTACCGCGGGCCGCATGTCAACATGGGTAAAGCGTGTTCAGAATTTTATGTACGCGGGCAAAGAAAATGAAAGTTACCAGATACAGCAATCTAAAATAGCTATTGCAAAAGGTGGATGGATAGGAAAGGGTCCTGGTAAAAGCGAACAAAGAAATTTTCTGCCGCATCCTTACTCCGATTTTATCTATGCGATCATAATAGAAGAGTACGGGCTTGTCGGCGGCATAGTGATAGTATTCATTTATTTGCTTTTCCTGTTTCGAAGCATACGCATTTTCCAGGGATGTCCATTTGCATTTGGAGCTTTCCTGGCTATAGCGTTAAGTTTTACATTGGTGATACAGGCAATGGTAAACATGGCGGTAACAGTTGATATTTTTCCTACTACGGGAGTCACGTTGCCGTTAGTGAGTATGGGTGGCAGCAGCTTATGGTTTACTTGCTTTGCCATCGGTATTATTTTAAGTGTCGCACGAAATGTAGAGCAAATGGAAGGTAAAGAGTCAGAATTGGTAACCGGGCAAATAGAAGCGGAGTAGAGATTTGATTAGAGAGATTAATAATAAAATGAACGAAGTAAAAGTGAAAATAACGCCGGAATCAAAAGATAGTGTAAGAGTCATCATCGCAGGCGGTGGTACCGGTGGACATATTTTTCCGGCATTAGCCATCGCTAATGCATTAAAAAAAGTAAATCCGGGAATTGAGATTTTGTTTGTTGGTGCCAAGGGAAAGATGGAGATGGATAAAATACCGGAGGCGGGTTACAAAATAGTTGGCCTTACCATCGCGGGCTACAACAGGAGTTCTTTGATGAAAAATTTTTCATTACCATTTAAGCTGTTAAAAAGCTTTTTCGAAGTGTCAAATATTTTAAGAAGTTTTAAGCCCTCGGCAGTGATTGGTGTGGGAGGTTACTCGAGTTTTCCGGTGTTGCGTATCGCACAAACACGGGGCATACCAACTTTCATACATGAAAGCAATTCGTTGCCCGGCAGAAGTAATGTCATGCTTGGTAAAAGAGCGACTAAAATTTTTGTAGCGTCGGGAGGTATGGAAAAATATTTCCCTGCTGACCGTTTGATAGTAAGCGGTAACCCTGTGCGACAAGTTTTTTTAGATAAAATTTCAAAGGAAGAAGCCTTACAGTTTTTTGGAATGAAGCAGGGATTGAAAACAATATTTGTTATGGGTGGTAGCCTTGGGGCAAAAAGTATTAATGAAGCAGTGGAAGTAAACATTGATGCATTTAAAAAAAATAATCTTCAGCTGATATGGCAAACAGGAAAACCTTTTGCGGAGCGTGCAGCAAAAGCGGAAGAGGACAGGAGCAATATATGGACAAACGCTTTTATAAATAAAATGGAATACGCCTACAACGCTGCTGATATAGTAGTAGCAAGGTCCGGGGCTATGACGATAGCAGAGCTTTGTGTAGTAGGTAAGCCTGCCATATTTGTTCCTTATCCGTATGCGGCTGAAGATCACCAGGCAGTTAATGCAATGGCTCTTGTAAAAAAAGACGCAGCAATAATGATTCGTGATGACGATGCAAAAGATAAGTTGATGGATACGCTGATCGGACTTTCAAAAGATGAAACAAAGATGAAAACATTAAAGGAAAATATTTTGGCAATGGGAGTAAAGAATGCAGATGAATTGATTGCTTCTGAAATTTTAAAGAATACTAAACAGTAAAAAATTCTATACAAAAGCTAAAACCTTTCCCTTTACGGAAAGGAAAATAATGAAAGATTACACTACCATATCACGTGTTTACTTTATAGGGATCGGCGGCATTGGAATGAGCGCTCTTGCCAAATATTACCTGAGCAGGAATGCAGTGGTGAGTGGCTATGATAAAACTTCAACAACACTAACAAAGGAAATGGAAAGCGAAGGCATCGCTATACATTACGAGGATAGTGTTGAGCTGCTGGATAAACAAGCGCAATTAGTTGTATACACCCCAGCCGTGCCGAAAGATCATAAAGAATACAATTACTATCTCGATAATAATTACGAGATGGTGAAGCGCAGTAAAGTT
>JBDTVF010000234.1:0-5133 GCA_040007325.1 Ginsengibacter sp. | reverse complement strand
ATATGAACAAATTTAACCGGGATCTTTTGGTGTTGTTCAAAGAAGAATTGATGAACCCCCAGGCCATCGAGCATGAAGTAGAATTGCTCCATGAGCTATTATATTGTGTTGAGAAAATTGATAACCTCATCGTCGCCCACGAAGTAATCAATCTCAATAAGTACAAAATTTTTTCCAGCGAGAGAATTGTAAAGGACACATTAAGACAACAGGAATTAAAACCTTTTGTTTTTCTGAACAACAAAAATTAGATCAGGACATTCTAAACAACGGTCCAGGTTTCTCTTCCCTTTAAAAGTTTATCTAAATCTCCCTTTCCTTTTGAAGAAATTGCCTCTTCTATTTGCATTGACATCACGTCTTCGTAACATGTTCTTTCTTTAGCATAAAATACTCCGAATGGCCGCGGCATATGGCCTTCTTTTGAAGGATCATCAAAAAGCCTTGAAAGGATTTGAGCTTTATAAAAATCATTTTCATCATGAATCCATAAATCATTCTCACTTACTTCCCCACCCAGACCTACAACAACAGGTTTTAAACCATCAAGCTTAATCCCTTTATTTTTTTCAGCACCAAAAACCAACGGCTTACCATTTTCCAAAAACAAGCCTTCATCTGGTTTCGATTTTTTTTCTGTAAAAACTTCGAAAGCACCATCATTAAAAATGTTACAGTTCTGGTAAATCTCAAGAAAAGAAGCGCCTTTGTGTCCCTGCGCTCTCAAGATCATGGCCTGGAGATGTTTAGGGTCACGGTCCATGCTACGTGCAACGAAAGAGGCGTCAGCTCCTAAAGCCAACGCTGCCGGGTTAAAAGGATGATCTATACTCCCCATCGGCGTACTCTTGGTAATTTTTTTCTGCTCACTGGTAGGGGAATATTGCCCTTTGGTAAGTCCATAAATCTCGTTATTGAAAAGCAAAAGATTAACATCAAAATTTCTACGCAGCAAATGAATAGTATGATTACCACCAATACTAAGGCAGTCTCCGTCTCCCGTTATTATCCATACGCTCAATTCAGGCCTGCTCGCTTTTAAACCGCCTGCTATAGCGGTAGCGCGGCCATGAATGCTGTGCATGCCATATGTGTTCATATAGTAGGTAAACCTGCTGCTACATCCAATTCCGGAGATCATCACAATATTTTCTTTTGGTATACCCAGGCCAGGCATCAATTTCTGCACCTGGGCCAAGATAGAATAGTCTCCACATCCCGGGCACCATCTTACTTCCTGGTCGGTTGCAAAATCTTTTGAGGTCAATACAACATTACTGCTTGCAGTTTCATTCATCTTAAAAAGTTATACTATCAAAGTTAATACATAGAATGTTACATGAGACTTAATAAGCGTCGTCAATTATTAAAAATATTTGCCCTGGGCTTGTGTTGAAACAGAATCCAGCTACCGGTATGAGCTTTAGTCGCAAGTCTTACATAAATTACTCAATTTCAATTTTACTAATTTTACTTAAAAAAATATGCAAGAGAGTAAATATGATTTCGGGATGGTGGGGCTTGGTGTTATGGGCAGCAACCTGTTGATGAACATGGCCGACCATGGTTTCGCAGTGATTGGTTATGATAAAAATCCCGATAAAACGAAGCTTTTTGAATCATCAGCGACCAAAGGTACCATTGTGAAAGGTGTGAATAATTTGCAGGAAATGATCGACTTGTTGAAAGTGCCCAGGAAAATCATGATGCTGGTACCTGCGGGCGCACCAGTAGATAGTGTTCTCAATGATTTAATGCCTGTTTTAGCGCCAGGTGATATTGTAATAGATGGAGGAAATTCTCACTATACCGATACGCTTAGGCGTGTACAAATCTTGCAGGATAAAGGTTTCCATTTTATGGGCATTGGCATTTCAGGTGGTGAAGAGGGAGCACGTAAGGGGCCAAGTATTATGCCCGGAGGCGATAGAGAAGCTTACCGGCAGGTTGAACCGATATTAAAAGCTGTTGCCGCGAAAGTGCATGACGAGCCTTGTGTCGGTTACCTTGGTAAAGATGCCGCAGGACACTACGTTAAAATGGTTCATAACGGTATAGAATATTCGATAATGCAATTAATCAGTGAATGTTACGATCTTTTGCATAAAGGTTTTGGATACTCTAACGAAGAGCTTCACCGTGTATTTGAAGAATGGAACAGCGGTAAAATGAATTCTTTTTTGCTGGAGATTACAGCGATAATATTTGACCGTAAAGATGACAAGGAAACAAATAATTACCTTGTAGACATGATTCTCGATAGGGCCGGCGCCAAAGGAACCGGTAAGTGGACATCACAGGAAGGGCTTGACATACCGATGCCAATTCCAACTATTGATGCTGCTGTTATGACGCGTAACCTGTCTTCTCTTTTAGATGAGAGAAAAGAGGCAAGTAATCTATACGATACCAAAATTGCCCGCATAAATGAAGATGCGAAATCTTTTGAGGGATTTTTACATGACGCTCTTTTCTTCTCAACAATTATTAGCTATGCCCAGGGATTGGCGCTACTTACAAAAGCGTCCGAAGAATTAAAAATGGATATCCCATTGCCCGAAGTAGTAAGTGTTTGGCGGGGAGGGTGTATTATACGTTCAGCGATGCTGGATCTATTTAAATCGGCTTACAAGGATCAGGCGTTAAGAAATCTTTTACTTGATAAAAAAATAGCTGAACTACTCACAGAAAAGCTCGATGGACTACAGCAAGTAGTTTCAATCGCTGCCTTAAACAATTTTCCGTGTACTGCCATGATGGCTTCGCTCAATTACTTTAATGCATACCGGCGAAAACTTTTGCCAACAAACCTTATACAAGCGCAGCGTGATTTTTTTGGAGCTCACACGTATGAACGTACAGACCGTGAAGGCATTTTTCACAGTGAATGGGAAACAGCTGCTGAAACCGTTTCCACAAAACCAATAGAAACAAATTAAGCTCAATGTTAGATTACAAAAAGTTACCTCCCACGATACTTTTCATTTTTGGAGGTAGCGGAGATTTAAATTATAGAAAGCTCAACCCTGCTTTATTCAATTTATTTATAGACCAGGCGATGCCTGATAATTTTGAGATTGTAGGAATTGCCCGTTCAGAATATGCGAAAGGAGAATATGAAAAGCATTTAAAAGAAGGTATTGATAATTTTTCAAGAAGGAAAGGGAAAGCCTCTGACTGGAAGGATTTCGCAAGTCACATCAGTTACCTGAAAATGGATGGAAAAGACAGCGCTGAATACAAAAAGATAGCGCAGCTTACAAAAGATAAGGAAGCGCAATATGGCTCTCATCCAAATATTGTATTTTATATGGCAGTCGCTCCCCAGTTAGTTCCCGATATCGTTAAAAATATAGGTAAACTTAAATTCTGCCATGATGTAAAATGCACCAGGATTGTTGTTGAGAAGCCATTTGGCTATGATCTTGATAGCGCAGTAGAAATGAACAGGATGCTAAGTGAATTTTTCGAAGAAGACCAGATATTTCGTATAGATCATTATCTCGGTAAAGAAACAGTACAGAACATTCTGGCCTTAAGATTTGCCAATGCATTATTTGAACCCATATGGAACCGGAATTATATTGATCATGTTCAGATTACAGCTTCTGAAACAGTGGGTGTAGAAGGACGCGGTGGATATTATGAGACAAGTGGTGCCTTGAGAGATATGATACAAAATCACATTCTACAGTTGTTATGCATGATCGGTATGGAGGCACCTGTTTCATTTGAGGCCAATGAGATACGGAATAAAAAGGCGGATGTGCTACATGCTCTCCGTAAAATAACAACAGACCAGGTGCAGGAATATGCTGCACGAGGCCAATATGCTGAAGGCTGGATGCATGGTGAACAGGTGGTAGGATACCGCCAGGAAAAAGACGTCGGCCCCGCGTCAAATACGGAGACCTTTGCCGCAGTAAAATTTTACATCGATAACTGGCGTTGGCAGGGCGTACCTTTTTACGTTCGTACCGGCAAGCATCTTCACGAAAAAAATACATCGCTCACGATCCAGTTTAAGCCCGCGCCGGCATTTGCTTTTCCGAAAGAAGCTGCGGAAAGCTGGCGGCCAAATCGCTTATCGATAAGTATTTCTCCCGAGATGGATATATGTCTTCGTTTTCAATCCAAGAGGCCGGGCCAGGCAATGATTCTTAACCCTGTTGACATGATCTTTAACTACAAAGATGAATATGATGGGGAAGACCCCGAAGCATATGAAACCTTGTTGTACGATATAATGGAAGGAGACGCAACTCTTTTCATGAGAGCAGACCAGGTTGAGGCTGCGTGGAAAGTAGTGATGCCAATCCTTGATGTATGGCAAACAAGGAAGCCTATGGATTTTCCAAATTACTCACCAGACTCGTGGGGACCTGAAGATGCAGAAGCGCTTATCGCGCGGGACGGTCATAATTGGGCAACGCTTCCGGTAAAAAAGAAAAAGAAGTAAGTGAACAAAAACATTTACGATACTACCGATCATCTTTGTGAAGGCATGGCGACGTGGCTAACAGAAATTATTAGCGCTACTCTCAAGCAACAGGAATTTTTTACTATGGCTCTTTCGGGTGGTAACACTCCTAAGCAACTGTATAAAAAACTCGCATCAGAGGCATTTCGTGAAAAGATCAATTGGCAGCGTGTGCATATTTTTTGGGGAGATGAAAGAGTAGTCCCTTTTACCGATGACCGTAATAATGCAAAAATGGCTTTTGACAATCTCCTTGAAATTGTCAATGTTCCGCGGGCTCAAATCCATGAAATGAGGACCGATATAGAACCCATATTTGCAGCAAACGAATACCAGGATATTTTGGAAACCTATTTTGAGAATACAGGTAATAGCTTTGATCTTGTACTGTTAGGATTGGGTGATGATGGACATACGCTTTCCCTTTTTCCAAAAGAAGAAATAAGGGAAGAACAACACAAATGGGTAAGCGCAGTTTATAATAGAGAACAGGAGATGTATAGAATTACTTTGCTTCCATCTATCGTAAACAGATCCTCTTATATTGCATTTATGGTTACGGGTAAAAGCAAATCTTACATTCTACAAAAAGTATTGGATGGTCCATATGATCCGTACACTTTGCCAGCTCAAATAATAAATCCGATTCATGG
>JBDTVF010000233.1:0-5164 GCA_040007325.1 Ginsengibacter sp. | reverse complement strand
CAATCGTGTTGACTTTACTCTACAAATTGAGAGCCTATGAACACAAATGATTAACTATTTCTCTTCAAATTTCATGACGATAGTTGCAAAGGGCAGCTTGCGTAATGGTTTCTATCTGAACTTTCTCTGGCATAACCTTTGGGTTCATTGTCGTGATTGCATTTAAATAAATGCGACGGTTTACTTAAAGTTTAAAAAAATAATTATGGGAGACACAATGAATTTAATAGACGAGAAAGCTGTAAAGAAAATAAGGGAGCTTGCAAAAGATGCAAACATCTGTCATTTCGTGACTAACCTTTCAACAACGCCGCTTTCTTCACGGCCAATGGCAACGCAACAAGTTGATGATGATGGTAACATCTGGTTTATTAGTGATAAAGAAAGCGACAAAAACCATGATATACAAAGCGATGATCGTGTGCAACTTTTTTATGCTGCGAATGGCAATTACGAATATCTTAGTGTATATGGCACGGCAGAAATAGTTTTTGACAAAGCAAAAATCCATGAACTGTGGACGAGCATGGCGAAGGCATGGTTTCCGGATGGCGTAGACGATCCTGCAATTTCTTTGATAAAAGTTTCGCCTGAAGATGGCTATTACTGGGATACAAAAAATAATAAATTGGTTTCTCTTTTCAAGATCGCAAAGTCTATGGTAACAGGAAAGACCGATGATGATGGAGTGCAGGGAACATTGAAAGTGTAACAGGTTTGAAAACTGAAAATAGAAAAAGCAAAGTGCAGGACGCTTTGCTTTTTCTATTTTATCCATTGGCAAAAATTTTAGAAACCCAATACTTGCAGATCATATTTATTAATTCTATTTTCAGCCAATGAAAAAGATCACCTTACTATTGCTTGTTTTCGTGAACACCAAACTATTTTCCCAGGAAAATTATTGGCAACAATACCTGCACTATTCAATAGATGCTCAATTAAATGATAAAGAAAATTCAATCACAGGTTCTGAGACGATTGTTTATAAAAATAACTCTCCTGATGCGCTTTCATTTATATGGTTTCACATTTACCCTAATGCATATAAAGATGAATCCACGGCGCTTTTTCAACAAATAAATAATGATTCTTCCAGGAAGCAAAAGCTTAAGAAAATTTCTAAAGGCTTTATTTCTGATCTTGCTTTTACAGTGAATGGCGCTCCTGCCAAAACCGAAGCCCATCCAAAAGCGCAATACATCGATGTGATTAAACTTTTGTTGAATGCACCTTTGCAGCCTGGTGATTCAGTTAGTATTGCTACGCCATTCAAAGTGCAATTACCTTCCTACTTTTCCCGGTCAGGTTTTGCGGATGGCGAGATAATGGCTTGTCAATGGTATCCCAAACCGGCAGTGTATGATAAAGATGGCTGGCATGAAATGCCTTATCTCGACATGGGAGAATTTTATAGTGAATATGCATCGTATAATGTAAATATCACCGTGCCTTCCGCTTATGTAGTGGCAGCTACCGGTACACTACAGACCACTGCTGAAGCTGAATTATATAAGCAAATAGGTGGCTATAATTCATCGTATAGAAATGGCAAAGAGCAAAAAATGTATGTGCCTTTATCTACTGAACCGACAAAGAAATTGAGTTATTACGCCGATAGTGTCCCTGACTTTGCATGGTTTGCGGATAAAAAATTTATCATAGAATATGACACAGTCGTATTAAACGATAATAAAATTGTTGATGCGTTCACTTATTACCATCCTTTAAAGAACACATTATGGACAAGCAGTATTGATTATGTGAAAGACGCGGTTCATCACTACAGCAGATGGATTGGCGAATATGCTTACCCGGTAGTACAAGCCGTGGAAGGCCCGAAAAATAATTCAAGTGGGGGAATGGAATATCCTATGGTTACGCTTATTACAAGCCCGGATGCTAAACCGGAAACACTGGATGGCGTGATTGCTCATGAAGTTGGACACAATTGGTTTATGAGTATGCTTGGAACTAACGAGAGAGATCACGCGTGGATGGATGAAGGACTTAATACTTATTTCCAGTTTCGTTATGAAGCTGAGAAGTATAGGAGCAATGATATATTTGGCGATAAAATTCCGGCTGATATAAGAAAGCTAAATGAAGCAGACTTCCAGGCAACTGTTTATAATGCTATGACTCAAATTCCTATTCATCCGGCCATGGAAGCCACCTCAGCAAGTTTTAAAAACAGTGAAGAATATGGCCTGGCTTCCTATATAAAGCCTGCTGAATGGATTTATATCCTGGAGCAATCCATTGGCATGGAAAAAGTGGATAAAGCTTTTCACGATTATTTTAATGAATGGAAATTCAAACACCCTGATCCTCTCGACATGCGCTTATCTTTCGAGCATTCGATAAATGGTGGCCTTGGAAATTATTTTGAGTTGATTAAGAAAGAAGATAAACTGGTGGAATAAAAGTGCCGATAATTTCTGCGATAAGATTCACATCCATAAAAAAGAAATAAAGATGTGCTATGACTTTTTACGGCGTCTTTTCGTTTTATCAAAATCAATAATTTCAACTTTCCTGAATTCTATCGGGTGACTTTCACTTTGTAACGAAATGTAACCGCTGCCAAGCAATATGCCATCAATCTTTACTTCAGGATCATAACCGTTTACAACGCCACCGCCCATTTGCGGCTTCTGGTAAACTAACACAGTGTCACCGTTTACAATGTGCTTGATTACGGAATCGCCAAGTACCAGTATTTCGGCACGCACCCATTCTTCATTGCGGAATGTCCTGGATTTGGAATTGATGCAATGGGCGGTAATTAATGTGTCATGCATGACGACATACGTTCCCGGCGTACATACGTTACAAGTAGACCTTTCACCTGTTGAATCACCTCCGAGTAGTTGATCTTCTATAGAGATCGGATAATCCTGGTTTTTTAACATGCTGGCAGGTGGTTGGCAATGCAGCATTATACCGCTGTTTTTATACGCCCACTCCTTACCGCCATTTACCTGCTTGCCTACAAAGCGATATTCTACAGCCAGCAAATAATGTGAGAACGGTTTGTTATAAAAGATATGCCCATATTGTTCATCGAATGATTTATACTGGTCGTAAGACACGACCATCTTATGATCCTGCACCCGAAAAGTATTACCGAAATTATCATTGAGATCATGGCCTTTAATCTTCACCATCCATCCATTAAGATTCTTTCCATTAAACAGCTGTTTCCATTTTCGCTTTTTTTGCGCAATTGCTGCAGTACATATAAAAAGTAATAGCAGAAGGAGAACGTGTCTTAATTTCATTTGCTTAAAAGATAATTATTCGTGATGCAAGTTCCGGTTATCATATTATAATTGTTTCAAAACTTCTTCACCCATCGCATCTGTTCCTAATATTTTTTCTGAAGGAGTTTGTCCATCTGCAATATCTCTCGTACGAAAGCCGGCTTTTAATACTTTATCTACTGCTGCAATCACTGCCTCTGATTCTTCTTTCATTTTAAATGAAATATCCAGCAGCAACGCGGCTGATAAAATAGATGCCAGGGGATTGGCCAAACCTTTTCCTGTAATATCATGTGCCGATCCGTGAATAGGTTCGTATACGCCCGTTCCATCGCCTATAGATGCACTGGCAAGCATGCCCATTGAGCCGGCGATTTGTGAAGCTTCGTCTGTAAGTATATCGCCAAATAAATTAGCTGTTACTACTACATCAAATCTCCGCGGATCCTTAATTAATAACATTGCAGTAGCATCTACAAACTGGTGTTCTATTTCTACTTCAGGATATTCCAAAGCAATTTTTTGAACTACCTCCCGCCACAGCCGTGATGTCTCTAACACATTTGCTTTATCTACAGAACATACTTTTTTTCTACGGGTCATCGCAGCGTCAAATGCTTTCCTCGCTATGCGTTCCACTTCGTAACGACTGTATTCTGAAATGTCATAAGCAGTATCTCCATTGTTTTTTCTGCCTTTTTCTCCAAAATAAATATCACCGGTGAGCTCACGAAAAAATAAGATATCTGCCCCTTTAAGAATTTCCGGTTTAATAGAAGAAGCGCCCAGCAATTCATCAAATAATTTTATCGGGCGAATATTTGCATACAATCCAAGCTCTTTGCGCATCTTTAGCAAACCTTGCTCTGGTCTTACTTTGGCTGAGGGATCATTATCATATTTAGGATGGCCGACTGCACCAAATAGTACTGCATCAGAATTACGCATCTTTTCCAAAGACTCGTCCGGTAATGCAACTCCTGTTGCTTCGATGGCCGCGTGCCCGATCAATGCTTCATCATACGTAAACGTATGACCAAATTTATCCGCTATTTTGTCCAATACTTTTTTACCAACGGCAGTTACTTCCTGTCCAATTCCATCTCCGGGAACGATTAAGATTTTTTTTGTAGACATATTTTTGAGTCAATGAGTTGAAAGGCAAGAAGCAAAGAGTAAATGCCATTGCTATTAACTCCGGTTTATTTTATTTTTTTGAAAAATTTAATATATCATTTTGTTTATCTCACCTAAATACTATTGAGCATCTTAAGAGTTGCCTTTATTGCTGCAACAGTTTGATCACTATCAAGACCTCTTGTTTTAAACTCTCTATTCAGATGCCCCCAGGTAATGATCGTTTCGCACAAAGCATCACTATTGCCACCGGGAGGAATACGCACTGCATAATCCGTAAGCGCCGGTAATTCTATTTTTTTTCGCTTGTATACTTTTTTAAGAGCGTTCATAAAGGCATCGTATTGTCCGTCGCCCTGTGCATGCTCCTCATACACCTCACCATTTACCGAAATGCGTAGCGTAACAGACGGATTCAAATCCTTTGAATGGGTCAGCACATAATTTTCTATTATCACATTTTGCTCTATGGCACTACTATCTAGTATATCAGAAATTATGTAGGGTAAATCAGCTTGTGTAACGATCTCTTTGCGGTCACCCAATTCAATGATTCGCTGGGTAATTTTTTTAAGATCCTGGTCAGAAAGGTGGATGCCTAATTGCAGAAGATTGTTTTCAATATTTGCCTTACCGCTCGTTTTGCCTAACGCATACCTACGCTGCCTTCCAAATCTCTCGGGCATAAGATCACTGAAATACAATTTATTTTTCTTATCACCGTCTGCGTGTATGCCTGCTGTTTGGGTGAAAACATTTTC
>JBDTVF010000232.1:0-5172 GCA_040007325.1 Ginsengibacter sp. | reverse complement strand
AGAAACAATATCCAAATTTAAAAGTCATGCTTTCCCTCGGTGGCTGGGGTGGCTGCGAAACCTGTTCAGATGTATTTTCTACAAAAAAAGGAAGAAAGAAATTTGCGAAATCGGTTAAAGAAATCAATGACTATTTTGGAACAGATGGTCTTGA
Source organism: Ginsengibacter sp. (assembly GCA_040007325.1). Classification (GTDB taxonomy): domain Bacteria; phylum Bacteroidota; class Bacteroidia; order Chitinophagales; family Chitinophagaceae; genus Ginsengibacter. Next base: position 5,018 of record JBDTVF010000232.1, on the reverse strand, counting down.
CCTTGATTGGGAATATCCCGCCATTAGCGGTTTTCCGGGGCACAAGTTCACTCCTGAAGACAAAGATAATTTTACGGCGCTTGTTGTGAAACTCCGGAAAAAACTAGGAAAGAAAAATGAATTAAGTTTTGCCGCAGGTGGTTCAAAGCGATATATTGAGAATTCTATTGATTGGGACAAAGTGATGAAAAAGGTAGATCGTGTAAATCTTATGAGCTATGACCTGGTGGGTGGTTATTCAAAAGTCACCGGGCATCATACGCCGCTATATTCTGCGAATGAAAATTCCGGATCGGTTGATGCCGGTGTAAGGTTGATGGAGGAACATGGAGTGCCTCCGGAAAAAATAGTGATTGGCGCAGCTTTCTACGGCCGCATGTTTGAAAATTTACAGGATTCAGGAACGGGGTTATATCAACAATCAACATTCAAACGAGGTATTCCTAATAAATATTTTGCTACTTTACTTTCTGCTGACAGCGGTTTCGTTTCGTATTGGGATAGCACCGCCCAGGCGCCTTATTCATATAATGCAGAGAAAAAGCTTTTCGTTACATACGATGATAAGAGATCTGTAGGCTTGAAAACAAAATATGTGATTGACAAAGGCCTTGGAGGTATTATGTTTTGGCAACTTCGCGAAGATCCTTATGAAGATGGCTTGCTGAAAGCCATTGACGACGTTAAGAAAAGTTATCAGGGAAAAGCCCCCGCAAACTGAGTTCATATTTTATTGATAAATATCTCAATTAAATATGTTCATCTGTAACAGGAAATCACGACCTTTATAACCTGCGGCGTACGAATGGTTTCTTCAGATTGCTTTGGTCTTTTTAATAATTGAAATTATCTAATGAACAGTTTTGCTAAACAAATTCGAAATAAGCTTTTTTACATTACTCTTTTGCTTTGTGCATTTGTCTGCACATGGGTGTCATGCATGCACCACGACGATGACAAAGACCCAGCCCTCCCGGATGTTGTAAGCTACAATTTTCATATTCGACCTATCTTATCGGACAAGTGTTTTAAATGTCATGGACCTGATGTAAGTAAGCAGGAAGCTGGTCTTAGGCTTGACTATGCAAAATTTGCTTATGCGCCGCTTACAGAAATGAAAGGTGCTTTTGCCATTGTTCCGGGCAAGCCTGAAGAATCAGAATTGTTGAAAAGAATTTCTTCAACTGATTCATCTTATATGATGCCTTTACCTGAATCCCATCTTGGTGCCCTCACACCCTATCAAATAAAATTATTTCAAAAGTGGATTAAGCAGGGAGCGAAATACGAAACACACTGGGCCTTTATCAAGCCTAAAAAAACTGCGTTACCTGCTGTCGAAAATAAAACCTGGCCGTCGAACGAAATTGATTATTTCATTCTTAAAAAGCAGGAAGAGGAAGGATTGAAACCAAATGCCGAAGCCGATAAAGAAAGACTTTTAAAAAGAGTATCACTGGATCTTACGGGTTTGCCACCATCCGAAGAAATGATGAATAAGTTTATGGCAAACAAAGATCCAAAAGCTTATGATGCTGTAGTAGATGAATTATTAAAAAGCCCTCAGTATGGAGAAAAAATGGCGCTTCACTGGCTTGATATTGCCAGGTATGCTGACAGCTACGGTTACCAGGATGATAACGTAAGAACACAATGGCCATGGCGTGATTGGGTAATACATGCCTTCAACGAAAATATGCCTTACGACAAATTCGTTACCTGGCAACTCGCCGGCGATTTATTGCCGAATGCAAATAAAGAAGAAATACTCGCAACGGCTTTTTTGCGTAACCATAAATACACCGAGGAAGGGGGTATTATTCCGGAAGAATACAGGGTGGAATATAATATCGACAAAACAAAAACATTTGGACGAGGGATTATTGGGTTGACCGTTGAATGTGCACAATGCCATGATCACAAATACGATCCCATTTCTCAAAGGGAGTATTACCAGATGTTCGCCTTTTTCAACATAAGTAAAGAGCCGGGTTTTGAAGGCGACGTAAGTACTTCCAAGCCCGCTAAAACGCCTATTCTCACGATGGATAGCAGCGATCTTCATAGCCTTCTTTCTTTTATCAATGAAAAGGACACAGGTAAACTAACGGTATCGGTGATGGGCGATCCCGATACGCTTCGTAAAACATTTATTTTAAATCGCGGGGTATATGATCAGCCTACTCTTGAAGTAATGCCTTCGGCACCGAAATCTGTTTTGTATTTTGATACAACGAAATTGCCAAGAAATCGCCTTGGCCTTGCAGAATGGACTGTCGATAAAAATAACCCTTTGACTGCCCGTGTTTTTGTGAATCAGATATGGCAGGAAATTTTTGGACGCGGGCTTGTAAAAACATCCGGTGATTTTGGTGCGCAGGGAGAATTGCCTTCTCACCCTGAATTGCTGGATTGGCTGGCTGTTGATTTTATGGAACATGGATGGGATATTAAAAGATTGATGAAACAAATTGTAACATCATCTACCTACACGCAATCAGGAGATGTTGTTGAAGAAAATTATAAGAAGGATCCTGAAAATATTTATTTGTCACGGTCACCACGGCAGAGGGTAAAGGCAGAGTTGGTAAAGGATATTATTTTAGAAAGCAGTGGTTTGTTGGTTAAAACTATTGGCGGCCCGAGTGTAAAACCATACCAGCCTAAGGGTCTTTGGGAAGGTGCAACGTCTGGCAGGGGAGAACTCGCCACCTATAAACAGGATAAGGGCGAGAGCCTCTACAGAAGGGGTATGTACACATTTATTAAACTTACAGTGCCTCCCCCGAATATGGCCATTTTCGATGCCAGCAACAGGGATCTTTGTGAAGTAAAAAGGTCGTTAACTACTACGCCGTTGCAGGCCCTCATGATGATGAATGATCCAACCGTGCTCGAAGCATCGAGAGTTCTTTCCCAAACACTTTTGGAACAAAAAAGCTCCATGGATGAAAAAATTACAAGAGCATTTCACCGGATCATTTGTCGCATGCCAAATAAAAAAGAACTGGATGTACTTAAAAATTATTATGCTGAACAACTGGAGCAATTCAAAAAGAAAAAACTGGATGCGGGCGCCACTATCAAAGCAGGAGAATATGCCGTTGATGATAAGGTAGATGTCAATGCAACCGCCGCCTTGATGAAGGTTATTAGCACAATTTATAATATGGAGGAAGCCATAACAAAATCCTGATCATGAATAAAGAATTTTTAGAACACAATCTTGGTATCAATCGTCGCAAATTTCTTTCAAGGCTTAGTTTAGGGGTCGGAAGTGTTGCATTAGGTTCTTTACTTATCCCCGATCTTTTCGGAGGTAAAAGCGAAGAAGAAATGCTGGTCACAGGTCTCCCGCAATTTGCGCCCAAGGCAAAAAGAATTATTTATTTATTCCAAAATGGTGCACCATCACAGCTTGATCTTTTTGACTACAAACCAAAGTTGCAGGAGATGTTTGGCGAAGATCTTCCTGCGTCTATCCGTATGGGTCAGCGCCTTACAGGTATGACTGCTGATCAGAAAAAATTTCCATTGGCCGGCACCGTATTTAAGTTCAATCGTTATGGACAAACGGGGGCGTACATTAGCGAACTGATGCCGCATACTGCTAAAGTCGTGGATGACCTTTGCATTATTAAAAGCATGTACACCGAGGCGATCAACCACGATCCCGCTCTTACTTTTTTTCAAACAGGAGCACAGGTGGGTAATCGCCCAAGCATGGGTTCATGGATGAGTTATGGATTAGGTACTGAAAATAAAAACCTGCCTGCATTTTGTGTTTTATTGTCAAGAGGAAAAGGAAACGGGCAAGGCGTATATTCCAAATTATGGAGTAATGGTTTTTTGGATTCGGTTCACCAGGGAGTACAATTCAGCAGCGGCGAAAACCCTGTGTTGTATCTCAACAATCACGATGGCATAGATAAAAGTGATAGAAGAAAAATGCTCGATGTATTGGCAGAACTGAATGAAGAATCTTTTAAGACAACAGCCGATCCGGAAATTCATGCAAAAATTCAGCAGTATGAATTGGCCTATCGGATGCAAACTGCAGTTCCCGAAGTAACTGATCTGAGTAAAGAACCTGAGGATACTATAAAATTATATGGGCCTGATTGCCTTGTTCCGGGAACCTACGCGGCGAATTGTTTGCTTGCAAGAAAACTATCAGAAAATGGAGTTCGCTTTGTACAACTATACCACCAGGGTTGGGATGCTCATGATAGTTTGCCGTCGCAAATTAAAGGACAGGCTATGGATACGGACCAGGCTTCTGCGGCATTGATCACCGATTTGAAACAAAGAGGATTGTTAGATGAAACGCTGGTAATATGGGGAGGTGAATTCGGAAGAACCAATTACTGCCAGGGTAAACTTACCAAAGAAAGTTACGGACGTGATCACCATCCGCGTTGCTTTACAATATGGATGGCCGGCGGAGGCGTGAAACCCGGTGTATATGGTGAAACAGATGAGTTTGGTTATAACGTAACAAAAAACGGTGTGCATGTTCACGATTTTCATGCAACTGTTTTAAATCTTATGGGTCTTGATCATGAGAAGTTGGTGTTTAAGCACCTCGGCAGAAGGTATCGTTTAACTGATGTTGCAGGTACGGTGGTGAAGGATATTATTGCTTAGTGAGGTTGCAAGAATTTTTAACACGAATTTTTCCATCACGAATTACACGAATGACTATTACATATTGTACATAATGCGGAACTGAAATAATTCATTTTAATAATAAATTTTACGAATGCAAAGAAGAAATTTTATCAGGAACACCTCATTAACAATGGCGGCATTAATGATAAAACCGCCAATTCCTCTTGAAGCCGATACTATTCTTGGCCAGGGTGGCAAACGATATAAACTTGATACGCACTGGAGCCAGGCTGATGTTGCAAAGTATCCTGTGAACGACTGTCATGAAATGATCCAGGATGGTAAGGGACGAATATTATTATTGACCAATGAAACCAAAAACAATGTGATCATTTATGATAAAAAAG
>JBDTVF010000231.1:0-5195 GCA_040007325.1 Ginsengibacter sp. | reverse complement strand
ACAAGAAGTTTCAGAGACGCGAAGCATCGCGTCTCTCCGCTAATTCAATCAGGTTTTTTACCTTCTAAGAACGTATTAATGGTGCTGATTTCGGCTTTGTTATTGTCATTGGTCTTCACGGTATAATTGCTATAAAAACTCTCCACATCTGCGATGGAATTATGCAATTCCATATTGCGACGGAGGTAAGCAGGAACCGACTCAAACTCATTGTTAGGATCCGCAGCATTTACGTTGAACGATAAGTTTCTCAACTTCGCAATGCGCTCCATAGCCCGGCGCTTTAAGTCTTCTGCTTCGTCCACCATTGGCGGTTCCTCAACAGAAGGCATCATGATGGGCATTGTTTGGTGTACTTTCGGGTCGTCCTTTTCCTCCGTCGCTTCATGGGAATCTTTTACCACCAGTTGCATCTCAGTTTCAGGCTCGTCTTCCTGTTTTAAGATGATCAGTGATTTTGGCTCCTCTACAGTTTTGGATTCCGATTTTGGCTTTTCCTCCGCATAAATTTGCGCAGGCTTCGCCAAATAACCGCCTGACGTTGGGACGGCACTAGCTTCTTTTCTATCAGTATTTTTGTTCGATTGATTTTTGAGATTCTCTGTCTCAGCAGTTCTCAGATTGCCCTGGTTGGTTTTCGATTGTATCGGATCAGGTTCCGAAGATAATGTGAAATGAACCAGACTCTCGGAGGATTTATCAACAGTAATTTCCTCCTTCTCATATCGAAGATCTACGGGTATTGACTCAGGTATTTCTACGATTGTCGGCTGCATCTCTTTTTCAATTGCCTGGTTTTCATTTACAAAAGAAATTACGTCTTCTTCCTTCACCGTCCTGAATCCTTCCTGCTCCACGATATTTTCCACATCGCTAAAATCTTCATCGTGTGCTTTATCGCTTACTGTTTCGTCTTTCTTATCATCAAAAACAAAGACCGGCTGTTTGTATTTCTTTTTATCATCTTCCTCCTTTAACACCATTACAATCTTTTCGCTTTCTTTCTTTTCTTGCTTTGGTGCTTCCTTTCTGTCAAATGGATCTTTGTGCTCAAAACCGGTAGCAATCAATGTGATGCCTATCTTGTTTCCAAGACCATTATCATAGCCTAATCCAAGTATTACATCAGTATCATCGCCGGCCTGGCTTAGCAAATGATTCTGTATAGTTTCTACTTCATCCATTGTAAACTCGGTTTCGCCTTCGGCAGAATTTATATTTATTAAGATCCATTTTGCGCCGCGAATATCGTTGTCATTTAATAACGGTGAATTCAACGCCTGCTCTATAGCAAGTTGTGCCCTGTTCTCACCTTCGCATTCCGCACTTCCAAGAATGGCGACACCACCATTACGCATAACGGTACATACATCAGCAAAATCCACATTGATCTGGCCGGTGCTGTTGATCACATCGGTTATACATTTTGCAGCAGTTGCCAATACGTTGTCTGCCTTGGTAAAGGCCGCTTTCATGGTTAGGTTTCCAAACTGGTGTCGAAGTTTATCATTACTGATCACCAGCAATGTATCAACATGGTCTTTCAATTTGCTTATACCCTCTTCTGCCTGCGCAATTCTTTTTTTGCCCTCATATGCAAAAGGAGTGGTAACAATGCCGACTGTAAGAATACCGAGATCCTTACAAATCTTTGCAATAATAGGCGCCCCTCCCGTACCGGTGCCGCCGCCCATGCCTGCAGTAATGAATGCCATTTTGGTATTTACTTCCAATATCCGTTTTATCTCCTCCAGGCTTTCTTCAGTTGCTTCACGGCCTATTTGCGGGTTAGCTCCTGCACCGAGTCCCTGGGTCAAGTGCGGGCCAAGTTGCACTTTGTTGGGAACCATACTGGTTGCAATAGCCTGCGCATCTGTATTGCAAATAATAAAGTTTACACCATCAATGTTTTGGCTGTACATATGGTTTACAGCGTTACTACCGCCACCGCCTATCCCAATTACTTTAAGGATAGACGATTGTTCTTTGGGCAAATCAAAATGTATCATATTTAAAAATTAAAATGGGTTAGGGCCACTCCGGAAATTTTCATTTTACACAAGCAGAAAATAATCAGAGCATTATTGTTTTTTAGTTTAGTACGTTATCAAAAAAATTAGATTAGTCTTACAACTCTGAGTCACCTTCCTCTTTAAACATTTCTATAAGGCCGTTCTTAAATGAATCCATAAAGCTTTTTAAAGTCTTACGCGACTTTACCGTTACGTGCTTCTTGTCTTGTATTACATCTAATCTTTCGTCTACATTTTGGTGTTGTAAGCTTGTGGGCACAGCAATCTTCTGGTATTGAAGTTCAAATTGCTTTCTCTTATTTTCATAATCATTATATCCCTTCAGTATCAACCCAAGACAGGTTGAGTACATTGGCTTGGCCAGCTCTTCAATATGGCCGGCAGCCAGGTGTTCATTTGGATAGCCGATTCGTGCATTCAGGCCCGTTACATATTCGGTGAGTTGTATCAAATGCTTGAGCTGTGAACCTCCTCCTGTCAAAATCACGCCGCCATTTAGCAGGCGATTATCAAGACCAACTTGTTTCAAATGATAGGATACAAAATCCATGATTTCACTCATGCGTGCCTGTATAATACTTGCAAGATTCTTCACGCTTATTTCTTTCGGCGCCATACCACGCAGGCCAGGTATCGTGATAAAGGCATTCGATTTTGCTTCATCAGACAGTGCGCTTCCGAATTGAACTTTCATCTGTTCAGCTTGCGTTTTTAAAACACCCAAACCTGTCTTGATATCGTTCGTAATATTTTCGCCACCGAATGGTATCACAGCAGTATGCTTTAAAATACCTTCATAGAAAACGGCAAGATCTGTTGTGCCGCCACCAATATCTACAATAGCAACGCCTGCTTCAAGATCATGATCGCACATAACGGCTGCGGCTGATGCCAATGGTTGCAGCACGAGATCTTTGGTGATCAAGCCGGCTTTCTCCACACTCCTGTTGATATTTCGTATGGCGTTTTTATCACCGGTTATTATGTGAAAATTAGCACCAACTTTTACTCCGCTATAACCAATCGGGTCAGGAATATTTTGAAAATTGTCAACCGTAAATTCCTGTGGTATCACATCAATAATCTGGTCGCCGGCAGGAATGTAAGTCTTGTACTGATCATTTATTAACTGGTCGATCTCACTTTGCTTTATTTCTTCATCAGTATTTTGTCTTACAATATCACCACGTGTTTGCAAGCTTTTTATGTGATGGCCGGCAATACCAACATACACTTCAGTGATAGGTAAATTAGGATTGCTGGCATAGCAATTTTCCAATGCTGTTTGAATTGCTTTAATGGTTTGATCAATGTTCAACACCATGCCGTGTTGCACACCGTTGCTGTTAGCACGGCCAAAGCCAAGAATTTCCAGCTTGCCGAATTCATTTTTTCTACCGGCGATTGCGGCGATTTTTGTTGTGCCAATGTCGAGGCCTACGATAATGGGTTGTTCGCTGTTCATAATTGTTGTTTTATATATCGCCACATGCAGAGCTCAGTATAACTCATCACACAGGCGGTGTGTGCTATTTTTTATTTTTTAATAATTATTATTCGATTGACTTTAATAACTCTTTGTTTCCAAAACCTCACTCCCAACCCTCTCTCCAAAGGAGAGAGGCATGAAACTTAATACCAGCAGTTACTTCATCAACCTGAATGCTTTAGTAGAACAATATTTTTTTTAATAATCACTTTGACTTTTTGCGGGCATTACCGCTTTAGGCTTTTGATTTTGTGGCGGCTTGGTTTCCGCCGGTTTAATAATATTTGTTTTCAAAGGGGCAGGACGTGGTTTTTTAAAGGATGATGGACTCACCGAAACATTTGAAAGATTTCCTGCCTTGGATTCTGTTGTTTCGGTTTGTGTGTTTTCTGTACTTGTTGTTTTGATTATATTATTGTCGATCTTTTTATTTGTTTCTACTTCTTCCGAAGGCACATCGTCAATTATAGGTGATGTGTTGATCCTGTTGTTATCATCTGCAGGCTGCACAAGTTGTATGTTTGTTGAATCCTCTGTATGTTTTTGCGCATTGGCAATGACGGTTTTCATAATCTGAACTGATCTCAATGAATCCATCTTTATTTCCTGTGCACCGCGCTTTACCCCTATCACCTGTCCTTTAAATTTCAGATCGATAGCAGCGTATTGATTCCATCCTGCTTTAGTTTCTACCTGGCGATAGAACGTGAGAAGTTTTGCAAATTTTTCTTCGTAATCATCTGCATTACCAAAGTGAATGAGCTGGTTACCAACTTTAGGAATCAGTTCAAAAGTATAATCCGGATTGATATCGATTTGTTCTACCTGCGCCATCCAAAAGGGATCACGACCAATAAATTCTCCAATAAGTTTTATTTGCCTGAGCAGACCACTATCTTTTTTTGTCAACACTTTTACCTCAGTAGGGAAACTTGTGAACACCGGCAGCCTGGCTGAAAATTTGTCGCTTAGAGGCAATCTCTTTAGAGAACTATCCATGTAAAATGATGCACCGGAAGTAGTGAAGATTCTCACTACCGGTTCCCGCTCCAAAATTTTTACCTGCAATACATTATTATTATCAAAAAACATTTCTGCTTTTTGTACCCATTGATCTTTTTGCAAGGCAGTTTCCATTGCTGCAAGATCAATTTTGTACAATGGCTTGTTTTCCAGTTGGCCACCATTTGTATTTTGCATAATGGCCACCACATCGCTTTTGTCAATAAAAAAATTATTTTGAACACCCGTGATGTCAATGTTCACCTTAAGAATATGTTCGTTATTTCTTTTAGTGATGGCAGCCACCAGCAATACAATCGTTCCTGCGCCAAGCAGTATCCACACCGTAGCGATGAGAATTTTTGTTACCATGTATTTTTTGCGTGCCGTCATTTTAATTAAACTTCCGTCAAAAAATTTTTTATAGGTTCAACCAATCTATCAATGTCACCGGCACCAGCGGTAATAAGTAATTCGCCAAACACACTTCTTTGTGCACTTGTCTTGTAGCTTCCCGCGATGTAATTCAGTAGTTCTTCAGCAGACATTATCCTTGCATTTTTATTTTTCATTTTATCAAGAATGATCTGGCTTGTTACACCTTCCATTGGTAATTCCCTTGCGGGATAAATGGGAAGCAGTAAAACTTCATCAGCCATATCGAGCACTTC
>JBDTVF010000230.1:0-5199 GCA_040007325.1 Ginsengibacter sp. | reverse complement strand
AGCCGCACCGTACTTTCAAAACCACCACTTGCCAGTTCAAAGATGGCATCTTCTTCCCGCTCCTTTTCCAACACCGTATTTGCCAGCGCAAATGAGGTGATGTGAGAAATGTGACTAACATAAGCCGCATGCACGTCGTGCGGTATCGAATTCATATAGATTAAGTGCATTCCAATCTTTCGATACATGTTTTCAGTAAACTCCAACGCATCAACATCGCTCTCCGCCTTATCACATATTACTACAGCTTTATCTACAAATGCACCTATCGTCGCGGCATCGGGCCCGCGATATTCTGTTCCCCACATTGGATGCGTGGCAACAAACCTTCTTCTTTTAGAATGATTGACTACAGCTTTACATATCGCACTTTTTGTAGAGCCAACGTCAATGATTATTTGATTTTCGGTTTTATCAAGCACCTGGCTAATCATCTTTATTGCAGCATCTACAGGCACAGCAAGAATAACAACATCACTTTTTTGTACTGCTTCATCAAGATCATTTATTTCGTCTACCAGCGATAGATCGAGCGCCCGTTGTTGGTATTGTTTATTAGATTCAACACCGATAATCTTGTCTGCAATATTTTTTTCTTTCAATGCGATTGCCATTGAGCCTCCTATCAAACCCGTACCGACTATTGCGACATTCATGCTGCTGTATTTTGAATCCTTTTTATGGCGTCTTCAATTTTTTCAATCGTAGTGCATAGGCTGACTCTCACATAATTATCACCGGCACTACCAAAGATGCCGCCGGGTGTAATAAATACATTTGAGTTATATAATATTTTATCGCTAAGTGCATAGCCGTCTTTGTACCCGCCAGGGATCGGGGCCCATACAAACATGCCTGCTTGCTTTTCGTCGTATTTACAATCCAATAGTTGCAAAAGCTCAAATACTTTTTTCCTGCGTTCCTGGTAAGTGGCATTTAGCGAATCATGCCAATCCTTACCCAGCTCTAAAGCACGTGCTGCCGCCAGTTGCAGTGGCAGAAACATTCCACTGTCCATATTCGATTTAAACCTGAGTATCTCCGTGATCCGGTCTTTGGCACCTGAAAGAATGCCTATGCGCCAACCTGCCATATTATGACTTTTGCTAAGCGAGTTTAGTTCTATAGCAACATCTTTTGCTCCATCGGCAGCAAGCAAGCTCATAGGAGTTTCATTTAGAATGAAGCTGTATGGATTATCGTGGACCAACAATATGGCATGCTTTTTTGCAAATGCTACTAATTGTTCAAAGAGTTCTTTCGTTGGTAACTGCCCGGTAGGCATGTGCGGGTAATTCACGAACATCAGCTTCACACCACTAAGATCATTTTCCTCTATTTTTTTAAAATCAGGGAACCAACCATTCTCTTTTGTAAGTGTGTACTCTATCAAATTAGCTCCTGCAATTTTTGCTGCACTTCTATAAGTAGGATAGCCGGGATTTGGTATTAATACATCGTCACCAGGATTTAGGTAGGTCATACATACATGCATAATGCCTTCTTTACTTCCTATCAGTGGTAATATTTCCGTATCGGGATTAAGTTCAACATCGTACCATTTCTTGTACCAGTTGGCAATGGCATTTCGTAAAATAGGGCTTCCTTTATAATTCTGGTAGGCGTGTGTGTTTGGCTTCGCGGATTCCTCGTGCAATGCCTTTATTACTTCGTCATGCGGCGGAAGATCCGGGCTACCGATACCAAGATTAATCACCTGCTTACCAGCCTTGTTCATTTCATCTATCTCTCTCAGCTTTTGAGAAAAATAGTATTCGCCAATGTTATCAAGCCTGTCCGCAACAACAAGTTTTGAAGTTATATCACCACTTTTATCTGCGGATAATACTTCACTACTAACTCCTGTATTTTGATTCATGAATCGGTTTTAGCTGTTTGTGAATTTTTTCCGTTTTTATATACCCCGTAGACTTTCATATCAATCGTCATCGGAGTTATATCTTTTATCACATCATTAAATTGGTCCAGCGATTCAAACTCCATATCGGCATGAAATGAATATTTCCAATCGCTGCCGGGAATTGGCATAGACTGAAGTTTACTAAGATTGATACCACCATCTGCGATTGCAGAAAGAACTTTTGCGAGACTTCCTTTGGAATGATCTGTCTGAAAAATAATAGATGCTTTATCGGCATCCTCTACCTCATCGGAAGCCTCGGGAAGTTGCAATACGAGGAACCGCGTGTAGTTATTCCTTAACGTATGTATGTTGGGAACAAGATTTTCTAATTGAAAAAGATCTGCCGCGAGCTTGCTAGCTACAGCAGCGATGTGCTTACTATGATGTTGATGAAGGTTTTTTGCACTGAGAGCCGTATCTTCTGTTTCAATCAGCTTCCAGTTATACTTCTCAAGAAATTCCATGCACTGAAGCAGGGCCATTGGGTGCGAATGTACTTCACGAATATCTTCTAAACTAACACCCGGATTAACCAATAAATTTTGTTTTATATGGAGGTAAATCTCTCCTATAATCTTAAGATTGCTTTTTTGCAAAAGGTTGTAGTTAGGCAAAATACTTCCTGCGATTGAATTTTCTATGGCCATTATACCGCCATTGCTTTGCTCCTTATCTGCCGCTATTTTTACTACCTGCCGGAAAGTATCACAACAAATTACCTCTACATTCTTCCCAAAGAATTGTCTTGCCGCTACCTGGTGAAAACTTCCTTCGTAACCCTGGATTGAAATTTTTTTAGCCATTCTGTGACGCAAAAAGTATTAAAACAAAAATCCCGACTTTCTTAGCCGGGATCATTTATGTTATCAGTTTAATCTCAATGGTAACAAAAGCTTCCCGGTCTATTTCTAAAGTAATAGCTAAAATAAAAAGGGAAATATGCTTTTGAATTTTGCATTAGATTTCAAAAATAAGGAAGTGAAATGAAATACCAATCAAAAATTTTTGCAGACACTGCTTGTAAACTACATCAAAGGATATTATCAAGGGGTAGTAAAAAACCGTTTCCCGCGAGAAACGGCTTTTAGATTGCCTGCCAAATAAAAAATTTTATATAGTATTATTTCTTTCTACTTATTTTTTTATTGTTGTATCAGCCATCATCATTGTTGAAGAATCAGTCATCATGGTTGAAGAATCGCTCATTGCGGGAGCAGGAGTCATCATTGATGAATCAGAAGACATCATAGTTGAGTCTGTAGTCGTTTCTGTAGATGTTGCGCTGTCATTACATGCGATAAAAAATGCAGAAGCTGCAAGAACAAATAATACTTTTTTCATTTTGTTTAATTTAGTTTTTTGTAATTTATTTTATGTTTATTCCCATAATCGAAGAAGGTAACCCACTGTTAAAAAAAAAATTTCGACTTTTTTTGGGTTACTTTTCCACATTGTAAGTATTAATTAAAGCATAGTGAATATATACGAGCAGGAGCAAGAGCTTTTGGAAGCCCTTGCAGCTAATGACAGGATTGCTATTGAAAAAATATACCGGGAAAATTTTCCATTCATTCAAACGTTCATTCTAAAGAATAACGGATTTGCAGACGATGCAAAAGATATTTTCCAGGAAGCAATGATCATACTATTCCAGAAAGCAAAAATGGAATCGTTTGTTTTAACCTGCCAGGTAAAAACTTATCTATATTCTGTGTGCAGGAGGCTTTGGTTAAAAAAATTGCAGAGAGAAAACAGGTATAATAATGTTACGGATGTCTTAAAAGAAATGGTAACTGTAGAGGATGAAATCGAAGCGCACGAAAAGCAAAATGCGGAGATGAACCTGATGGAAAAGGCCCTGTCAAAAATTGGCGAACCTTGCAAGAGTATACTGGAAGCATTTTACATTGAGAAAAAGAGCATGCCGGAAATTGCTGAAGCTTTTGAGTATACCAATGCTGACAACGCTAAAACACAAAAATATAAATGCCTTAACCGGCTAAAGAAAATATTCTTTTCACAATATAAAAACGGAAGTTAAAAATGGAAGACAATTTACTTCTTGACGCAATAGAAAGGTATAAGAGAAATGAGATGAGCCCTGAGGAAAAAACTTTTTTTGAAGAGTTGCGCAAAAGCAACCCTGAAATTGATCAGGCAGTAGCTGAGCACAATTTTTTTCTAGGCCAGTTGGAAAATATGAGTGAAGTGAAGGCATTTAAGGCAAGCCTGAATGAAGTAGAAAGTAAACTCGTAAGTGAAGGAGCAATTTCGCACAAGGGATTAAACGGAAAGGCTAAAGTTGCTTATTTGTGGAGCAGGTATCGCCGGACAATTGCTGTTGCTGCTTCGATTGCAGGAATTGTGTCGATTTCCACTGCCACAATCGTTTCTACTTATTCTGAAAAGAAAAATGTAAATGTAATTACGCCCCTTGTGGATAATAAGCTGAACCAAATGGAGCATAAAATTCACCAGATTGAAAATAAAATAAATGATGCATCTGTCGCAGCCCGCGTTCCTTCCAAGGCAAAATTTGAAGCAAACTTTAGGGCTACAGGATTTCTCGTGGATGGGAATGGTTATATAATAACAAATGCACACGTGGTGAAAGATGCCCGCAACTTGATTGTTGAAGATAAAAAGGGAGACCAGTTTTATGCCAATGCCGTGTATGTGAACAAGACCACAGACCTTGCCATATTAAAAATCACCGATACATCATTTAAGAAAGTACAGGACCTTCCTTATACATTCAGTAAGGTACCAACAGATCTTGGAGAACACATTTTCACGCTAGGTTATCCACGTGAGGAGGTTGTATATGGCGAGGGATACTTAAGTGCAAAATCAGGTTATTTTGGTGATACAAGCTCCTATCAAATCAGCATCTCAGCAAATCCGGGTAATAGTGGCGGGCCGGTCATTAATAGGAATGGCGAAGTAATAGGTATTATTAGCAGCAAGGAAACCAATGCAGACGGTGTTGTATTTGCAATAAAATCAAACAATATTTACGGAGCGCTTAAGGATGTAAAAGAGAACGACTCTATAAAACTACCCTTAAAAAATACCTTGAAAGGACTTGACCGCGTACAGCAAATTAAAAAGCTGGAAGACTTTGTATATATGGTAAAAGGGAATTAGAAAATGTTTGATGTGCGATGCCGGATGTACGATATAGCTTATTTCCTGTACCGTGTGTAATAATGCATTATCCTTTTGCCTGATTCTTTCCCGTTACTTTATAGTTTCAACTCCAAAGGTCCTTTGGA
>JBDTVF010000229.1:0-5211 GCA_040007325.1 Ginsengibacter sp. | reverse complement strand
AATAAATTACCACGCCTCGGGAAAATTTGTATTGATGATATTGAAGACTGGCTCCTGAGCAGGAAGATTGAAGAAAGCGACCAGGATATATCCGCCACGCTCCAGAATTATTTTCCCGAATATTATAACAAACCTGAAAAAACCTTCTCTATGTCATCAGCGGAGATCGTTCTTGATAAGATCATTTTTGATAAATCAAAAAATTTATAAGTATGCCCGAAAGACTATTTGACCTTAAGAATATACAAACGACTTCAGATCTTGATCCGAGATATTATGTTATTGAAGATACCGGTCTTACAAAAGCAGTTAATATGTCGATTTGGTTACAGAAGCCATTACTTATAACCGGCGCTCCCGGTACAGGCAAAACGCAACTCGCATTCAAAGTTGCCAATGAACTTGCCAGCCTCGATGCAAAAGACCTCAACGGGTTTGCGCCTTTTGTATCAACACCGTTTGTTTTTAATACCAAAACGATCTCCAACGCATCCGATCTTTTTTATAATTATGATGCCATCGGTCATTTTCAAAAGAAAAGCGTGGACCAGGTAAATGCTGCCAATGCCAACATAAGCCAGGCTCACTCATTCATTAGTCTTAATGCTTTAGGCAAAGCAATCCTGCAGACTTATGGCAAAACAAAAATTGCGGCAAATGATAAACTCATGGAGTTGCAATTGCTAAAAAATTTTAATGATTTGCTCGATACTCCTCAAAGCTCGGTAGTGCTGATTGACGAGATTGATAAAGCGCCCCGCGATTTTCCGAATGATCTTTTAAATGAAATAGAGTATTATGAATTCACGATAAATGAGCTTAATAATAGTCTTAAAATTCAACGGGCACCACAGAAGGATGGCGAGCCTATATCCCGCATCGTGGTGATCATGACAAGTAATTTTGAAAAGAACCTTCCCGATGCTTTTCTGCGGCGTTGTCTATTTTATCACATTCCATCTCCTGATGAAGATACTTTGTATAAGATCGTGTGCTCGCGAATGGAACCCTATCTCAATGCGGTTTACAAAAATGATACGCAACAATCGGTACAGGATAAGTTCAGTGATCTTAAGAAAAAAGTAAGAAGTGTAATCACTGAATTTCAGCAATACAAAGAGAAAATGCCCGATAAGCCGCCATCAAATTCTGAATTGATTGAGTGGATTAAAGTGCTGGAAGTGGAAGGGTTTTTTAAAGAAGATGTTGACTTTCTAAAACTCACTGCCGGCCAAAAAACAATATTACAATACACACTTCCTATCATCGCCAAGAGCAATGATGACCGCGAGAAGATCGCTATGTGATAGTAAGCAGCGTGAGATAATAATTTTCCAAATTGCAAGCCTCCAAATAAATAAAGGCTGTTGAGAAAGCTCCCGATGACTTCTTCAAACATATCAACCCCACTGGCAACATTGCTTGCAATGCTCAAGTCCGAAGGATTTGATATAAGTACGTCCACGCTTATTGATTTGCAAAAGGTGCTTGCTAACCTTGGTTATGAGCAACTCTCTGGTTTTTCTGAACTACGCTCATTGATCAGCCCGCTGGTGTCGCGTAACAAAGAAGAGCAGGAACATTTTAATGCTGTCTTTACCAGGTATGAAGAATATATAAAAGCAAATAGTTTTACGTCGTACGAACTACCAAAAGTCGAAGTCGACACAAAAAAGCGACGCAAGTTGATTCCATTAATAGTCGCAGGTATTTTGGCGTTGGCAGCTATCCTATACTTTCTCTTTCCTTCAACACCGGAACTTTCGCCTTCTATAAGTGTTGAAACCATTTCAAAAGACAGTCTTGACTACACGTTAATAGGAGAGCGGGTGTTATTTCGGGCAGTATTAAAAGATACGGTTGCCTCAAAGGCTTATCATGTCGATTTAAAAACAGATGATACGGTTTACCACAATGTGAGAGAATTAGAAAAAACTTTCTATAGCCAGGGTGACAAATTATTGGAGGCCTATGTTTTGAATGAAAAGAATGACACGTTAAATTCTTCCTCAGACAATATCACCGTTTATTGCGAAAAGCCACCCGCTGTTTCTATAATAAAAGATTCGGCAAGTAAACCTTCGCGAAAGCATTATGTATTACAATTCACTAATGCAAACGACACGGCTGCGTATAAATACAATTGGTTTATTAATGATAGCCTTGTAAGTCAGTCACGGGATCTTATAACTACCCATTCATCAGCGACTGCTTATTCCATAAGAGTGGTAATAGATACAAGAGGTGCATTTAAATGTACTGATTCGCTCACTACATCACTTAATGAAAGACCGGCTTACAGTCTTTCAGTTGTGGGTGTAAAGCCACTCAATCCTGTAGCAGACGTTAATTGGAAGAAGATATTTATCGCGGTGTTGTATGCTATTTTGCTGCCTTTGTCTGTCGCCGCAGTCATACTATTTTATAAAAGAAGAAAAGATAAGATAAAAACAAAAGATGTCGCACCGCCTGCCGAAACAATAGAATATACCGGCCCTTACAAAATTGAGTTTAAAGATCAGTCGGAAAAAATTTCACCCGAAAAGGAGATCAGCCAGTTGGCTGAAGCCATGAGAAAGCGGCACGTGAATGACCAGTTATTTTTAAACGTTTCAAAAACTATTAGCTCTACGATTCGTTCCGGCGGCTTTCCTTATTTACAGTTTTCTTCACGCACACAGCCAACGGATTTTCTTGTTTTTGTTGATAAAGAAAATCCCGATGGATTGCAGGTAAAGCTTTTTGAATTTGTACTTAAAAAATTAGAGGCAGAACAGGTCAATATTATTTCTTACACTTTTTATCGCGAACCGCTTTTGCTTAGTAATGATAAGTTGAATCAAAGAATGTTGCCGGTAGATAAAGTGGCGAGACTTTATCCCAACACGATCCTTTTCATTTTTTCTGATACCAGGGAATTTTTTGAAATACTTTCAACAAAATTAAAACCATGGGTGGCGGATAAATTCAAAGCATGGGAGCATAAAATTATTGTTACCCCTGTGCCGGTAGATGATTGGGATTACAAAGAAAATACCTTGTCTAAAGAAGGCTTCACTGTAGTGCCGGCCGATCTCAATGCACATCATTTAATTGCAAACGAAATTAATAATCTCATCAACAGGCAGAAGATGCAGTTTGCGGTGATACCTTCTTCTTATTCATCACGGTTTGTAAATTTTGATGATTGGTCGCAGTTGAAAAAATACATTGGCGATGATGATCCATTAATGCAATGGGTCGCGGCTCTTGCAGTGTATTCTTATATAGATTGGAAAGCCACTGTAGCGATCGGTAAAGCGTTGGAAGAGAAAAATGATTCGAATAGTAAGCTCGTTACTTACACAAACTTGCTGAAGCTTTCGCGGATCAAGTGGATGCAAACTGGTTTAATTCCTGATGCTTTGAGGCTTGAGATGTTAAGCTATCTCGATAATAAATCTGAAGTGATAGCCCGTGATGTAATGCTTCAGCTTTTGAATGACGTGGAAGAAAATATCACTGCCACATCAATGATCGCAGATGAATTTGAACTGAATAAAACGGTTAATAAATTTTTACTGCACGCACGTAATCCTGTGGCGCACGCACTGAGTGTGGAAGAGCATGAAAGAATGAAAAGTTATGTGGAGAATCAATGGCTTGATCAGCCATTGGAGGAATACCTTGACCGCGCTGACAATACATTGCTTAAAGATGCTACTGGTAATAAAAGTATATCACCATCAGAATATTTTAAGACAGAAGATATTGCCGAAACTAAAAAGATCAATACAGAACGAAATATTCGGAGGCTACTGGCCGGCGCGGTTTTGCTGGCCGGTATTTTCCTGGCATATAATTTCTTCGGAAGCGATGCTAATTATAAAACGACAAAACAATATGCTGACATCACATTTAACTTAATCAGGAATGATGTTATCAGTGGGTTTAGAAATATGAGCTTAGCAGTGATTGCAAATGACAAAACTTATAAAGGGGACATTATTTCTGATACTTCTGTTGTTGTAAAAAATCTTCCTATTGATACTGCGCAACAAGTTATGATCAACCTGTCAGGCGATAGCCTATATAATTTCGAACAACCTGTTATACTTAATTCACAGGAGTATGCAATTTCAATAACACTTCCGCGACAACCTTCGCCAATTTATATTCGCTACAATGATGCTGCTTCATACGCAGCGATGGAGCAGCAATTGCAAAGCGCTTTTGCGGACTTTGATATTTCAGCGGCTCAAGCCGTTTTTTCTGACTCATCAAAAATTGTCTATTACGATGCCAATCAAAAACCCGGAGCTGACTCTATAATAAAAATTGTGAAAGATAATTTAGGAATAAATGTGAGTGCGGAACTTGCCGCCAAATCAAGCCAGGCTGAAGATGCCCTTATCTTATTTTTAAACCTTGCAAACAACCAATGTAGGACGATTGCTGCATTGCCTTCTTCCCTAAATGAAATTTGGTTAGGTGGAACAAGTAACCGACTGATCAATATTCTTCCCGGCAAAAAATTGATTTATTACTCGACCGGCGATAAAAAAACTTATGGAACTTATCGTATAGAAGAAATCTGTTTAAATACAAACGGTCTGTACAGAATCGTAACCAATACAGGAAATGGTTACCAGGATTTTTTTATTAAAAATGTAAGTGCCTCATCTTTTGAGTTATCAATTTGCCAGAATAGGTATAATACATTACAGGAAGCAAGAGCCGTCAATGAAAGTTATTGCGATCATTTTAACACGATGAAAGTTTATTATGAAAGCGATAATACAAAAGCTTTTTTAAGTCAGCATGGTAAATTATTGCCAGTTCAGTTAAATAAATTGAAGAATTATGTAGCGCAGGGAATTGCTGCCAGAAAAGATCAGACGTTCGGCATGTACATTTTTGAGAATAGTTCTTTTACGGGAAATATAAATGCAACTATATTAAACGAAACATTGGGCTCACTTTTTTCTGGGGTGACCATCAACAAGTATGACCTCCAAAAATTTAAAGGAACTCCTTTTGATAGAGGCTATGTTAAGGTTTTTCAATTAATGATGCCGAAGAATTTTCCTGCAACTCCTGATTGCAACAGAACTTTCACTTCAATAAAAGAAGCGCTTAGCGTAGATGTAGAAGTGATCTGCCGGCTGAATCTTGCGAAGCAAAATCTGACCGCTGTTCCCGGTGAAGTTTTCCAATTTAAAAATTTACAGT
>JBDTVF010000228.1:0-5233 GCA_040007325.1 Ginsengibacter sp. | reverse complement strand
TCTATCAATTGCAGCTGAACCTGTTTCATTTCTTCTTTCAGTCTTGCTGTTTTTTTCATAATATCCGGATCCTTATCGCCTGCAAGAATATTGTCTGTAATTAAGTATTGAAGTCTTTTAATATCACTTCTTACTAATGATGCGGAATTTTGCTCATAATTTTTGGAAGGCGCTGCGGCCTCCTTTACAGGAACTAAAGCAACCCCAACACTTGGTAAAATCTTTCCGGTAGTCTGACTTGAGCTACCTGGCAATGAAGAAAAGATCGTACCTCCTAAAGCGGTAGAAGCAGATGTAAGATCAAATGTTGTCCTGGTATTTTTCGTCT
Source organism: Ginsengibacter sp. (assembly GCA_040007325.1). Classification (GTDB taxonomy): domain Bacteria; phylum Bacteroidota; class Bacteroidia; order Chitinophagales; family Chitinophagaceae; genus Ginsengibacter. The sequence continues at coordinate 4,905 of JBDTVF010000228.1, read as the reverse complement.
TTCTTATTTTTTGGTCTAATATTCTGAAGGTACTTTTTAGTTGCACAATATAAGTCTCCACGTTCGCCACTATGGAATTGTATTCCATTAACCGTTGTGGAAAGTTGATTGTCTGGTTCACCATCACTTTCACAACGGCGGTATCACGGTTAAAAAATTTATCTACACCCACAAAATTTATAGTAAGTAATCTTTGCTTTTCATTCCCATCTTCCTTTATAAAATCATAGGTCGGGCTCCACGTAAAATCATCACCACACTTAGTGACTGTACTTGTGGAGTGGATAGGCATATTGGCGTAGTAGGTTATGGACTCAATAGGAAAGCTTCCTTCTTCACATTGCAATTTGAAAGTGAGTGTATCACCTTCGTCGATATTCAGTGTACCGCTTACCGTTGGTTTCACTTTCGATGGAATGATCTCTGTGTTATAAAAGACAAGTGTAAAACTGGTGTCAACCCTGTCGGTATCATTGTTAAGATTTTGTACGCCTAGCAATACTTTGTATTCGGTATCATACTTAAGTTTCCCGGAAAGGAAGAAAGACTTATCAGCTTTAAATTTCAACACGCCATTGTCCTTATCTATCTTGAGCCCGACAGGTGAGTTTCTTAAGTACCAATAATATTCCTGGGGATCTTTGTTTACTTCAAAATGGTATTCAAGCGTTGAATCAACATGAAGCGTAAAATAGGGCGTAAAGTTTTTTATTCTTAAAACGGTGTCCTCTTTTTTTACCGGGATGCTGTCTTCAAAGACTTGTGCACTGCTGTGCAATGAAAAGCCAACTAAAATGAATAATGATAACAGGCCGCGAAAAATAATTGAGTTTAATTTTTTCAGCATGGTCGCAAAAATATAAAACTCTCGCTACTGCTTCCTGAAATATTTCTTAATAAATTATATTATGGAAGGCAGCAACAGATTTATAACTTTCCTTCATAGTAATTACATTGCTGCAATGATCCCAATCGAAAACGCAGAGGAATTTTAGTTACTTTTTCAATACGTAACTCCTGCTTGCAAAAAAATCCAAAATTACAAGTATAAAAATTTGACGGAATTACCTGTTTGGAAGAATTGCGGTTGATCTCTTGCGGTGCATTTAATGACATATTTGCCTGCAAAAGAAATTGTGGATAAAAAGAAGTTTTAACGGATTTTTTTAAAATAGAATCTTTTCCCTTCGAAGTAGGGTAGAAGCTTACCTGTGCAGAACTGGCGCAATAAGTAAACAAAAAAAATCCGACAACACAAATTTTATTCCAAAAAAACATATCGCTATTTTTGCGTCACAAACTTACAACATATATTAAAAGAGAAAAGCTAAATGTCGTTAGGCCAGCGTTTACAACAAAAGCTATTACAGAAATTATCGCCGCAGCAGATTCAGTTGATGAAACTACTGCAGGTGCCTACCGCCCATCTGGAAGAACGAATTAAAGAAGAGATAGAAGAAAATCCTGCACTCGAGCCAGGCGAAGATGGCCATGATGAGTATGAAGAAGGCGCGGATGAATTTGACAGCAATGAACCGGAGGAGATTGATGGCAGCGAATCAGACTATGAAAGTATTGATATAAGTGAATACGTAAAAGATGGTGATGACGAGGTAGGTGATTATAGGTTAAGAGATGATAATTATGGAGACCCGGAAGAAAATAAAACGGTACCGCACCGTGTAGAGACTTCATTTTTTGATATCCTGAAGTCGCAGCTCCTGATGCTTAACCTTGATGATCGCCAGAAGAAAATTGCAGAACAAATAATCGGAAGCATTGATGATGATGGCTACCTGCGTCGCGAAGTTTCCGCGATCGCGGATGATCTTGCATTCCGCCAAAACATTGACTGCACTGAAAAAGAGATTGCTGAGCTGGTGCATTTGATTCAGCAGTTTGACCCGCCTGGTGTTGCTGCACGCGACCTACAGGAGTGTTTGCTTTTGCAATTAAAAAGAAAAGAAGCCGAGGGGAAAAAAGTAAAGATTGCTATTGATGTAATCGCAAATTATTTTGAAGAATTTACCAAGAAGCATTACGAAAAAATTCAGCGTGGCCTCAACCTGGATGATGAAGGAATTAAAGATGTGATCAACCAGATCATTAAACTCAATCCAAAACCCGGCGGACAAGTTGGCGAAACTAATAAGCTCCAGAGCTACGTGATCCCTGATTTTTTTGTAATCAATACACTTGGCAAACTGGAGGTCACCCTTAACTCAAAGAATGCGCCCGACCTTCGTATAAGTGAAGGATACAGGGACATGCTTAAGGATTATGACCGCGGCGCAAAAAAAGATAAGCGACAAAAAGAAGCTGTTCTTTTTATAAAGCAAAAAATAGATTCTGCGAAATGGTTTATCGATGCTATTAAGCAACGGCAGCATACTTTGCTCAGCACTATGCAAACCATCATGGAATACCAGAAAGAATTCTTTTTGACCGGTGACGATACCGACCTGCGGCCGATGATCCTAAAAGATATTGCAGAGCGGACCGGGCTTGATATCTCTACGGTGAGCCGCGTCGCCAACAGCAAGTTTGTTCAAACTGAATTTGGAACATACAGGCTTAAGTTTTTCTTTAGTGAAAGTCTTGTAACGGATTCAGGCGAAGAAGTAAGTACACGTGAGGTAAAGAAAATCCTAAGCAACCTAATAGATGATGAGAACAAACAACATCCTTTGAGTGATGAAAAGCTTACAGAGCTGTTGCAGGAAAAAGGTTACAATATTGCACGTCGCACCGTCGCTAAATACAGGGAGCAGCTGAATATTCCGGTGGCTCGCTTAAGAAAAGAGTTATAATGGAAAATGATTTCACAGAACCTATAAGTACACAAGCGGCAGCCATAGAGAAGCCCAGCATTGCTATAAAAATTCCTGCTCAAATATTTTCTTACCTTTTTCACCCGCTTTTTATCCCGGTAATCATTACATGGTTTCTTGAATTTATAGTAGCGGGATATTTTACAGGTATTCCCTATGGTGCCAAAGGTTTCATACTTATTCGTGTTGCTTACAACACTATTTTTTTCCCGGCCTTTACGATCATTTTACTTAAGGCGCTTGGCTTTATTGACAGTATATTTTTAAGAACACAGCGTGAAAGAATTATTCCCTATATCGCCACCAATATCTATTACTTCTGGATGTACCTGGTTTTTAGAAATCAGCCGGATGTACCACTAGTGCTTACTGCTTTTATTTTCGGAATCTTCTTATGTTCATCCCTGGCGCTATTGGCCAATGTCTATTTTAAAATCAGCATGCATGCGATGGGTGTGGGAGCTTTCCTTGGTGTGATGCTCCTAATCATTTTTAGCGGAACAGTTTATGGTGTTTTTCTACCGGCGATGCTGGTTATCCTTTTAACAGGATTTGTCTGCACCTCACGGCTTATTGTAAGCAATCATACACCTTTCGATGTTTATGCCGGTATCCTTCTCGGAATAGTGAGCCAGTTTATAGCAAGTGCTTTTATTGGTGGCTAACGTTTTTATTTCACAGGCACTATCATAAAAGTATATTTATAGTCCTTGTAGTTCATCCTGTATTTTACCAGCGGCCAGGTACCCCAGGAATTAATACCTCCAACTCCTGTTTGGTTAAGATCGATATTTAATACAGTCATATCTCTTTCAGTCAATTCGCCCGAATGGTGATTGTGTTTCTCCAAACCTTCATCAAGATCATCATCTGAATAATGACGGGCAGAAATATTTAGAACAGTATCCCCGCTTATCATTACTCCTTTGCCATTTGCATCAGTAAGTTTCACCCACCGTACATCTGTTTTATTAGCCGTTTCCTGCGGCCGTACATAAGGATGGAATTGATCGTGCACACTCATACTATACAATCCTATCAAAGCTGCATCTTTACGATCAACATAATTTTCCGAAGGCCCACGTCCATACCATTCCATTTGTTGAAACTCTTTGGGCATAATCATTTGCATTCCGAACTTAAACATCATCGGTACTTTTTTGGAAGTATCAGCATGCATCGATTCAGTGATCTTTATGACACCGTCACCATTCATTTCATAGCTAATATCCAGCATCGCATATACATCGGGTAATGAATAGTGCATATTTAATTTAATATTTTTTTTGTCCGAATCGTTAATGTCAAAACCAAGCAAGGCATAGTTGTGGCTGGCGCGTTTCCAGGTCAATAAAGTTTTTTGTAGCTGAGCGCCGTAATCATTATCGGTAGGGGGACGCCAGAAATTTGGCTTTAGCATATAATTTTCTTTAAGAAGACTTTTGCCATCTACAATATATTTATGCAATAGGCCATCTTCTCTTTTAAATAAAAAGTCTACACTACTGTTACTAATCTTAATTGAACTATCGTTTATCCCTACCTGCAAATCTTTTGATGAAGGTAAAGTGAGTTCATTCGTATAGTGACTGTAAAGAGTCAGCTGATCTTTGGCGATTTCCCAATTTGCGGGTATGAAACCTTCATTAGTTTTAGTTTTATAATAAACATTAAGAAAGATTTCTTTATAGCCAACTTTAGGAAGAGCGTAATGCAGATCAATGATACCTGAATCCTGTGGCTTTATATTAATCGACTCATATTTACCTTTTTTAATTATCGCCCCATCGGCCACAAGTTCCCAGTCCAAATAAACGTCGCTTAAATCTTTAAAGAAATTTTCATTGTACACGGTTATCTTTCCGATCATTAAGTCCGAAGGAGAAGTATGAATATTTTGATACTGCTTTTTTACTTCCAGCATTGAAGGATTTAATGTGCGATCTGGCAACAACAAACCGTTGCAATTAAAATTATCATCGCTTGGCAGATTAACACCGTAGTCTCCACCGTAAGCCCAAATGCTATCGCCTTTATCAGTTACTTTTTGAAAACCCTGGTCAACAAAATCCCA
>JBDTVF010000227.1:0-5261 GCA_040007325.1 Ginsengibacter sp. | reverse complement strand
TTATTTAAAAGAAATTCTATTAGCCTTGACAGGCTGATATTGTTTTTTTCTGCATATTTTTTTGCCCTGCTAATCACGCTTTCATCGAAGCTTAGTGTTACTTTGTTATCCATGGCAATTGATTTAAAAGAACAAAATTAATATTTTTTATACGACAAACAAAATATTTTTATACGTATAAACTATACCTCCCTGGAAAAATTCTCAATTGCTAAAAAGCCATCCCCTAAAAAATCAATTATGTCACCGGCAATCATGGCTTCTTTTGAGAGTTTATCGGCAGCAATATCGCCTGCCAAACCATGCAGGTAAATCCCGAGAATACAGGCATGTAAAGGAGAATAATGTTGTGCCAGCAACGCAGTGATTATACCGGTAAGCACATCACCAGCACCGGCAGTGGCCATACCTGAATTACCGGTAGAGTTAAAATATCCCTCGCCATCAGGTGTTGTAATAAAAGTATGGTGGCCTTTTAGTACAATATATATCTGCAATTGTTTGGCTTTCCCCCTGGCGAGCTCTATCATTTCAAAGTTGTTCGCGGTTTTGCCAAATAATTTTTCGAATTCCTTTGGGTGAGGTGTAATGATGGTATTGGCGGGTATGGATTTGTACAAGGATTTATTGGCACTTAAGGCATTTAATCCATCTGCGTCAATAATAAGCTGATTCGAGTTTTTAAAAACTGCTTGTAATAATTCTTTATGAGACGGATGCTTTCCTATTCCGGGTCCTACACCCACCACGTCAAATTCGGAAAGCCCATTAACGTCTTTGATGAAAGTTTTCCCAAAAACTTTGCACATGCCCTCAGGCACACAACTTTGCATAATCGTGTAACCGTCCTCGCAAATGTAGGAGGTGAGTTTGCCGACCCCGCTCCTGAGACAAGCCCAAGCACTTAATATTGATGCACCCATCATGCCATAACTTCCCGCTACCAGGCAGGCATAGCCGTAATTACCTTTATTGGCAAAAGCCTTTCGCGGGATGTAGATATTTCTAATTATTTCTTTATCAACTAAAAAGAAGTTTGAATTTTCATTATTATAAAAAGCAGGAGAAAGTCCTATATCAAGCACGTTTATTTCTCCTGTGAAACTTTCATTTTCTGCAAATAAAAAAGCAAGCTTTACCTGCTGAAAAGTAAGTGTGTAACGGGCTTTGACTATATCATTACCAGCTGAGCTTTTATCGGTAAACAATCCGCTTGGCACATCAATAGACACTATTGAAGCACACGAATCATTGATGCAATTAATTACATCTAAATAAATTCCTAAAGGTTTTTTATTAAGTCCGGTACCAAACAAGGCATCAATGACAATATCATTTTTTTCAATAGATGCAAATGTCTTCTTAGATTCCAAAAAAGTGACGTCAATTGAAAGTTCTTTAAGCCTCAAAAGATTTTGTTCAAAATCAAAGGAGCCCGCCGGTTTGCTGCCTGTAACATACACACTTACTTGCCGCTTACTTTGACTGAGCAGCCGCGCAATTGCCAGGCCATCGCCGCCATTGTTGCCCTTACCGCAAAAGATTTTAAAAGATTTATCTGCGTCAAATTTTTTCAGAAGCCATTCGGTGCAACGGCTTGCTGCTCTTTCCATAAGATCGATGGAAGCAATCGGTTCGTTGGCGATTGTGAATTCATCCCACTTTCTTATTTGTACAGCTGAAAATATTTTCAAAAAGAATGTTTTGAATAAGGTGATAAAAGATTTGGCTTAAGCCAGGTATCTTTCTTTGATAATAGTAAAATGATGATTTACGTGACCAACAATTACAAAGCCAAGCGTGCTTACTCCAATGGTATAATTACTCGCTTTGCCTATCGTATCAAAAGCGGCGGTTGCAAAACTGTTATACATATATTCGGTTGATTGGCGCAAAGAAACAAACTCTTCAGCCAGGTCACTCCAACTGCGGCCATTCGCATTGGAATTGTTCGCATAATCATTTTCATCAAAAGACGGGAGGACTGTTTTATCTTGTCTTGCAAATGCTAATGCCCTATATGCAAATACTCTTTCCGCATCAATAAGATGTTGTAAGACTTCCCTGAGAGTCCATTTACCTTCCGCATAACTGTGCATTGATTTTTCTTCATCGATCGATTTAAATAACTGTTTTGCTTCAGTCAACTGTTTCGCGAATAAAGTTTTTAAATCGGCGTTGCCAGCCTCCGCGAAGTATGCTTCCATATTTACGGGAATGTCGCCAAGTCTTTTTTTAGTAATAGAAATGCTTGAAACATTGTTACTCATGTCGTGATTTTAAGAATTAGAAATACCCTTTTGCGAAGCTAATAATTTTACCGGTGGTGCGTTTCTGAATGTTAGTGTCAACAAAAAGCCCGGTAGAGTTGAATTCTGCCGGGCTGTCATATAAAGTGTTTCTAAATTTAGAAATGATCCCTATGTAGTATTGATTAACCTTTCTTCTTATTCTTCACTTTTGACTTTGGAAGAATATCCATTTTCTCATCACGATTGCCCTTAATTGTTGCAGCAAGCTTTACGGCTTCATAGGCATTTACCTCGCCACCGGACTTAGAAATGTCGCTCAACTTCACCATGTCATCCGTGCCCGGTAATTTCACTTCTTCAGTCAGCGGAGTTGCAGATTTTTCGATAACGTATTTTAACTGCTCAGCGCTTAAGTCCGGGTAATATTCAAGCAATAAAGCAGCAACACCTGCAACTACAGGACAAGCCATACTTGTCCCGGAAAGATTACCGTATTTATCACCTCCCGGCAATGTAGAGTATATATTCACCCCCGGTGCAAACACATCCACTTCTTTCTTACCATAGTTGCTGAAATTAGCTGTAAAGCCGCCATTGGTGGGATCGCCGCTTGCACCAACTGTGATAAAGTTTTTTGCCCTTCCGGTTTCATCCCGGAAAACAGGATTGGGGAAATTTTCTGCACTGTCGATGTCTTTATGATCATTACCTGCAGCATGCACTAGAAGCACGTTTTTAGAGTATGCATATTTCACCGCATCGTCCACCCAATTTTTTTCGGGAGAAAAATCTTTCCCAAAGCTCATACTGATCACCTGCGCGCCATTGTCAACCGCATAACGAATCGCGTTAGCAATGTCTTTATCATGCTCGTCACCATCTGGAACGGCACGTACCATCATTATTTTCACATTGTTTGCTATGCCATCCATTCCAAGATTATTATCTCTTGCAGCTGCAATGATACCTGAGCAATGAGTACCATGGGTAGGTGTGCCTGCCATCACGTCGTTGTTGCCATAATACCTGTCGTTAATATCGCTTTCATTATCCTTCACAATCTCTCCGCGGTAATCTTCGGGAGGTGTATTTGCTGCATCACCTTTACGTATCTGGCCTTTCAGGTCATCGAGAATATCCTGGTTGCTTATGTCATAATTATCATTAAGCTTTGCGATACTCAGGTAAATACTAGATGCAGTTTTTGCATCGATATCTTTTGGATTATATGTTTTAAGATCGTTGCCAGTAAACTCAATCTTGCCAAGATCTTTTGCAATTACTGAATCACCTCTTTCAAGACCTGGTAATATTCTTTTCATGAACATAAGTTCTTTGGGATCTGTCACACCGACTACTTTGTCTTTTGACCTTAAGTATTCTTCTAACTCATGTTTCTGAGCGTCATTCATAGTTGTGGAGTCGGGAATATCATCTCCAAATTTTTCTTTCAGCTTCCAGTAAACCCTCGCGCCTTCATAGGAATCCTGCTTCACGTTGCGTCCGTCTTTTCCACCGATAAAATTCCATCCGTACACATCATCAATATAACCGTTATGATCGTCGTCAATTCCGTTACCTGGTATTTCACCCGGGTTGTGCCAAAGCACCGGTTTCAAATCTTCCTGCGTCGTATCGACACCGCTATCAATAACTGCTACGAGTACCTGCTTACTTTTCTTATCTTTCAAAAACTGGTAAGCTTTATCAAGGCTGATTCCGTAATAACCTGTTTCTGTCTTATCAAGTTCATGCCAATTGTGAGGTGTTTCTTTCTTTTCAGACGTACCCTGTGCAAAGGTGGTAAATGGCACGAAGCTGGCGGCCAGCAAAACAACTATAAAACGTTGCTTAAAGTGTGTTATCATATCTAAGGTTTAATTTTTATTATAGCAAATATTTAAATTTTTTTGCAGCCCGTCACACCGCTTATCAAAGATTATGGAATTATTATGTTAATGAAAAACGGGGTAAAATGGTTAATCATTGTTCGCTCCAGAATATTATGATGTCTTAAACGGTAAATTTTATACCTTGGGCAAGCGGCAATTTATTCGTATAATTAATCGTATTCGTTTGCCTCCGCATGTAAGCTTTCCAAGCATCACTGCCACTTTCGCGGCCACCACCCGTTTCCTTCTCACCACCAAATGCACCGCCGATCTCGGCCCCTGAAGTGCCAATATTTACATTAGCAATACCGCAATCACTGCCCGCCTGCGATAGGAATGCTTCGGCTTCCCGCATATTAAGTGTGAAGATCGCACTGGACAAGCCTTGAGGAACATCGTTTTGCATTGTAATTGCTTCGTCAAGCGATTTATATTTCATTAAATAAAGTATGGGCGCAAATGTTTCATGCTGTACTATTTCCATATCATTGGTAACTTCAGCGATACAGGGTTTTACGTAACAACCGCTCTCAAAGCTTTTGCCTGTAAGAGAACCTCCCTCCACAATAAACTTTCCGCCTTGCTTTTTACATTGATCAATCGCTTTCAGGTACATAGCAACGGCATCTTTATCGATCAATGGTCCGACATGATTGCCTTCTTTCAAAGGATCTCCGATTTTTAACTGTTTGTAGGCGGTCACTAATTTCTTTTTGAAATTGTCGTAAACATCTTCATGAATAATTATTCTGCGCGTGGTAGTACAACGCTGTCCTGCCGTTCCCGCGGCACCAAACAGGCAACCAATCAACGCCATATCAAGATCGGCTTCCTTTGAAATAATGATCGCGTTGTTGCCACCCAATTCGAGAAGACTTTTTCCCAATCTTGATCCAACTGTTGCACTAACGGCTTTACCCATTCTTGTAGATCCTGTTGCCGACAATAAAGCAACATTTGAATTTTCGCAAAGCATTTCACCAATTTCTCTGCCGCCGGATACGAGATTGCAAACTCCTTCCGGTACTTTATTCTCTTTAAAAACCTTTGCAATTATTTGATGACAAGCAACGCCGCAAAGAGGAGTTTTTTCGGACGGCTTCCAGATGCAAACATC
>JBDTVF010000226.1:0-5269 GCA_040007325.1 Ginsengibacter sp. | reverse complement strand
AGAGCGACAGCTTCCCAAGCTGTAGGTAGCGGGTTCGAGTCCCGTCTTCCGCTCTGGTTCTTGCCCGGTCATCACTACATGGACTTCTTTTCGAAAATTGATCCTTCTCAAACTTTCCCCGATATTATTTGTAGTGTAGAATGTCTTGCCCGAATGAAAGCAATTATATCACGAATCATCAACTATTGATCGGCATGATAAGCGGTGATCAATCAGGGTATCGGTGGCATAATTTTTAGACACAGGCCTTTTATCTACAATTATCTTTTATGGCAAAAAACGAAGAGAAGAAACTAGGAGTTGCCTTAGCGGGCCTCGGTACTTACAGTTGTGATGAACTGGGTCCTGCATTAACGCAGACTAAGCACTGCTATCTCGCTGGCATTATTACAGACGAAGCATCAAAAGCGAACGAATGGAAAGAGAAATATCAATTGGATGAGAAAAATATTTATACCTATGACAACATGGACAACATTGCAGATAACAAGGACATCGATATTGTTTATATAGTGCTTCCTGTATATCTCCATAAAGAATTTACTTGCCGGGCCGCAAAGGCAGGTAAGCATGTTATTTGTGAAAAGCCTATGGCAATGAATGTTCAACAATGTATGGAGATGATAAAAATGTGCAACGATCAAAATGTAAAATTATCTATCGGTTACCATTTACATTTTGAGCCTTTTAATCTCGAGATGATGCGGCTGGGGCAAAAGGAGATCTACGGTAAGGTGTTGAATATTGAGGCACAGAATGGTTTTGTTTATAAAGATGATGAGGATACATGGCGCCTGGATAAGGAAAAGGCCGGTGGCGGCAGCCTAATGCATATGGGCATTTATACCATACAGGCAGCAAGATATGTTACAGGCGAGGAACCAATTTTTGTAACTGCCCGTGGAGAAAAAACACGTCCGCAACTTTTTAAGGAAGTAGATGAAACTGCTTATTTCAAGTTGGAGTTTCCCGGCGGTGCTACTGCCGAGTGCGTTTCCAGCTATAATAAAGACATGAATTTTTTAAAAGTAAAAGCCGAGAAAGGTTGGTTTGAGCTTACGAGTGCTTATCGTTATAAAAATATGAAAGGGGAAACCATAGAAGGCCCAATGAATTTTGATCCTAATGTAAACCAGCAAGCCCTCCAGATGGATGATTTTGCATTATGCATTAAAGAAAATAAAACGTCAAGGGTTTCCGGAGAAGAGGGCTTAAGAGATATGAAAGTAATAGAAGCTGTATATAAAAGTATCGTTTCCGGAAAAAAACAAGCTATTGACGGTACGCTTTAATAGCATTTTTTTAATTTTTTAAAATGAGTTGTATTATTTTACAATAAATTAATGCGCTTACTTACGGAAGTTAACCTATAAACAAGGCAGCTGGCTATGATAAAGACCGTCATTTTTGACATGGACAACACTATTGTGAAATGTTCTCATCTTCATGTAAACTCTCTCAACAAGGCACTTCTTTCGGTAAGCGAAAAGTTTTTGATCTCCGAAGAAGATAATAAGCGCGAATTCGAAGCTCTTCCTACTAAAAGAAAATTAGAAATGCTTACTGAAAAAAGAGGGCTGCCACTTGATGAGCATAAGAAAATCCACGAGTTAAAGCAGAAGTATACCCTGGAATTTATTGAAAACGATATTGAGGCAGACACTATAATGATAGAGCTTTTTGCGAGGTTAAAAGCGGATGGTTATAAAATATACGTGGCATCCAATTCCGTGAGGCTCACGATCGAGAAGATGCTGGCTAAATTGAGGTTAAGTGAATTTGTCGATCATTTTATAAGTAACGAGGAAGTAAAATGTCCAAAGCCTAACCCGGAGATCTTTTTAAAATGTATGTCACATGGAAGCCTTACGCCTTCAGAGTGCCTGATAGTGGAGGACTCCTTTTACGGACAAAAAGCAGCCATTGATTCAGGTGGGAATCTTATGCCTGTAAAAAATCCCAAAGACGTAACTGTTGCAACAGTCTACCATTTCATTAGGCTGTACCTTCCCTTTGATTTTAAAAACAACGAAATGCATCACCCTGTCAATTCTGTGCCTGCCTCATGAATATAAACGTTGTTATTCCTATGAGCGGCGGCGGTTCACGCTTTGCCCAAAATGGACATTTATTGCCTAAGCCACTGATAGAGGTCAAAGACGGGATATCAATGGTGGAAATGGTAGTAAGAAATTTAGCGATCAACGGCACCCATATTTTTTTGGTCCTTAAAGATCATTATGACAGATATGATTTGAAACAGGCACTTGAACGCATTGTTAAAAACCCCGAAATCATCATAGTAGATCAGGTTACGCAGGGAACAACATGCACCGTTTTACTGGCTAAAGAATACATTAATAATAACACACCGGTATTTATCGCGAATGCGGATCAGTTTATTGACAAATGGAGTTTTGATGATTTTAATAATAAAATGAAGTCGGAAAATCTCGATGGTGGTATACCGGTATTTACAGCCACTGATGCCTCCAAATGGAGTTTTGCAAAACTTGATGAAGAAGAATTTGTAACAGAAGTGGCAGAAAAAAATGCCATAAGCAATATCGCCACCTGCGGTCTTTTTTGGTTTAAAAAGGGATCAGAATTTGTGACGTATGCAGAACAAATGATCGATAAAAATATAAGGCATAATAATGAATTTTACTTGTGTCCTGTATACAACGAGCTAATTGCAGATAACAAAAAAATAAAGACGTACCCCGTACAGGCAATGTGGGGAACAGGCACGCCGGCTGACTTGAATTACTTTGTTGAAAATTATAAAGGAGAGATTTAATACCCTCAGTTACCCGGTTAGCTTTTTAATATTATAGCAATCAATTTTATTTTAAAACAAATACAGATTGGATTTCGATACCATGTTTCCTGATAATCGTGAAGAAGGAGAAAATCGCTTAAGGCAATGCCAACTGGTGATGCTTCGTATGTTGAAAGTTCTTGACTATCTCTGCGCAAAACACGCGGTACAATATTTTCTTGTTGGTGGAAGCTTGCTCGGAGCGATAAGACATAAAGGATTTATACCGTGGGATGATGACCTCGACATAGGTATGACCAGGTCCAACTACAAAAAATTTCTTTCACTTGTAGTACCGGAGTTGCCCAATGACATTTTCTTTCAGAATCCAGATACCGATAAATATTATCCAGCAGGCAGCAACGTAGATGCAAGGCTAAGAGATAAATATTCCAGCTACGACCACATTGGTAAAGAAAATAACAAATGGCACGAGGGGCTTCAGGTAGACATATTCATTTACGATCGTGCTTATATTGGTAATAATTTTTTCATTATTTGCCAAAACTCATTTTTCAAATGGGCTACTAACAACAGGGGAAGAGCTAAAGCCCTGTCAATAATGTCAAAATATATTCCTTTACCGCTGGTGTATGCCAATAACTTTCTGCAGTACTTTGGTATGCGCAAGTCAGGCGGAAACTTTCTCAGGCCAAAAGAAATAGCAAGTCTGATTAAAGCTCGATTCGAGGATATGGAATTCTCTATACCCTGTGGCTGGAACGACTGCCTTGCCCGCCAGTATGGTGATTATATGAAGTTACCTCCATCGGACAAGCGCATGTCTGATCATAATGTGTTTCCTGATCCTTTTACGCCATGTGCCCATACCGAAATTCTTTATTGGAAAGATAGGGCGGCCAAATATTGAAATAAACTTATTATTTGTTGCAAGGTAGATTTAGAAAAAACTTTCTAAATCTTATTCATTTTTTTTGCCCTACATTAATCATTAAGATATTTGCTCAGGTTTTAGCTTCTCATAAAGACTATTTAAGCCGGTTGGATTACTTCAACAAGCGCCGTAAACCTCGAATCATTTATCTCAAAGAATGCAAATTTTACTTTTTCTGTAAACAATTACTTCAGTTAGTCGTTTCTATGCCTTTTAATTTTTAACCAAATCTTTTCCTTTTACCAATCAATATGCCCGGCGATATTTGTGCACACATACAAGTGGCAACCTGGGCTATCTTGTGTTTATTTTCTTCCATGCCTTTCAGGATCGAGTATTTGACCAAACCATTATAAAGGCAATTTTGGTTCAGGTCTCTTAAGAATTATTTCGCCACCGAGTAAAAAAGTCATATTAGTTATCACTTTTTTCTAAATTTAAGCAATAGCATTTAATCTTTAATCAAATTAAGTATGCCTGGCATTGTAACCATCACTCTAAGTCCGTGTATCGATAAAAGCACATCGGTTTCACTCATGCTTCCCGAAAAAAAACTTCATTGTAAGGCTCCGAAGCTTGAGCCGGGCGGAGGTGGTATCAACGTTGCTAGGGCCTTAAGAAAATTAGGAATGGATCCAGTAGCCATCTATCCTTCAGGAGGATATACGGGAAAGTTTTTTCATCATTTAATGGATTTAGAAAACATCAATTCAAAAATTATTGAGACTAAAAAAGAAACCCGGGAGAATATTATAGTATTTGACGAATCGGTCAATCACCAGTATCGCTTTGGCATGCCCGGTACTGAATTAACGGAGGCCGAATGGAAGAGCTGCCTGCAGGCAGTTGAAGAGATAGATAATGTAGAATTTATTGTAGCAAGCGGCAGCCTGCCACCCGGCGTACCATTGGATTTTTACGCTACCCTTGCTGTCATTGCTCAAAAAAAGAACGCAAAATATTTCGTAGATACTTCAGGCGAAGCGCTAAAGGATGCTGCTGAACGAGGTGTTTATTTATTAAAGCCCAACCTGGGTGAATTGAGTTATCTGTCAGGTGTAAGAGAGTTGCATCCCGAGGATGTAGTAGCTGCCGCCAAACAGATCATTAATAAAGGAATGTGCGAAGTAGTAGTGGTATCTATGGGTATGTCCGGCGCTGCGCTTATCACAAGAGATATTATAGAAACCATCACACCTCCAAAGGTTGAAATGAAAAGCACAGTAGGTGCAGGAGACAGCCTGGTTGCAGGTATCATTTATTCACTAAGTAAAGGAAACCCTATTGATATGGCCGTGCGTTACGGCGTGGCGTGCGGAACTGCAGCTACCATAAACTCAGGTACAGAATTGTGCAAGAAAGAAGATGCGGACCGGCTTTTCTCAATGATAAGAACTGTTAGTGAAAAGAAATCTGCATGACCGGTAATTGCCGCAGCTACATCAAAAGTATTATGAAGAAGACTTATAAACATAAGGCGGACGCATAGTGTGATACAATTTTTTTTGATTACCGGTAGATGCAGATAATAACGCTTCAGTTAATTTCGTAAA
>JBDTVF010000225.1:0-5287 GCA_040007325.1 Ginsengibacter sp. | reverse complement strand
TATCTGCAACGATAATATTTGGCCAGTCACGGTAAAAATCATCAAACTCTTTTGTCTTATTAGTTCCGTCGAATCCAATACAAGCATTATATTTTAAAGGGTCTTGAAGTGATGGGGTTTTAATAATGAAATGATCACGCCGTGGATCAAGGTTATTACAGAACCGCCACAAAGCTGTTGTAAGATCATTGGCATCTACTGTATGTTCAACATACAATATCATTTTTATTCCTGATATCAATTCCATCTCGCATAAAGCATCATGTAATTCTTTTATATGCCCTTTCCTGTTTTTCTCGACTGAAATAATTATACAGGGAATGTCCTTTTCAAGAAGTGAAATATTCACAGCATTTATTTCCGGAAATTGTTTTGTTATTGCGCTTAAACTAATACCAGCTCCAGAATTTACAAATTGATAGCTTTCGTCAATTTCTTCATCATACCTGAAAGTACCATCAATACACATCTTGCCGCCGAAACCCATCTTACTGCAACTATGGTCAAGCACATCCATAGGACCCTGGGAAAAATAAATATCTGTTGAAGGGTTCAGGTTTTTAAAAACATCCCTGGCAAGTTTTTCGTAATCGGTAATTTCAAATACCTTGTCTTGATCTTGTGGCGAAGATGTAAGCACCAAAATTTTATTAAACATCATTTGCCCGGCGCCCCACATCGCATTCATAACTTTTTGACCCTGCCCTGCATAGTCTTTTTGAATTTTCGCTATTACGAGATTATGAAAAACACCTTCAACCGGCATTTCCATATCAAGTATTTCGGGAATCATGGTCATTTTCATCGGTGCTAAAAAAATGCGCTCTGTCGCTTTACCAAGCCATGCATCTTCCTGCGGAGGAATACCAACAATAGTGGCTGGGTAAATGGGATTTTTTTTATGCGTGATCGCGGTGATGTGAAACCGCGGATACCAATCTGGTAATGAATAATAACCGGTATGATCACCAAAAGGCCCTTCCCATATTAATTCATCATTAGGATCTACATACCCCTCTATTACAAAATCTGCATCAGCCGGAACTTCAATATCTGGTTGCGAAATGCATTTCACCAGTTCTACTTTTTTTTTCCGTAAAAATCCTGCGAGCATGTATTCATCTACATTTTCAGGCAAGGGCGCAGTTGCCGAATAGGCATACACAGGATCACCACCAAGTGCAACCGCGACTGGCATTTTTTTACCTGACTTTTTGTATTCACTAAAATGCTTTGCAGATACCTTGTGCTTATGCCAATGCATACCTGTAAGCTTTGGGCCAAACACCTGCATCCGGTACATACCAACATTTCTTATATTGTTATTAGGATCTTTAGTATGAATAACAGGAAGAGTCACAAATGGGCCACCATCTTTTGGCCAACACGTAATTACCGGCAGCTTCGTTATATCCGCATCATCCATAATTACCTGCTGGCATTCTCCCTTCCTATTTACCACTTTCGGCATCCAGCTTGCAAACTGGCCCAGCTTCGGCAGCAACTTTAGCTTGTCAATAATATTTTCTTTTGGAGAAGAAAGCATCCGAAACAGGCCTTCAATATCGCCCGCCACATCGTTAAGGTCTTTCACGCCAAGAGCAAGGCACATGCGCTTGTGGCTTCCATAGGCATTCATTAACACAGGAAATTTATACCCGGTATTTTCAAAAAGTAATGCTTTACCACCATCTTTGCTTTTACTCACACGATCTGTGATTTCGGCTATTTCAAGATGAGGATCAACATAATTTTTAATCCTCAATAATTCTCCCTCTTTTTCAAGTACATCTATAAAGTCCTGCAAATTGTTGTAAGCCATGGTGTACAAAGGTAGGTCTGAACGTTCAGTGAAGATGAATCAAAAAAGAATTAGTCGATATATTCATTTAAAAATATGTGGTTTAAAAAAGCTATCAGCAATAAACAACGAATAATAAAATTTAGGAAACTGAATGGAGACCTAATTCACATTAGCGGGACATCCATATTTTGAGTGTCGGGCACCAAAGCCAAGATCATTGCCAGTTCCGAGCCGGAAGGACATAGTCAGGCCCGTGATATAATACCAATCTTTATTTTTTGATCCGCCGCGAATCGATCCCTCAGCCGGATAAGAAGCACCATTTTTTAATTCATTTCCCCGGTAAGCAAGTTCCACTGCCTTCGGTCCCCGGTTTACCAACAAGGATGATTGATCAACATATCTTGTGCTAACATCATCGATGTAATCAGTAAATAATTTTCTGAGGCCGAATTCCAGGCCTACATTGATATTGTCACTCAGCGATAATTTAACTCCTCCACCAAATGGGATAGCCAATTGCGTTAGGTTATAATTCTTAACGCCCCCCGCAAAGCCCTCCCCTTCTGTGCTTAAAGGTTTTAAAAAATATTTAGCCCCCGTAGTGTCATGGGTGTAAGAATTGAAATGATATAAAGCAATACCGCCAAATACATAAGGCGTAAGCGCGTGTTCATTTATCTTCGTTATATAATACTCCGCTCCCAGGTTAAATTCAATAAGATTTGTAGCAAAGTTCAAATTGCGCAACACGTTCCTTCCAAGTTTATCGTCTCCGGAAAGTTTGCCGAATGTAACACCGCCGCGTAAAGCAAGATTATCTGAAAGATCGTATGAAAGCCCAAAGCCGCCCGCCAGGTGAGCTTGTGAAAATGTAAATCGTTTATCCTGCAGATCACCCTGGTAGTTTGAAGCGCCTGCCAATAAATTTACGTGAAGCCTTTGTGCATTTGCACCGTACGAGGCGAGTAGCAAAACTATTGCAGATGATAATAGTTTCATGGGACTGTTTCTTTAATTAAGAGAATTTCTAAACCTGTTAAGGTAAAAATAGCACCATCTATGGTTTTAAAAATAAAGATTGCACTGTACTGTGCGAAGGTAAACAGTCACCTCTACTTGATTGAAAATAAAATTAACGACTTTACCTATGAAACTTTCAGAAATAAAATTTCATTAACAGAAAATTAAGCAGCACGAAAAATTACTGGCTAATTTAAAATTTTGCAGAATATTCCCCCGTCAAACCATAAAACAATTTAGGGCTTATGTATTTCCCGTTGTTTAATACACTTTCAATCGCTTTTTGTATCTCGTCCTCTTCTTCGTCTTTGGCAAGACAACCCATTATCCCAAGTTCGAGGTATTTATGCGCAAGACTTGTTGTGTGAGAAATTCCATACATAAGAATTTTCACATCCCGACGTACCTCAAGCAACGAATTCGCGAGTTCAATAGCATCGGCGTCAGTTACATGAACATCGATCATAACAAGGCTGTAATTTTTTTTTCGGATTTTTTCAAGTGCTGCCTGGAGATTTTCAGGTTCATCCACCTGGCAGCGGCTAAATTTTTCCTTTACCAGGAATTTCAAAACTGAACAGACAAGAGGATTATCATCAACCAATAAAAAACTCGGCATAATCTTTTTAATTTTTTAAGACGTTCATATAAATCTTCAGACAGGCGATTTTAAAGGTTAGTGAGTTTCAGCAGTTATTGCGAAAGAAATGCCTCCCAAAATTTTTCCGGTAAGAAAAAACTTTCGAAGGGGACCGTTTCGGGTGTGTTTCATTGGCAGGCAATAGTTGCGGTTTTCAATATTAGAATCCAAGCGGGTCATGCAAAAACATTTACCCAATTGAATGTGATATGTAAATGTAATTTCTGGCTTGAATTGAATGTGTAAATAAAACTAACAGCCCTGATGGCGATTCAAGTTTTTGAATAATGCCTGAGAGGAAGCTTTCAACAATTCGGGCGCAAAATAAACTCAATATCAAAACATGGAAAATAGAATTCGACTTCTTAATGATGTCGACTTATGCAGTTTATTTTTGTAGAACTACATCTACAAAAAATGACGGTAGCGAAGATGATTATCGATTACGAGTTATTCAGCAATATCGAAAGAAAGCAAAAGCAAATAAAATGAAAACCCCACGAAAAGAAGTTCAGGACGAACATATTCCGGCAATAAAAATGCAGCAGCAATACAAAATGCGAATACGAAGGTGCAGGCCTTTCCTAAATTGCTTTTCTGATTCCTGTAAAAAAAGTATCCAATAACTAATGCGAAAATTGCAATCATCACGTTGAAAACTTTTTCGACGCTAAGCATTTCATTGAAAGAATGCTCATAAAGATCGCTTCCGCAATAAGCTGATAAGGCAATAGAAAAAAAGGACATCACTAAAAACAATCGCTTATTACTG
The DNA here is from genome assembly GCA_040007325.1 of Ginsengibacter sp. Classification (GTDB taxonomy): domain Bacteria; phylum Bacteroidota; class Bacteroidia; order Chitinophagales; family Chitinophagaceae; genus Ginsengibacter. The sequence goes on along the minus strand of JBDTVF010000225.1, from coordinate 1,048 downwards.
CTCTCGTTTCTAAACAAAAAAAAGCTACCGCAAAAAGAAATAAATGACATAATTGAAGGGAACCAATTCCCTGGTATACCAACATCATTATTAGGTTCTCTTTGTACATAAATATCGATTAGCGTCATAACAACGGCCATTATAACGATAAAAAAAATGCACTGCTTAAAGAGACTTGCTTTGGAAGTATTAACAGGCTTTGTAGTATTAAAAGAAACGTCATTTAGCGCCGCCTTTTTTGTTGCAAACTTATAGTACAGCAGCATCGAGACCAGGAAACAAAGCGTTGCAAAGATCTCAGAGCCTTCTTCGAGTAAAAGAAATATCACTGGCCGTCGCCATTGTAAAGGATTGGCCGAATTCTGCATGGTTTCAATCTCAAAGTTTTCCTGGAGCGGATTGCTTAATAGCAACAAGGCACCTAAGATCATAAAAACAGTAGCAAGCGGCACACGCCTGAGGCGCACCCAGCTAAACAAAATCATAAACCCACCAACGATCATGATAAGTATGTAAAAAACTTCCCAGCCTTCCGTCCTGCCAAAAATTTCAAACAGGCTTGTATCTCCTATGGTTTCATGAAATGACCCAAGTTCATCAAGCGATAAAGTAGCAAATACAAGACTTAAAATGATCCAACCAAAATTGATATAACTATCGACCTTCTTTTTAAATCTTTTTGAATCAATCGTGAAACACAATATGCAGACAATGGCTACAAGAAATAATAGCATCGAAGAATACCATGCAGACAATACGTTCTCAAAGGCGAGATCAAGTTGCAATAGAATAAATCCCAGGATACCTCCTATTTTATCGCCATACACATGGTGAATAGATGTGCCGGCAAGAAAAAAAATATTCAGCAATACAATTGATGTAACGATAACATGGAAACGGCGTGGAGTTATATTCAGCTGCATTGAGATTTTCGTTTAGAAAAGAAAGTAGCAGCTTGTTCAGTTATTAGCAGTTGCATTAATGCATGTTTTGGAATGAAGAACCTAATGCTCTCATGAAGATAGCTGAATATTTACCATAGCGCTGC
>JBDTVF010000224.1:0-5298 GCA_040007325.1 Ginsengibacter sp. | reverse complement strand
ATAATTATGCACGCTACCCGGCAAATAATTTTGGAATCAGTGATTATGCATTCGACCTCGTAAACCAGGTAAGGGAAAATAATAAAACCATCATCTTCGATTTTGGCAATCCATATCTACTTAAAAATTTCTGTGATGCTGCAAACCTTGTAGCGTGTTACGAAGACGATTCCGTTACACAGCGAACTGCCGCTGATCTCCTGGAAGGAAAGATAAAAGCCAGGGGCAAATTACCTGTTACTGTTTGCGATGCTTATAAGTACGGAAGCGGTATAGTAAGTAATCATTTATTACCGGTTGTTGATCCTGGTATCGTGGGACTGGACGCAAACAAGCTTAATATCATTGATAGTATTGCGACAGACGGGATCGCTGCAGGTGCCTTTCCCGGCTGTGTTGTACTGGCTGCAAAAGATGGTAAGATCGCGTTTGAGAAAGCTTATGGTACTTACAATTATAACGACCCGGATCCAATGACTCTTGAGTCCATATTCGATATGGCCTCCGTAACAAAAATATGCGCCACGCTTATTTCTGTAATGCATTTGTATGATGAAGGAAAAATTAAATTAAATAAAACACTTGGAGATTATTTGCCGTGGGTACGTGGAACTAATAAAGCAAAGCTTCAAATAAGAGATGTCCTTTTGCACCAGGCGGGGCTTATAGCATTTATACCATTTCATAAAGAAACTATTGACAGCAATACAAAGCAACCGATGACTTCTTTATATTCATCTTCTCAAAATGATTCATTCAGTATAAGAGTTGCCGAAAATATGTACCTGCGCAATGATTGGGAGGACACGATCTATAAAAGAATTCTTACCAGCAAAGTTGGGCCACGGAATAAATATATCTACAGCGATAATGATTTTATTTTTCTTGGAAAAATTGTCCAGCAAATTTCAGGTTTGACGCTGGATAAATATGCTGATAAGAATTTTTACCAGCCAATGGGACTTACTTCAACAGGCTTTAAACCGCGTGAAAAATTTGATACAAACAGGATTGCACCCACAGAAAACGATATGGAATTCAGGATGCAACATCTTCATGGAGATGTGCACGATCCCGGCGCTGCTATGTTTGGAGGTGTGGCGGGCCACGCAGGATTATTTAGCGACGTGGAAGGCATAGCTTCTATTTTCCAGATGTATCTTAATGGCGGCACATTCAATGGCAAACGATACATCAAAGAAAAGACACTAAAACTTTTTACTGCATATAACAGTCCTGTAAGCAGGCGTGGGATTGGTTTTGATAAGCCAGAAAAAGATAACGCTTCACGAAAAGAGCCTTATCCATCTGAGCTGGCATCACCTCTTGCGTTTGGGCATACGGGTTATACAGGTACATGTGTATGGGCAGATCCCAAAACAAATATTGTATATGTATTTTTAAGCAACCGCGTAAATCCTGATGGAGGTGCTAATTTAAAATTGCTTCACATGAATGTTAGGGGCAAAATACAGGATGCGATTTATGAGGCGGTGATACAATAAAATCTTAATTGGTAGTATTAGTTTTTAATTAAGTATTGCATATCATTGATCCGTGCTATTTGCATCAGTAGGAAGTGAATAATTCTTGATGTCTCTAATAGCCTCTAAAAGGTTTATTGTAGCTGTTGCATCTAATGTTTCGCCTGAATATCTTACTTCATAAAGCCCTTGAAGATTTGAGGGAAGTTTCACACCATCATTTACAAGTAAAATAAATCGTCTACCATAAAATGCCATAGCAGCACCAATTTCAATTAGAACATTAGGGTTAATTATTACATGCTCTTGTCCATCCTTTTCAATAATTATACTTTCAGCATCAACGTGAATAATTGCGGCACCGCACACTCTCATATCATCCATAACCTTTTCCGGAACAGGTTTTGAAACCGACTGTCGATCAATAGAAACAATAGGAATCAACTCTCCATACTCAAGTAATTTTTTAATGGGATTGACCAATTCTTTATTTTTTCCATGAGTGATAAATACTTTACGTCTTCTTTCATCATCAGCGATTGCTATTGCAATTGTTGCAGACTTTGGAAATGTTACTGATTGGACGGGAGATTTTATTTCTTCCCTAACGTCACTTTTAACTTTTTCCGTCTGAGTTTTTGTTACATCTTCATCTTCATTGTGTGAATTAACATCATCATCGTTTTGTGCAGGGGCTAAACCTTCCAATGTTACATATTTCTTTCCTTTAACCTCTTCAATAAAACCTACTGAAGCAGCACTACTCTCAATTCGTTGTAATATTTCTGATGCCTTTTCCCGAGGCACTCCCATTTCTTCTAAAACATTCACTGCAATATCTGGTCGAGGGAAAACATGTCCATTATATGTTCCAAGGAAATCTTTAAACACTCTCGGAATAAGAACTGATTCTCTACGAGCAATCAGGTCGCCACCTTCTTGTTTTGGACGAAGAATTCGTTTCGTCAATTCAGTTATTCCAATTGCGGTTGCTTGCGCTCCTCCGTCTATGAGCCCATATGCGATAGCCGCGCCTGTGATAAGCTTAAACTGCCCTCCTTTAGGATCAATGTTTAACGCTTTTGCAACATAAAGTGGAGATGTTGGCTTACCGGCATAATTTTCTAATATTGCTTGCGGTATGCGTAATGCATCGTCCAAGGAAAGTAAAGGAACATCAGCTTGTTTAATATAAGTTCGTTTTTGCTGCTCAGGTTTCTCCAGTGTATCCTTAGTTTTTGATTTCGATAATTTTTCTTTTGCCATAGTAGTTATTTTTTTGTTGCATTAATTATTTAAAGTGTTTCTTAATCCTTCCCTTATCCTCAATCTCTTTATCATTCTTATGATACAACTCAATCATTACAATTCTTTCTTCATTTATAAAATAGGCATAAATCAATCGCAGTCCTGAGTTTACACCTCTTCCTTTTAATGCACGGCAGGCAATCTTCTTTACTTTAATTACACAAGTTGAAATTCCCAGGTCATTGATTCTAAAACTAAATGGCGGCCTTTCATTCGGCTCTACTTCTAAAACTCTTCGCACTATGTCAAGATCACCATCTAATGTTCTGTATTTTTTTAGCAGGTGCTTTACCTCTTTTTTAAATTCATCGAATTCTTCAAAAGTCATGGCTCTTCAATTTCGTTACCATAATTTCTTACAGAGAATGGAGGTGTTCTGTAAAAGGCCAATTCATAATCAATTATCTTCCCTTCTTTAGATGCTTTCCACGGCATATCATTATGAGAATAATCACTGATACCAGAAGCAGACCAGTCACTCATTTGCTCAATCACTTTATCTATTACTTCTTTTTCGCTTGCCATTAATTTAGTAAGGTCAGCTTTCTGTAATGGCAAATACCTTGTTTGCAGCTTATTAAAATATTCGGTTTTTATTTTTTTGATCTCTCCCTTTTCAATCATGCTGCTTACAATATTTTCAAAGCTGAGAGGAACAGGGCCATAAGGCAGCTTTCGATAGCGGGCACCTGATAGATGCTCTTCATACAATTCGTAATAATTAAAATCAGAGAAGTAAAGAAGTTTGTACAGAACGGTTTCGCCAACGTTAGGCTTACCTGCGCAGCGTTCCAGTATATACAACAAAATATTTTTAAATTTAGAAACGCTCAGCGAAGGAACAGAAATTCTTTCCTGTTGTTTTTCTTTTGCCCTGAGCTTGTCGAAGGGTTGCTTGTCGAAGGGCTCTTCCTTTGATGTCGTAAACTCATTTCCTAAAAATTCATCTAAAGAAAATTCAAGTAAGTGGGATAATCTTAAAAGCTCTCTTACATTTACAGAACGATTACCCAATTCTATTTGAGCAAGTGACGACCTTGGAATTGTAAGTTCCTTTGCCAGCTCATCCTGGGATAATCCTTTTGCTTTTCTTAATTCCATAATTCTTTTCCCTATTTCTTTTTGTGTAAGGGTATTTGGCATATTTGCGAAGTTTTTATTTAATACAAAAATATACAATGTTTTATAATCAAACAAAACATTGTTTTATAATCAAACAAAATTAAAACCAAACTTATTGTCAAATTAATTTCTCTGTCACCTGTTAAAGAGAAACAATAATGGATAAATTTTTAATGCTTAGAACATTATCTTTATTTTTATTCAACAAATAGCGATTGCAAATTCTATAAATAATCAACCATGGAATATCCTTTTCAAATTACCTCAGCTGAGCAATACCACGAAGACTATAAAAAAAGTGTAGAAGATCCTGAAAAATTTTGGGGCGATGTAGCCGATAATTTTCAATGGCGAAAAAAATGGGATAAGGTACTTGAATGGAATTTTAAGGAGCCAAAAGTAGAATGGTTCAAAGGCGGCAAATTGAACATTACAGAAAATTGTATTGACCGCCATCTTGAAACGATGGGAGAAAAACCGGCCATCATCTGGGAGCCTAATAACCCGGAAGAAAGAACGAGGGTAGTTACCTATTCAAGATTACATAAAAGAGTTTGCCAGTTTGCACAGGTGCTGCTGAACAATGGTGTGAAGAAAGGTGACCGTGTTTGTATCTACATGGGTATGGTGCCCGAGCTTGCTTATGCAGTGTTAGGTTGCGCAAGAATCGGGGCAATTCATAGTGTTATTTTCGGCGGATTTTCTGCACAAAGTATTGCTGATCGTTTGGAAGATGCAAAGGCAGAGTTCATTGTAACCTGCGATGGCGCTTATCGTGGAGGTAAAGACATTCCTTTAAAAAGTATTATTGATGATGCGTTGATTGGAAATAAAACCGTGAAAAGAGTAATCGTTTATACAAGAACAAGAACACCGGTTTCGATGATAAAAGGCCGCGATGTATGGTGGGAAGATGAAATGGATCATGCATTATCACAAATAGAAAAAAATAATGTAGTTACGATGCCTGCTACAGAAATGGATGCAGAAGACCCGCTTTTTATTTTATATACATCGGGATCAACCGGCAAGCCGAAAGGAGTAGTGCATACCTGTGCCGGCTACATGATTTGGACTACCTACACTTTTGCAAATGTGTTCCAATACCAACCCGGTGATGTACATTTTTGCACCGCAGATATTGGCTGGATTACAGGCCACAGCTATATTGTTTATGGGCCTTTGGCCGCAGGCGCAACCAGCGTGATGTTTGAAGGCATTCCTACCTGGCCCGATGCCGGGCGATTCTGGGAAATTGTTGATAAACACAAAGTCAATATTCTTTATACCGCACCTACTGCTATCAGGAGTTTGATGAGTTATGGCCTTGATCCATTGAAAGGAAAAGATATGTCATCATTAAAAGTATTGGGTACGGTAGGCG
>JBDTVF010000223.1:0-5302 GCA_040007325.1 Ginsengibacter sp. | reverse complement strand
CGCCTTTATACGAATCAAGAGATAAATTTGATTCACATTGCGGATGGCCTAGTTTCGATGATGAAATACCGGGAGCCGTAAAGCAAATTCCCGATGCAGATGGCAGGAGAACGGAGATAGTGTGTAATAATTGCGGTGCTCACCTGGGTCATGTATTTATCGGAGAAAGATTGACGTCAAAAAACACGAGGCATTGTGTAAATTCGATCTCAATGAAGTTTATACCGGCTGAAGCAGGGAATTAATATTGTTCTGTAAGTTTATCTGTCCCGGCAGTGATTGTAGATATAATATTGAATTTAATAATTAATTAATTTTTGCACCATTTCATTCAATCTCGCTTTTGCTAAAAAATTTCTTTCTAATTCTGTATTAAACGGAACTGGTGTGTCGAGCGATCCGCAGCGCATCACAGGTGCATCGAGAAACTCAAAACAGTTTTGTGCAATCCATGCCGCCACTTCCCCGCCTATGCCGCCTGTGAGTGTGTCTTCATGAAGCACGAGGGCTTTACCTGTATTATTTACGGTACTTCTTATTGCCTTATAATCAAGCGGCAGCAACGTCCGCAAGTCAAGAATTTCTATAGATATTTCAGGGTGTGTATCGGCATATTCTATCGCCCATATGACACCCATACCATAAGTAATGATACTAACGTCCTGCCCTGGCCGTACTTTACTTGCCTTCCCAATTTCAACTTCGTAATATTCATCCGGTACATAACCAGATATACTCCTGTAGAGCGCTTTGTGCTCAAAGTACATAACGGGATTAGGGTCATTTATCGCCGCTATCAACAGACCCTTAGCATCATACGGGTTGGATGGATACACCACCTTCAAACCGGGCGTGTGAACAAACCAGGCTTCACTGCTCTGGCTGTGAAAGGGCCCTGCTCCCACGCCGGCTCCTGTGGGCATACGAATTACAACATCTGCATTTTGCCCCCAGCGATAATGAATCTTCGCTAGGTTATTAATGACCTGGTTAAAACCAACGGTAACAAAATCTGCAAACTGCATTTCCATTACGCTCTTGAACCCTTCGAGACTTAGACCTAATGTGGTTCCTACAATAGCGCTCTCACATAGTGGTGTATTGCGCACCCGCTCTTTTCCAAATTCATCGACAAAGCCCTCAGTTATTTTAAAAGCGCCCCCATACTCTGCAATATCTTGTCCCATTAATACAAGATTTTGATGCTGCTGCATGGACTGCCGGAGTCCTTGTGATACTGCATCTATAAAACGGACATTAATAGTAGAGTTTGCTTTTTTACTTTCCAATTCGCTATTGTTGGCTAAGTTTTGACTGTGCGGTGCATACACGTCTTTCAATTCTCTAATAGAAGTTTGTGCGTTAACAATGAAAGTAGTTTTATTAGTTGCTTCCGGTGATAGTGGCTTGATCAATTCTCTCATTTCAGTACGTATATCCGCAATAGTGATGTTGGTCAAAATTTTTTCTTGAACCAGGTAACGCTCATAATTTTTAATCGGGTCTTTTTGCAGCCATTGTTCAAACATTTCTTTAGGGACGTATTTCGTTCCGCTGGCTTCTTCATGGCCCCGCATGCGAAAGGTCATGCATTCAACGAGGTAGGGCTTCTGATTTTCTATACAGTACTCCCGCACACCTCTCATCGTTTCATAAACGGTTAATATATTATTACCATCAATCTGAATTCCTGCCATGCCATATCCCGCAGCCCGATCCACAAGTTTTTGACAACGATACTGCTCACTTACGGGAGTGCTAAGGCCATATCCATTATTTTCTATAATAAATATCACCGGGAGATCCCATACTGCCGCAACGTTGAGCGCCTCATGAAAATCTCCTTCACTGGTTCCACCTTCCCCTGTAAAAGCAAGCGATACTTTTTTTTCCTTTTTTAATTTATAGGCAAGTGCTGCACCATCTGCGATAGCAAGCTGGGGACCGAGGTGAGAAATCATTCCGCATATAAAATGTTCTTTACTACCAAAATGAAAGCTTCGCTCCCGTCCTTTGCTATAGCCATCTTCATCGCCCTGCCACTGCTTCATTAATTTTTGAAGCGGCATGTTACGCGACGTAAATACACCAAGATTTCTATGTAATGGCATTATCCATTCATCGGGCTGCAACGCATAAGTTGCGCCTACGGAAATTGCTTCCTGGCCAATACCACTAAACCACTTGGATATCTTGCCCTGTCTTAACAGGAGCAACATTTTCTCCTCAACCAGCCTTGGAAATAGTAACTTTTTATAAAGGTCAATTAATGTTTCTTCGGGTAAATCATTCCGGTGAAATTGCATGTGGCAAATTTCAACTATTCATTTGTAATTAAAAAAGAAGAAAACGTTAGGTGTTAGCGGGATTTTTTTTCTGTCTTGATAAGCGCTGAAGAAATAAAAGATAACAATAAACCAAAAAGAAATGCCCACAGAAAACCTTCAATGTGTATGCCGTAAACCAGCTTGCCCGCCAGCATGATCATCAATACATTTATTATCAAAAGAAAAATGCCAAGCGTGAGAATAGTTATCGGGAGCGTAAGAATAATAAGTATTGGCTTCACAATCGCGTTGAGTACTGCAAGTACAAATGCAAAACACAATGCAGTAAAATAATTGTCGATCCTTACATGCGGCGTTAATATGATGGACAGCCCGTAAGCAACTGCCGCGGTAATAAGAAGTCGAAGTAAAAAATTCATAGCTGCATCTTTTGATATTAAATTACTACAAGCTCATAAAATTCTTCAGGCACTAAATATTTATTTGCAAGTTCTTGGATCTCTTCTGCCGTAATATTTTTAATGGTATTAATATTTTCAGAAAAGTAATCGCTGTCAAGTCCATTCAGGATGAGATTTTTCCACCTTGAAATTACATGAAAGGGTCCGTCAAGATCTCCAAGAGTAACGCCCATAAGGTAATTTTTTACAAGCAGCAATTCTTCTTCATCCACCGGTTCATTTCTAAGTATCTCCATTTCATTGTAAACTTCTTTCACAGTGGCGTCGCAAACATCTTTTCCTGCTTCGGTGCTTATTACCCATGCACTATATTTAAAATGGTTTTCGAGGAAACTGTGTATGCCGTATGTATACCCTTTGTCTTCCCGGATGTTACTCATAAGGCGCGAACCAAAAAAACCTCCAAACAAAACATTTACAATCAAAGCTTTTTTAAAGTCTGGGTGATGCCTTGACGGAAAAGGCCTCGCTATCCGAATTGCGCCCTGCACTCCTTTAGGATCATTAATTATTTTTACTTTTTTCTCTACTGCTCTTTCCGGGTTATGTACCACGTCGGGAATGTTTTCATTAATAGTAAGATCTCCGAAGTGGTGATTCAACAGTGCCCCGAAATCTGCAGGTAACTTACCGGCCGCAAAAATTACACATTTGGCCTTTACATAAAGATTATTATAAAAATCCAGCAAATCCTGCCTGTTGATGGCATTGATATCTTCAACACTTGACACCCGGCCATATGGGTGCTTCGATCCATACAGGTGTTGATCTATAAGCCGGTTGGCCACAAAATCACATTTTTGCAAATTCACCGAAAGTCTCTGTATGCTGTTCTGCTGAAAGATTTCAATTTCCTCCTGCGGAAAAATGGCGTCTGTAATTATGTTTCTTATTGCAGGTAACAATTCCTTTAAATGCTTTGAAAGACAATGCAGCGCTATTGAAGAGGTTTCATTATGGCTGGCCCGGCTTATGTGCGCACCAAAATATTCAAACTGTTCATTTATTTGAAGCGCCGTCTGCCTGGTTGTTCCGTTTTTTATAAGATGATTTGTTACGGTAGCAACAAGATTTTTATTCTCGTATGAGTTGCCGGCATAGAAAACAAATTCTATTGAAGCAACTTCTTCTGCACCGTCATTGATAAAATACACCGGGGCACCATTATCAAGAGAAATTTTTTCGCAAGGCTTTAATGAAAGGTTGAATTCAATCGCATCTTTCATCGGAGGGGCAATGGTTCTTTCTGGCATTTCTAAAATTGATGGCTTCAAAATAATTTTTGTTTAGGTGCGGTGCAGCAGCAGGAATTTTTAATTGGCAGACCTGTAATAGATGGTGTTACTATTACTGTCAGAAAAAATTTTACTGCATTCATTCTGTATTTCTACGGCAGTTACTTCCTGGTATTTGCTCAATTCTGTATTCATTAGGTTGGCATCCCCGAGCAGTTCATAACTGGCAAGGCTGGTGGCACGGTTCATAACACTTATGTCCTCAAAAGCAATCATGCTTTCTGTTTTGTTTTTTACTTTTTCTAATTCCTTCGGCGTTACGGGTTCGTCTTTCAATTTAGAAATTTCCTGTTCCACTGCCTGTTCAGCCACGAGAATATCTACGCCTTTAATAACCCTGCCGGTAATATAAATTAACCCGGAGTCAATACTTCCGAAATGCGAGCAAGTAATACTACTGAAAAGTTGTTTTTCCTTTACCAGGCTTTGAAATAATCTGGATGAAGCCCCGCTTCCAAGTATTTCGGTAATAAGGTCTGTAGTGTAATATCTTTTATCAAGTCTCGATCTTTTATCAAGCCGCGGCGCCATGTGCCACGCTTTGTAAAGCGCATCCAAGGGAACTCCTGCTTTTATTTCCAGATGACGTGCTTCTGTTTGCTTCGGTTCAGGAGGAAGGTGCCTTACATATTTTTTGCCTGGTGGTATATCGCCAAACCATTTTTCGGCCAGTTTCTTTACCTGCTCCACGGTAACGTTGCCTGCAACTGTTAGTACGGCATTCGCCGGTGTATAGTGTTTAAAGAAAAAGTCCTTTACATCCTGCAATCTTGCATCCTCAACATGGCTAAGCTGCTTTCCTATCGTCATCCATTTATAAGGATGCACTTTATAAGCGAGTTCCCGCATTTTGTGCCACGCATCCCCGTAAGGCTTATTGATGTAATGCTCCTTAAATTCTTCACAAACCACTTTGCGCTGCACCTCAAGCGAGTTTTCATCAAAGGCTAAGGACAGCATGCGATCACTTTCAAGCCAGAAAGCTGTTTCAAGGTTTTCTGCAGGAAGCTGGATATAATAATTGGTAAGATCGTTGGTAGTATAAGCATTATTATCTCCGCCGGCCATTTGCAATTGCTCATCGTATAGTGGAATATTTATGCTACCTCCAAACATGAGGTGCTCAAACAAATGGGCAAAGCCCGTCATCTCAGGATCTTCATCACGTGCGCCTACATCATACAGCACGTTGAGTACTGCCATCGGTGTACTTTTATCAACATGCACAATTACACGCAAGCCATTGCCCAAAACAAAC
>JBDTVF010000222.1:0-5339 GCA_040007325.1 Ginsengibacter sp. | reverse complement strand
CCGTAATGCTCGCCATACCAGAAAAAAGTTTTTAAAGAATCAACATAGATGATATTGCCTCCATGACAGTCAATCGGCAGGCCATCATCAGCAAGCCAATCCTGACCGGTTTTAAAAGAAGTAAAATTGGTTGGATGCTGCGCGGATGCAGTTGAGAAAATTACTGCGAGAAAAAAAATGAGCAGGGTGATTTTTTTTAATGACAGGATGTGGAACTTAAATGGTTCAATCATTTTTTGAATTTTTTTGTGAATGGGTTGCTGAAATTTTAGAATTACGGCAGGGCTTTATGCAGGTTGGGAATTAGTATTCCATCTGCCCAAAGATTTATTTGAATAAATATGAAAGTTGGAACCTACGATTTTGTACTGCAAAATTTTGATCATGCCATGTAAAAGGGAAATTAAAACCACTTGAAAAGCTTCCTTTAGATAAAGAATTATATCACATTAAAAAAGTCGTCAACGATTTTATTAATTGATTATTAAAAGAAATAAAAGCGATTTTTGTCAGCAACATTTTTTACACTAATTACATTAAAATGGTAATAAAAATTTTTACATTAAGTATCTCATTCATTGTGTTGATGTCTTCTGTAAGCCAGGCGCAGCAGACGATCAGCATTACTACAAATAAAACGGCGCTGGTGTTACAAACCGATAAAGACAGTTCGCTTGTTGTTAGTTATTTTGGAAAAAAATTAAACAGTCCGGAAGAATATACCGCTATAAGTTCTTTGGATAAGTTTAAAGTGGGTAGCGATGATCTTTATAACAAACATGAAGCGTATGTTGCTTCCGGCTCTTTGAATTTGCTGGAGCCTGCATTATCTGTAACACATAGTAACGGCGATAAATCTGTCGTGTTGAAATACATCAGCCATAACACAAAAAACATTGATGATAACCAAACGCTCACATCCATTTTATTAAAAGACAATCATTACAATTTCCAGGTTACGCTGTTTTATCACACCTATAAAAAAGAAAATGTGATAGAGCAATGGAGCGAAATAATGCACAATGAAAAAGGCAATATTATTTTGAATAAATACGCCTCGGCTAATTTAACATTGAATGGAAAAGCATTTTACCTGCAAAGCCATTATAGCCGCGCTGCGCAGGAGATGCGGGACCAGGAACAAAAACTATCGCATGGTATTTTTACATTGGATAGTAAACTCGGCACAAGAACGAATTTGTTGGTATCATCATCGTTTATGGTTTCTTTAAACAAGCCGGCCACGGAAACGGATGGCGAGGTGATCGCAGCCTCCCTACAATGGAACGGAAATTTTAAAATTGATTTTGAAACGTTTGATGAATATAACTTGCGCATCACTGCGGGCATCAACAATTTCGCATCGAACATTACGCTGAAGCCTAATGAAGTTTTTGAAACACCGAAGTTGGTTTATACCTTATCGAACAATGGCAAAGGCGAAGCCAGTCGTAGCCTGCAGCGCTGGGCAAGAAATTATTGTTTGTATGATGGCAACGGTGAAAGGCTTACTATTTTAAATAATTGGGAAACGACTTTTTTTGATTTTGATGATCAAAAACTCAGCAGCTTACTACAGGATACAAAAAAATTAGGCACCGATGTTTTCTTGCTGGATGATGGTTGGTTTGGAAATAAATATCCGCGTAATAATTCTACAGCCGGTCTTGGCGACTGGCAATACAACAAGCAAAAATTAAAAAATGGTATTGGTTCCCTAGCAAAAGAAGCAACTGTAAATGGGGTAAAATTTGGTATCTGGATAGAACCTGAAATGGTAAATCCCAAAAGTGAATTGTATGAAAGCCATCCTGATTGGGTAGTTAGAGAACCCGGGCGTAAAGAGTTTTATATGCGCAATCAATTGGTGCTTGATCTATCCAATCCGGCGGTACAGGATTTTGTCTTCAAGTCTGTGGATGATCTTTTTCAGGAAAGCCCTGGTTTGGCATTTATAAAATGGGATTGCAATTCTCTTATTTACAATGCATATTCACCTTATTTAAAAGACCAGGATAATTTTTACCTGGCATATACAAAGGGCTTAAACAATGTTTTGGCAAGAGTGAGGGAAAAATATCCCAAAGTGCCTATGATGCTTTGTGCAGGCGGCGGCTCAAGAGTTGATTATAAATCGTTGCAATACTTTACTGAATTTTGGCCGAGTGATAATACCAATCCTTACGACAGGATTTTTATTCAATGGGATTATTCTTATTATTTTCCTGCGATTGCTATGGACGACCACGTTACCAATATGGGAAAGCAGCCTGTCAAATTTAAAACCGATGTGGCTATGATGGGTAAGTTGGGGTTTGATATTCGCGTAAATGAATTACCCGAAAAAGATTTGCAATATTGTCAAAACGCTATCCAGTTATACAATGGATTTAAAGATATTGTTTGGCATGGCGATCAGTATCGTTTGCAAAACCCGGACAATGAAAAAATAGCGTCAATGGCTTATGTAGATCAAACAATGGATAGGGCCGTTGTATTTAATTATTATGTGGCAACAATAAATGCTACCAATTTATTTCTGCCGATAAAAATGCAAGGGCTTGATGCAGATAAGAAATATAAAATTGAAGAAATAGATCTGTATCCCGGAACGAAAACACCCATAGATAATTCAAGAATTTATTCAGGAGATTTCCTGATGAAAGTCGGTTTCAATCCCGAAGTAAATGAAAGAAGATCGAGCGTGGTGTTGATGATGACTTCAGTAAAATAAAAAGAATTTATTTTTTTGAACCTTGACGAAATCATTCTATTTCAAAAACTGACCTTAACCATATCACCTTCATTAATCAATTTGTCAACTATTTTTTTCCCATTTTCTGATACGGTTGTTTTCAACATGTTACCTGCTCTCTCAACAACAATATCAAAATCGCTGTCAAAAGCATGAATGTGTTTAAGGCTCATAGCAGGCCAATGCTTTGGAAGACGGGGAGTGAAGGAGAAACTTTTTAAACCTGTCGGTCTTATACCAAACAGCCCTTCTGTAAAAATCCGGCAGTACAATCCGCTTTCTGCTGAAAGATGGCGCTGGCCTCCTTCAGGATAAGCTTCTACAGGGTATGGAACATGATCACCTAATAATCTGCGATTAGAATAATAATGCAAATAATTGAGCGCTCTCTCAGTTTCACCGGCAGCTAACACGCCTCTTAAAGCATATAAAGTTGCTCTGTCCCAAAATGTTTTATCCCCGGCTAGGCTTGCAAGGCCGTCCTTCGTCCAAAGATTGGGTGAGAACAGTGCATCAATAGTTCCGGCTTTACGATCGAAAATACCCATTGTGAGCGGGATGCATATCCAGGCTCGCAGGGTATCATTTTCTTTATAGTATTTATAGGTATCAAAACCATCTATGCTTGCGCCAAAATATTTTTCAATGGCGGCTTTCAACTTCGTGGCTTGTTCTTTATAAATTTTTAATTGCCTTTTTTCTTTGCCTAAAGTTTCTCCTAAATAAATAGCAGAATTTAATGCATCGTAGTATAAGGAAGATGTCGATAGGTTCGCATTGCCCGCAGGAAAACGTCCTTCTAATTCATCAGAATTTGACATAACCACACCTTCGTTATTTAGTTTTCGGTGACAATATTCCAGGCACCATTCAATCAGTGGCCATAATTTTTCTGCTTGCTTATTGTCGCCACTGGCGAGTGCATAACGGGTAGCGCCATACGCAATCATAGCACCATCGCCACGGTCGCCGGCGCCATCCCATACATCGGTGCCCTCTGCAATAATGGAACTGGGAATTGGCTTATAGTCTTTATTTATAAACCGCGCAAACTGGAGGTAAGCATTCAACGAAGCCGCATTTCCATATTCATAACCAAGATAAGGGAAGAAGGGGCCAACGTATTCTGCCTGGTCATTTGCCCAGATGGCCGCATAATAAGATTCGCCGCCGGGGCCATGCATTGGGCCACCCTTGGTTGCATAAATACTTTCTGCTGCCCTGATTTTGGCGAAGGCAAATTCACGGTTCAAGACTGAGTCGGGAGTTTCAAGTACTAATTTGCTCCACACCTCCCGGATAAATTCCATCCTATTTTCTTCTTCCTTCTGAACGTCCACAATCAAAGCCTGTTCTTTGTCTTTTAAGCCTGAATATAAAATAGAAAAACTAACAGAGTCATTTGATTGAAGATTAAAATTTCCTCCATTAAACAAGTCCATGTGTAATGCGTAACTACCTTCTGTTCCCTTCAGCGAATCAGTAGCGTAAACATTATTCATTTTAGGTATTTCGACAACACATGTTTTTCCGGATGTGTTTTTAATGGTGTAGATTTCACCATAGCCGGGCAACGATGTTGAAGGAAAAAACTGGCGGGTTAGTTCTATATTATTATCGGCTTTACTTTTTACTATTAATGTTCCATTAAGGGTTATTGAAGAAACCTTTTCATTGGATAACGGTTTATAATTTACCGTTACCAGTTCAAAACCATCCAATGCAAAACGGCGTGTAAGACTGGCATGTGTATTATTCGGAATCGTTCTAAGCATGGGCCACACAAGGCTGCGGGTAGCGTGGAAGGAACTGTCAGCAGATATGCCATACCTGATTACACAGGATATTCTTTTTCCACTCATTTCAATATGGTCGTTGTGCGGAATACTATTTCTGATCGGCCAGGAAATAGAACCATCGGTGTTCATTTGCCAGCGCCGGTAGTCTTGTGAAAATGATTTGCAAGCCGTAAAACACAGGCCTGTTATAATTAAAATAATCCGAATTTGTTTTTTCATTATTTATGCATTTGCCAAATGAAATTTACTTATTAATCATATCAAATAATTATTTTCATCAATCCCATTTACCAAACGTTTAAAAAATGCGTGAAACCTATATATTTCAATTCCTATCATTAAAAAAAATCAGCCTGCTCATTTTTTTTCTCGCAGCCATTTTCTCAACCGCATTCGCTCAGCATCCAACCAATTTCACGTCTTTCAAAACAGGTACGGAATGGCTTGCTGATGATGGCCTGCCGATTGACTGTCATGGAGGCAATATCATCTATGTTGATTCTTTAAAAACTTTTTTCTGGTATGGCGAGCATTACGGCCAGCCCCGCGGAGCTGCCTGTTATTCTTCCAAAGATTTATACAACTGGAAAAACGAAGGTGTTGTAATGACCAAAGGCGATATACAGATTTTTGAACGGCCTAATTTTATGAAAAGACAATTAAGGTTGATTGATTACAATTTTGTTTACCATATTTATATAATTATTTGATGGTCAACTTAATAATTAGCCCTGTCGAGGCTACAAAAAGTGGTCGATGTTTTTATAAATATGTTGTAAGATATT
>JBDTVF010000221.1:0-5341 GCA_040007325.1 Ginsengibacter sp. | reverse complement strand
CTTGTAAACCTTATTAAAAGTTGCAACTCCGCAAAGCTGAAAATCGGAAAAGACGTGGGCATTATATCCTATAATGAAACTCCGTTAAAGGAAATATTACTTGATGGCATTACTGTGCTCTCAACCGATCATGCAAAAATGGGAGCATCTGCTGCAAGATTAATTCTTGAAAATAAACAGGAAAAAATAAGAAATCCCTTCACATTAATTCTGAGGAAATCATTGTGAAACAGCTTTGCAATTATTAGCCTGGAATAGAAAATTGACTTGCTGAGATTTATTGCAAATAAATTTTTCTTTAATCCTTGTTTTAATATTTAGCATTTGCCTGCTATAGAAATCTATATTAAACATCACACTACACCACAGTTTCAAACCAGATTATTATAAATTTATAAATGACATTCAACAGATTTAAATCTTTTCTCTTATCAAACAAATTATGATTTCAACTTCTCCTCAAATCGCTGATAAAAAATTTTTACAAATACATCGGTGGGATAATGTGGTGGTGGCGTTAAGAGATTTACAAAAAGGGACGTCCGTTGAACTTGATAATACCGCATTCTTCTTGCCTCAAAACGTTACGGCAAAACATAAGTTCGCTATCGCACCTTTATTAAAAGGAGATCCGATTTTCATGTATGGAGTATTGGTTGGGAAAGTAAATCTGGATTTGACGGTTGGAAGTTTAATCACTCCGCAAAACACCTTTCATGCAACAGACGATCCCGTGGTAAAAGAAAGAATGTTTGAATGGAAGTCTCCCAATGTTGGGAAATTCATTGATAAAACATTTATGGGCTATCATCGCCCTGATGGGAAAGTTGGTACAGCTAATCATTGGATTGTAGTTCCCTTGGTTTATTGTGAGAATAGAAATATAGATATATTAAAGGAAGCGCTTACCGGGCAATTAGGATATAGCCGAAAAGAAAGTTACAAAAGCAAAACTGATATACTGATTGAATTGTACCGGCAGGGAAAGACCAACGATGACATTCTAGCTGCCAATTTGAATACTGATTCTCCGCAAAAGCAGCACAAAAAATTATTCCCAAATATAGACGGCATAAAATTTCTTACACACCAGATGGGATGTTGCAGCCCACGCACGGATTCTGACACGCTTTGCGGATTGATAGCAGGATATATAACCCACCCCAATGTAGCTGGCGCTACCATCCTAAGTTTAGGATGTCAAAATGCGCAAATACACATGCTGAAAAGTGAAATTGAAAAAAGGGAACCAAATCTTAAAAAACCTTTGATCATTCTTGAGCAACAGCAGGAGGGTACCGAAAAAAAATTGATTGATGAAGCCTTGCGGCAAACTTTTGCCGGCCTTATTGAAGCCAATAAAATCGAACGGCAGCCCGCGTCAATTTCTAAATTATGCATAGGTCTTGAGTGTGGTGGCAGTGATGGTTTCAGCGGCATATCTGCAAATCCATCTGTTGGCTATGCTTCTGATCTTTTGGTGGCATGCGGTGGAACCGTTATCCTATCTGAATTCCCGGAATTATGTGGTGTAGAACAGGAGTTAAGTGACAGATGTGTTTCCAATTCTGTTGCAGAAAAATTCCTGCATTTAATGAAAACTTATAATGCACGGGCTGAAAAAGATGGAAGCGGATTTTATGCAAATCCAACAGAAGGAAATATAAAGGACGGCCTTATTACTGATGCCATAAAATCTGCAGGCGCGGCTCGCAAAGGCGGCACATCTCCCATTACTGACGTGCTTGATTATCCTGAAAAATGTACAAAATCCGGCCTCAATTTAATGTGTACTCCCGGTGGCGATGTAGAAAGCGTAACAGCAATGGCAGGTGCAGGCGCTAATCTTATTTTATTTACGACGGGCCTTGGTACGCCTACAGGAAATCCTGTTGCACCAACTATCAAAATTTCATCAAACACGGCTTTGTATAATAAGATGACGGATATTATTGATATTAAACTGTGGTAACATTATTGACGGTGAAAGCACCATTACTGAAATGGGAGAAACAATCCTGAACTATACAATCGAGGTTGCAAGCGGCAATGCAGTTCCGAAAGCGGTTGAGTTGCAGCAGGATGATTTTATTCCCTGGAAGCGTGGCATATCATTATAAGTGAGCCATTAATCAAGCACGAAAAAATTCATTGCGATTGCACAACGATTACATCATTTTTGTAAAATGAAATTTGCCTCACTTCTTTTTTTAATAATCTTTTTTGCTGCCTGTCACCCGCCGCTCACTCTTTTCAAGAAGCTTTCCTCTTCTCACACCGGCATAACTTTTAATAATAACATCGTTGAAAATGACTCTATAAACCCGCTCGATCTCTCATTTCTTTATAACGGAGGAGGCGTCGCCGTTGGTGATTTTAACAATGATGGATTGCCGGATCTTTATTTTACTGCAAGCACCGAAGAAAATAAATTATACCTGAACCAGGGCAATTTCAAATTTCAGGATATTACCAGTATTGCAAAGGTTGGAGGAAAAGGAGAATGGTGCAACGCTGCGTCAGTAGTGGATATAAATAACGATGGCCTTCTGGATATTTATGTCTGCACGACGATTAAAAAAGATCCTCAGCAAAGAAAAAATCTTTTATACATTAATCAGGGTTTAAATAAAAATAAGATACCTGTATTTAAAGAAATGGCCGCAGAATATGGCCTGGCCGATACAAGTTTATCAGTACACGCTGCTTTTTTCGATTATGATAATGATGGTGACCTTGATATGTATCTCGTTACCACCAAGCTTGCTAAGAGAGAAAGTGTATCGTTCAATGCTAACTCAAACGGCGACACATCAAATGCCGATGTTGACAAGCTGTTCCGAAACGACTGGAATGATTCTTTAAAGCATCCGGTGTTTACAGATGTTTCAACCCAGGCGGGTATTACAGAACATGGTTTTGGTTTAGGCATCTCCATTGTTGACATTAATAAAGATGGCTGGAAAGATGTTTATGTAACCAATGATTTCTATGGAAGCGATCACATGTACATCAATAATCGCAACGGAACTTTTACTGATAAAGTGAAAGAATATTTCAAGCATACATCACAAAATGCGATGGGCAATGATGTGGCGGATATTAATAATGATGGCTTGCCTGACGTAGTTGCTGCAGACATGAACCCGGAAGATAATTACCGCAAGAAAAAAAATATGAGCAGCAACAGCTACTTTATTTATCAAAAATTTTTGTATGAGAATCTTGAGTTTCAGTACGTGCGAAACACGCTGCAATTAAATATGGGCCCGACATTGAAGAGCAATGATTCGATAGGCGATCCGGTATTCGCTGACATTGGGTTTTACGCAGGTGTGGCTGAAACAGACTGGAGCTGGAATACTTCACTGGCCGATTTTGATAATGATGGGTATAGAGACCTTATCATTACGAATGGTTATCCGAGAGATGTAACCGATCATGACTTTGCAGCTTTTAGAAATGAAAAAGCATTCGCTTCAAAAACTGATCTGATAAATCAAATGCCCCAAATCAAAGTACCTAACTATGCTTTTAGAAATACATGCAAGCTCAAGTTTGAAAATGTGACATCGCAGTGGGGAATGAATGAGCCGTCATTTTCCAATGGTGCTGTATATGTTGATCTTGATAATGATGGAGATTTAGATTATGTAATTAATAACATCAATGACGAAGCCTTTGTATATGAAAACACAACCAATTCGAATGATAAGATTAATGCAAACTATCTTGAAATTAAATTTATCGGCGACAATAAAAATATCAATGGACTAGGCGCCATTGCAACTATCTATTATGATAAAGGAAAAATGCAGGCTTACGAAAATTCTCCTTACCGTGGCTACTTATCTACCGTCGATACAAGGGCTTTCTTTGGTTTAGGAAAAATTGCTAGTATCGATTCCGTTGTTATTGACTGGGGAAGTAAAAAGCAAGTTATCTATAACCAAAGAGCGAATCAGCTAATAAAAGTTTTTAGAAAGGATGCGCATGACGAGGTTACTACAAAGCCGGCAGTTGTTTCAAATACATTGTTTACTGATATTACTGCGGCTTCCGGAATTGATTATTTGCATAATCAAATGGACTTTCCCGACTTCAGCAGCGAAAGACTTTTGCCGCACAAGTTTTCTCAATATGGGCCGGCCCTTGCAGCGGGAGATATTGATGGTAATGGGCTTGATGATATTTACATCGGCGGTTCGGGGGATTATCCAGGTAAATATTTTTTACAGCAACGAAATGGAAAATTTATAAAAAAAAATATCCAGTTGCCAACAGGTGCAGATATCCGCAGGCCTTATAACATGGGTGTGTTGCTCTTTGATGCTGACAATGATGGTGATCTTGATTTGTATTGTGCAAGTGGAAGTAATGAATCGCCGGCAGAAACAAAAAACTACCAGGATCAGTTTTATACCAATGATGGCAAAGGAAATTTCTCGTTTGATAGTTCAGCATTACCCGTCAATTACACGAGCAAAAGCTGTGTAAAGGCCGTTGATATTGATAATGATGGTGACCTGGATTTATTCATTGGCGGCAGGGTGTACCCGGGTAAATATCCACAGCCGGTAAGCTCATTTATTTATCGAAACGATTCCAAGCCGGGCAAAATTAAATTCACTGATATCACCAGTGATGTAGCCAGCGAGCTGCAAAATATTGGTTTGGTATGTGATGCTTTATGGACTGATTTCGATAATGATGGATGGACCGATCTTATTATTGTTGGTGAATGGATGCCGGTTACTTTTTTTAAAAACGATCACGGCAAATTAAAAAACATAACAGCACAAACAGGCATCAGCAATCAAACCGGATGGTGGAACAGTATAACCGCTGGTGATTTCGATAATGATGGCGACATTGACTATATCGTTGGTAATGTTGGAGAGAATTCTTTTTACCGGGCAAGCCAAAAATACCCGGTAAATATTTATGCAAAGGACTTTGATAAAAATGGAAGATTAGACGCCATTCCTACCGTGTTCTTAAATGACCAGAATAGACAAAAGAAAGAGTTTACTTCCCAGAACCGGGATGAAATTGTTGAGCAATTGCCACTCTTAAAGAAAAAATTTTTAAAATATAAAACTTTCGCGACTGCTGATATTCATGCAATATTTTCAGACGAAGAGTTGGCGGGAGCCTTGCATTTGCAGGCAAATAATTTCAACACTTGTTTTATAAAAAATATGGGAAATGGGAAATTTGAAATGCACGCTCTACCTGCAATGGCGCAACTAGCTCCTGTCTTTGGAATGGTTACAGATGATTTTAACAATGATGGAAATATCGATGTAGCTCTCAGCGCAAACGATTTTGGAAATGAAGT
>JBDTVF010000220.1:0-5346 GCA_040007325.1 Ginsengibacter sp. | reverse complement strand
AACACCGGTTGATAAAAGCGCTGCTATCGGTCTGAAGAACAATGATAAAGATTCCGTAGTAACAGTGTCGCACTTCAATGAAAGAAATGAAGCCAATACACCGTTAAAGGAACAAAAAATCATACTTACTGCGAACGAGAGTGAGCCGAATATTAAGAACAATATTTTTGTGATTAATGAAACGCCTAAGCCTTCGCAAATTGAGATAACAGATACGGTTGCGATAGAAAAGTCATCAACAGATATAAGTGTCATTACTTCCGTTTTCCCAGGAAAAAAATTGACTGTTGTCCATATCAATGAATTGGGTGAAATTGCAGAACAGCCAATAGTTGCCCGCAAAACAGAAACCCATTCATTCAGGTTGAATTTTGGTAAACAGGAAGTGTTTACAAACTCATCAATGACGTCGGTGAAAGATGGCTTCACGATTTTCTCAACTAAAAATTCTCCAAACTAAATACGATGAAAAAACTAATTACTGTAATGATGCTTGCAATAAGCATCGCACCAAATCTTTGCGCCCAATCGAACAGTGAGGATAAGGCATATAGGGTTCCTGATGATATAATTATGAACAGGCGCTTTTATGTTGACCTTGAGAAAGGCAACAAGCTAGAGATAGAAGTTACCGACATAACGGATCTTGAGCAAATAGCTAATATCGATTCACTACTAAAGGTTTTCATTAATGACATTACTCCACTGAAAGACTCACTTAATGATCCTCTCTCATCAAAGCGGATAGATTACATAACGGATGCGCAGGGACGAAAAAAGATAAGATTGCAGCAATTCAAACCAAAGGGAGATAATTTTCTTGCGAATGACGGAGCGCTCGCGGCCCTTAAAATCGCCCAGGATACGATTAACATTATTGGTATTGTGACAAACCCGCCGAAGCCTTCGCAGAAAATAAGCCTTACCAAGCCCAGATATTATCACCTTCTTTTTTATCTGAATGATATTGGCGAATTGGCCGGGTATATGAACGGAAAGCTTACTGCAAAGATCAAAACTATCAAAGAGAATGTTAACACCAAATGGCCATTGATACTTGGGAGCGGCGCACACTATCTTGCGAAGGATAAATCAATCTCTGCTGATAAACCTAAAGGTTTTACACCTGCCGGTAATGGCGACATGCTCGAAGGATTTATCACAGTAAATGTTCAGAACTATAAACATTATTTCGTTCCTTCTTTCAGTATTGGTACTAAGCTCATATTGACCAATAGGGACCGCACCTTCAAATGGGAACCTGGTCTTTTTTGGGAACCGCACTTTTTATTTGCCCGTGACAGCTCAGGTAAATTAAAAACCTATCGCAACGATTTTCTCACACTCACATATGGGCAGGGCGGAGTGACTGATCATGATCTCCGAAAAGATTTTTCTTTCAGTGCTGTTTTTTCTTTGGGATATCTTATCAACAAAAAAGGTGATTTTTTTGAAAAGAATACATTCCGCTTCGGTGCAGGTAAATTGAAATTGTCGAAAACGACTATTGAACCTTCTATTTACTTTGATAATTTCTTTAAAGGAGTGACGCCGGGAATTAGAATAAGCCAGGCTTTTTGAACATACCGGCAAAAGAGTACACTTGGAAAACTACAGTATCCTACGTCCTTTTCGTGACAATGATTTCAATAAATTGATCGTAACTAAAACTCTTAAGTTGAAATTCATATTCATCCCAACTTAAGGAGTCATATCGTTCGGCGCCGGGTTTTCCATCAGTTCCATGAACAGAAAGTAATATTTTGTTGGCTCTGTTATTCTTAGAAAGATTGATATACGCAGTGGCTTTTGTCGAACCTCCGGTATAAGGTCGTTTATGAGAGAAAGATGTTAGTTCAATGCACAGGCTGTCCTCAAAATATTCCTTCTCGTTAATAGGTAATTTTACAGTGTCGCCATATTTAAAATTTGAGTTTGTCATCTTTTGTTTACAAGGTCTATTTTGATAATACCATACATTTCAAAATACGTCACGATATTAGCGAAGTTTCAATTCAGCAACACACTCAATATGGTGCGTGTGAGGAAACATATCTACAGGCTGCAATCTTTCTACTGAATAACTTTCGCTAAGCAATTTCAGATCGCGGGCCTGGGTAGCGATATTACAACTCACATACACAATTTTCGCAGCTTTTATCTCAAGGAGCTTACTTATGAGCTTTGCGTGCAGGCCGACCCGTGGCGGATCTACAATTATAACATCGGCGCGGCCATGTACATTGAAAAATTCATCATTGCATATTTCTATTACATCTCCCCAAAAAAATGACGAGTGCTGCAGGCTGTTTATTTCTGCGTTTTCTTTAGCATCGCTTATGGCTTCGCTGATCACATCTACCCCAATAATTTTTTTAGCTTGCTTACTTAAGAATATACCGATGCTGCCTGTGCCGCAGTATAGGTCGTATACGATCTCCTGGCCTGTGAGCGACGCAAAATTTTTTACAACTGTATAAAGTTTTTCCGCCTGTTTTGTATTGGTTTGAAAAAATGATTTGGGAGATATTTTAAAATTGAAATCCTGCAGCATTTCTATCACATAACCTTTACCCCACACTATTTGTGGATCGAGATCGTAAATGCTATCATTCCACTTTTCATTGATGGTATATAATAATGTAGTGATAGATGGAACTTTCTTCAACAAGAAACTGCAAAGCTTTTCTCTTTCCTTTTGGTCATCGTGCCCAAAAACAAGGTTCACCATGAGTTCGCCCGATTCGCAATTGCGAATGATGATATTTCGCAGCCACCCTGAATGTTCCTTGATATCGTAATAGCTATAACCCTTATCAACAGCAAACTCCCTGATGCTGTTTCTTATTTTATTATTCACTTCGTCCATCAGCCAGCATTCATAGATGTCAATAGTTTTATCATATAGTCCGGGCACATGGTAACCTAATGCGCCGCCAGGCCACTCATCATCACCCAGCGCTTTCAATTGCGCGGGCAATAAATATTTTTTGTTGCTAAAGGTGAACTCAAGTTTATTACGATAATGAATAATTTTTTCCGAACCGATGATCGGCATGACGGAAAGTTCATTGATGCCACCAATCTTTCTGAACAGGTCAACGGCTTCCTGTTCTTTATATGCAAGTTGCTTATGGTATGGAAGCATTTGCCATTTACAACCACCGCATACACCGAAATGCACACAAAAAGGTTCCACTCTTTCCTTACTCAATTCTTTTATCTTCGAAACTTTTCCTTCAGCCCAATCTTTTTTATTTTTTGTTATAAGAACGTCTGCCACATCGCCGGGAACCGCACCTTCCACGAAAATCACCTTGCCATCTACCCGGCCGAGCGCCTTTCCCTGGGCCGCATAATTGGTAATCTCCACATCTTCCATTACAAATTTTTTCTTTCTTTTCATATGCTTATACTTCAATAAGTGGTGCCAATTCAGCGTAAAAATACTCCACATGATACTAAATGGATTTCCGATAAAAATGTTAAGTATTTTAACGTATAAAAAATTTGTGATCAATTTGAATATTTTTGTTGATCACTTTTACCGAATGAAACTATTTTTTACGCTTATCGCAGGTTTATGTATTTGCTCAGCCTTGTCCGCACAAGGATACAAAGTAACCCTTAAAACACCTGATTATAAAGATGGGATTGCGTATCTCACCTATTACTACGGCAAGAGTATGAATGTTGAGGATTCTGCAGCTATAAACAATAAAGGAGTTGCCGTTTTTAAAAAAAATGATAGCCTTCAAGCGGGAGTGTATTCAATTGTTTTCCCCGGAAAGAATAAGTTAGTTGATTTCCTGGTAAGCAAAGAGCAATCAATTACCATTAATGCAGATACGAGCGATCTTATCAATAAAACTGTGGTGTATGGTTCTTCAGAGAATAATCTTTTTCAGCAATACCAAAAATTTGTAGCTACCAAAGGAGGTAGCATGCAGTATGAAATAGAGGCTTACAAAACTTCTAAAACAAAAGCTGATAGCCTTTCGCATGAAGCTAAATACAATGAGCTAAACAAACAATTAGTGAATTACAGGGAGAATATTGCAAAAGAAAATCCTGAGTCAATGCTGGCAGCACTTCTAAAAAGCATGAAAGAGCCGCAATCACCAATTTCAAAGCCGCCGATAACAAGAGAGGATTCCCTCAATAATTACCAGTATTATAAAAAGCATTATTGGGACGGCATCGATTTTACAGATGCCCGCATTATACGCACACCTTTCTTCCTGCCAAAGCTGGAAAGATATTTCAGGGAAGTGTTATCCCCGGTACCGGATTCTATTATCAAAGAATCAGACTATCTCTTGTTGCGGGCACGCGTTGAGCCGGACATGTATAAGTTTCTTCTTAACTGGCTCACCGATGAATACATCAATCCAAAGTACATGGGGCAGGATGCGGTATTTGTACATCTTTTTGAAAAATATCATTCCAAGGGTGTATCGTCATGGCTCAATGAAAAGCAAATGACCACGATTTCCAACCGGGCGTATATGCTCATGTCTAATCTTATCGGTGAGCAGGCGGCGAATCTTGAAATGGTGGATACAGCAGGAAAAGCCAGGGCACTGTATGATTTGCAATCACCTTTTACGATTGTGGTTTTTTGGGACCCAACCTGTAGCCATTGCCAGCATGAGATTCCAAGGCTTGATTCCTTCTACAGAGCTAACTGGAAAGATGAAGGCGTGAAAATGTATGCAGTTCTTTCCGAAACAAAGGAGAGGGAAAAATGGACGGACTTTATCAATAGGAACAATTTGCAAAGCTGGGTAAACGTTTACCAGACCGAGGAGCAGCGAAAAGCCAACGATAATGCAAAAAAGCCTTCTTATAAACAACTATACGACGTAACCCAAACTCCAACAATATATTTGCTTGATAAAGACAAAAGAATTATTGCAAAAAAACTCACGATCGGGCAGATAGATGATGTGTTACAAACAAAGTTGAATAATAAGTCGATGAATGAAAAACCGGTTCAATAATTTACTACGTTATTTTTGCCTATAATCTTGCAGCGATCAGGTAAATGTCAATATTGCATGATAACATCCTTCAAGCTTAGACTTCATAATACCCCGTTATAAACCAGACTAAATGAAAAAACTGTTTTTATTAATTGCCTTTTTTTCTATCGCATTTTTCAGCTACTCACAAACCCTTTTTACATATGGCACCAACACTGTAAGTAAAGATGAATTTCTAAAAGCGTATAACAAAAACAAAACCTCTGTGAGCAGTCAAAATGCGCTCCAGGATTACCTGGATCTCTATATAAAATTTAAGCTCAAAGTCCAGGCAGCGAAAGAGCAACGGCTGGATACTTTA
>JBDTVF010000219.1:0-5381 GCA_040007325.1 Ginsengibacter sp. | reverse complement strand
GCTTCATCCAATACTGATTCTATCCCCGCTAGCGTATATCATAACGGCTGGGCATCTAATGGCGCTGTGAAGAATGGCAAGACTTTTTATGGGATACAGCTACCGTTAGGTCCCGATCTTGGCGGCCCGCTATTCTTTTCGCACTATTCTTTTCTTGGTATTGATCCAAATGATTTGACAGACAGCTATGCCGACTATTTTACTCAAAACAAAGCGCAATCGCTTATCAATTATAATTACTGTGTTACCAATCCATCGCACTTTTATGGATATAGCAGTACGAATTGGGGACTTACCGCCAGCGATGATAATGTTTCTGGCTATAGTGCGCATTCACCTGGTAACGACGATGGAGTAATTACACCAACTGCAGCCATTTCATCTTTACCCTATACGCCTACTGAATCAATGAATGCTATAAGGTTTTTTTATTACACGCTTGGAGATAAGCTTTGGAAAGATTATGGTTTCATCGATGCATTCAATCTTAATGATCTTTGGTTTGCCAATTCATTCCTGGCAATAGACCAGGGACCTCAAATTGTAATGATAGAGAATTATAGAAGTCAATTGCTTTGGAATTTGTTCATGAGTTGCCCTGAGATAAAACGGGGAATGAAACAGTTGGGTTTTCAAAGTCCGAATTTGTAAAGGGGATAATGTCTAAAGTGGGTTAGAAATACTTTCTGTATTTAGGTAATAGCAAACATAAGATTTTCAGCTTCTGTAGTTGGAACAGGAATAGGCAAACCCGCTGATCTCATACCCTCAATGTGAAACTGAATAGCTTCAGCAATATTTTCAATTGTATCTTCTTTTGTATTACCCATTCCAACGCAGCCAGGTAAATCCGGCACATAGGCTCCATAGCCCCCGTCAGAAGCCTTCTCAATTATTATTGCATACCTAACCATAATATAAGTTTAAACATTAAAATTAAAATTATTTTTTATCTAATTGTACCTGCTTTAAAATACTTTTTTCTAACCCGGGCGTTAGATCATTTGATAAGCGATGAATAGGAATTGTTACCAATCCCTTCTTCTGTGTGTGTTTATATTGACGATGGCTGCCGCTTTGCCTAACTTCATACCAACCATCAGCCTCAATTATTTTTATGATTTCCCTTGTTTTCATTTGAAATTATTTGTTGGGGATAATTCCTATTATTTATCATTTTTCTTTTTATCCTTCTTGTCTTTCTTGCCATGCAGTAATCGCCCTACAAATGATCGGTCCTTTTCCTTTGGCTTGTCGACGGAACTGATATTTATCTTATTGTCAATCGCCGGTATCAATGCACGGATAAAAGCATTTTTCAGCAATTCCCAAATTGCCTCAAGTGTGTTGGTGTGCGACTTGCCAAACTCTCCATGGATAGGCACTTTCGTTGCTATCTGGTTCTCTTTATGATTTTCCAGGATTTCGCCAGCCGTACCAATTAGCCCTTCATATATTTTATGCAAAAAGCCGTCTTTTTTATCTTCCGGCCCAAGCACATCAAGATCTTTTATCACCGGCTTTATGTAGCCATCATACTTACCTCCTTTAGCTGCAAACTCTGTAAACAAACTCAGAGTTCCTTTGTGAACATCAAAGTTTCCATAAGCTCTTAAAAAATCGTTCAGCTTTACCAGGTTAGTATTTTGTACTTCAGCGTTCAGATCAAATGTTGAATGCTCTGCAAGTACATTCACTTTCATATTGAACGAAGCGCTTCCTTCGTATGCAGTGGCGTGAGCAGTTACAGTAGAAGGTAAGAGTATTTTCTTGTCGTCTACATTTCTCAGGTTTTGTCCCAACGCATGCACGTTTTGGAAAGAGATATCGAATGGAGGATTGGAAGACTTATCTACATAATGAATGCTGCCATTATTTATTTCACAACGATTAACTTTTAGCGGCATAAAATCCTTCAATATTTTTCTAAAGTCGCTGGTGTCATTTTTTACATCACTTATCTCTGTTTTGTCTTTAGTAAAAATGAGGTCGGGTGAATCGAATACCAATTCCCCTACAAGGCGACCTTGAAAGAGTGCGTGCCACTGCACAGAAAGATCAATGTTTTTAGTTCGAAAGAAATCGGTTTGCTTGCCTGACCTGGCGTCTACCTTATTCAAATACATGTTATTGATCTGGTAGGCACCCCTGTATAATGACAGATCGATATCTTCAATATGGCCGTAATATCCATGAATGTGTGCAAGCTCTTGGTTGGCGTAATGCAACAGAATTAAAGGTAGAAATGCCCTAAGTACGATTAGCACCAGGATAACGATGAGAAATTTTTTGAAGCGTTTGCCTTTGTAAAAATGTTTTTTGAATAATTTCATCAGGCATCTTTGTTTAAAGATAAAGATGACGGCTTAAAATTCAATTGAAAAATGTCACCGTCAATGTAAAATAGGAGGCATCGATTTATTTGCAAGATTATTTTGCCCAAACTACGATTGTCTACGCCAGGTTTGAAAATAGTTTATGCAATGTGATAGTTAAATCACACGCACATATGCTCCTGCTAAAAGCTAAAATCAACAATCATTAAATTTTTGATGAAGTTTTGGCAAATTAAATTGCAGGAAATTCTAAATTGCTGTTACAGAAAGCTGATTAATTTCTCCGCAATATTTTTATTTAGTATGTTATGATTTATAATCTTGAGCAATCAATAGAAATTCTTACAGCAACTCCTCGCGTATTAAATGCAATGCTTCAGAATTTATCACAAGAGTGGACGACAGTCAATGAAGGTGGTGATACATGGAGCGCTTATGACATCCTTGGGCACCTTATTTACGGGGAAAAGACTGACTGGGTGCCGAGGATGAGAATTATCCTTTCATCTTCAGATGATAAAGCTTTTAAATCCCTCGATCGCTTCGCACAGTTTGAGGAAAGCAAGGGCAAAACTCTATTGCAGCTTTTGGAGGAGTTTTCTCAACTGCGGCAAAAAAATATTCAATACTTAATGTCTCAAAATCTTAGTGCAACTGATTTTGAAAGGATTAGCCTTCATCCTGTTTTTGGAAACGTAAGTTTGTCTCAGCTGCTGGCAACCTGGACTGTGCACGACCTTAATCATATAGCCCAGCTTGCGCGCGTGATGGCTAAACAATATAAAGCAGCGGTTGGCCCATGGATAGAATATCTTGGCATTCTTCGACGCTAAGCCTTGCATTTTCGCCATTAATTTGAGAAGAATCTACAAATTCATCGGACGTAATCAATAACTTGTCGAATTCATTTATTCTTGTTGGATGTCTTTGTTAGCTTAGTATTCCAAAACTCTTTGTATATGGAATATGATAATGACCGGCCAATAAAACCAATATACAAAACCGAAATATTTTACTGGATCGGAATATTTCTTTTTTACCCACTGATAAATTATTTCGCGTTTTTCCCTACGCATTTAATTTTCTTGCCACTGTTACTTTTATTTAGTCTTTTGCTGTTCCCGTTTTATTTTGTTTTCGGCAAGGCAATTACTCCCTGGCTTGCATTTAAAAAGCGTTATCGCTTGCTTACTTTTTTTAGCATAGCTTTTTGTGCGATCATTCTTGGTTTTACCTGGCTAATATATTCGTTTGCTAGCCAGCTCGAAAATAATTCCGGGCAAATAAAAGAATGGCTTTTTTATCTTAATTTTTCCTGGGCTACAGTTGCACGTGAGTCTTTATGGATTATGTTGAATATGGTTTTGGCAACAAGCATTTCTTTTCTTAAAAGGAATTTTGACAGGACAAGCCTCATCGCAGCTCTTCAGAAAGACAATGCAAATTTCAAATTGAAGTATCTCCGTTCGCAATTAAATCCGCATTTCTTTTTCAATACACTTAACAGTATTTATTCGCTCAGCTTGCAAAAGTCTGACAAGACTCCTGAAGTGGTAGTAAAACTGGCAGATCTGATGCGTTATATGATTTATGATTGTGAGAAGGAAAAGATTTCTTTAAATAAAGAAATAGATTTTATCAGGAACTATATTGACATCGAGAAAATAAGGTATAATGCGGATGTGCGTTTTATAGTGGAAGGAGAAACCGACAACGTGATGATCGAACCATTCTTGTTTATTTCTTTTATTGAAAATGGATTTAAGCATGCATTTAATAATTCTTTCAATGAGGCATTTATATACATTACCATAAAATCTCAACCGGGACAGATCGTATTGAACGTGATCAATAACACTAATATTGATCTCGAGACGCAGGCAAAAAAATTACCCGGCGGTACCGGGCTGAAAAACAGTAAAAACCTGCTTGAAATTGCCTATCCCGATTCTTATGCATTGGATATAATTCAAACGGATAAAGAGGATGAAAGGAATAGTGATTTGAGGGTAACTAACGCTAAGAAACGTCTTGAGGTGCTGTACCCTGATTCTCATATCCTTGATGTAATTTTAAGCAAGAACGCTTACACTGTATCATTAATTCTTAAAACACTTGCCGCTTGATAAAATGCATGATCGTTGAAGATGAAATTCTTGCCCAACAGGTTCTGCAAAATCATTTGCAAAAAATAGATAAGTGTGAATTAATAGCTACCTGCAACAATGCGTTAGAAGCAAAGCAAGTTTTGGAGACGTATGAAATAGATCTTATGTTTCTGGATATTCAATTACCGGGCATGACCGGCTTAAATTTTTTACGCTCCATAGAAGATCCTCCATTGGTAGTGCTTACAACCGCCTACTCAGAATATGCTGTAGAAAGTTATGAGTTTAATATCATCGACTACCTGCTTAAACCCGTTTCATTTGAACGCTTCAGCAGAACGATTGATAAGATTGTAGATGGGAGATTATTTTTGAAAGACACGGACAAAAAGCGTTCTGCAGCTGCCGATCACATTTTTGTAAAGAGTAATAGCAAATTCTTTAAGGTTAATTTTTCAGAGATTATTTATGTGAAAGCGATGAGAGATTATTTAAAAATTTATATAGCGGATTATAATCTTGTAACGCTTCAAACAATGAATGAAATGGAAAGAATATTACCTGTCAAACAATTCCTGCGCATACACAAATCTTATATCGTTGCATTGGCGCACGTGAAAAGTATTTATGGGAATAGGATCGAAGTTGAAACAGAGACTTTCCCGATTGGCGTAAGGTATAAGGAAAAAGTAATGCAGCTTATTAAGAAATAATTCAGCTAATGATCATGCTTAGAATGATTCCCTATTTCTCAATTAATTGACGATCTATTTATTTAGCTTTTTTTCTACAATCGATAATCTCTTCTTCCATTTATCCAATGGCTCCGGGTCAAATACACTAACTCCTTTCTTCGAAACAAGCCCTAAAGACTTATTTAACTTGCTACTTATGGTGTCAACGGCTTTTGAATGCTTAGGCTTGTGCATTTTATAAT
>JBDTVF010000218.1:0-5408 GCA_040007325.1 Ginsengibacter sp. | reverse complement strand
AACCGGTTTTATCTTTCCTGTACCGGAGGTGGAGATTTATAAAAAAGAGGGATGAGAAACTTGGCTTCCGGAGTTAAAGGCTTATTTATAAATAATAAGAAAGCACAAGATAGTATCCATGAGTCAGGAAAGATGGTTTTTAATTGCCTTAAACTTTCAGTTAAGCACACAATCGATTACGTCGAAATAAGTGAGGACAATCGGCAGATTCCCATAGGATACCAATTTTTCTTTTTCAACTACCATCCTTCTACGATGGCATGGTTGGATACTGCGCAATTACGAAAGCTACCTGGTGTAGTTATCACAATGGTGCTTGAGGTGCTGCCAAATGACCCGTTTGTAATGTGCCCGGATAATCATTTTGATAGTTACTGTGTTTTGGACCCAACTTTAAAAGTCAGGAATAAAAAGGTATTTGCTTTCCCCCGCCCTTTAGATACAGATATTTCGGTTGTGAAATATGTTCAAAAAGACAAACCTGTTATTGGATCATTTGGCTTTGCGACGAAAGGCAAAGGGTTTCAGCACGTAATTGAAGCAGTAAATAAAGAATTTGATGAGGCGATAGTAAAGATCAATATTCCATTCGGTGATTTTGTACCCGAGTCAGAAAAGTATGCAAACTACCTGGGAGAATTATGTGTGCAAAGAGCCAAAGCTGGAATAGAGGTAATTATAAGCCATGACTACATGTCTAAGGCGGAACTTATTGACTGGTGCTCTCAAAACACACTAAACTGTTTTTTATACGACAGGAATATTCCCGGATTGGCCGCAACTACCGACCAGGCCATTGTTTCCGGCAGGCCACTATCCGTTTCAAAAAATGATACTTTTCGTCATATTCTTTCCTACCTTCCACCTTACCCGACGATGACTTTGAAAGAGGCGATCGGGAAATCTACGGCTGCTGTTGAGCAAATGCGCTTAGATTGGTCCCCGGTTAATTTTGCCAGGAAGTTTGATGATATGATCAATTTGTTGTTGTCACGTCACGCGATTACCAAAAGTAATAACGCGTCATTTGTTCTGCCAATATTGGAACCAACGATTTCAAATAAAATTGCAAAACGAATTCGGAAATACAAACGTTACCTGGCATTTAATAAATTAAGGCAGTTTATTTTCAAGCGGCGAAAATTAAAAGATGAAGAACTCATTTAGAAAATTGGTAAATAAGGTTTTACTGCCGCACTCGCAATTAGCTTATTCGCAATGTGGGGAGGATCTGATACTTTCTTCATTATTTTATAAGCTTTCAATTACTAACCCAACTTATTTGGATATTGGAGCAAATCACCCTTCTTATATAAGCAACACTTATTACTTTTATCTACGTGGCAGCAAAGGTGTTTGCGTTGAGCCTAACCCGTTCCTGGCAAAAAAGATTCGGAGGCTTAGGAGCCGTGACACGGTAATAGAAGCAGGGATCGGCGTTGCTGAACAAACCGAAGCGGATTTTTATTTATTTCCAAAGAGTGCTGATGGCTTAAGTACTTTTTCAAAAGAAGAAGCGGAATATTGGAAAAACACCGGAATGAAAACAGTTGGTAAAATTGAATTCGAAAGAATTATTAAAGTTCCGTTGCTTGCCATAAATACAGTAATAAAAAAATACTTCGATAAAACCCCTGACTTTATTTCTTTAGATATAGAAGGACTTGATCTGTCAATATTGCAAACGTTAGATTTTGACAATTTAGGCCCAAAGGTTTTAATTGTAGAAACCCTCAAGTACGATGAAAATCAAAATGAATACAAGAATATCGAGATTATTGATTTTGTGATAAGCAAAGGTTATCAGCAATATGCCGATACTCACGTTAATACTATTTTTTTGAAACAATAATATTAGTTAGTGACAGCGATAATTTTTGGCGCAGGCGGACAAGATGGTTATTATCTAACCCGATTACTCGAAGAGAAAAACGTAAAAGTGATTGGAGTGTCTCGTCGCAATGGATTCCTGAATGTTGATATTGGCAATTACGCGGATGTAAGCAGTTTAATAAAAAATTATCAGCCTGATTTTATTTTCCATCTTGCAGCAAATTCTACCACGCGTCATGAGGCGATGTTTGAAAACCATACTACCATATCTATAGGAACATTAAATATTCTTGAAGCTGTCAAAAATTTTTCTCCCGCCGCCAAAGTTTTCATTTCGGGAAGTGGATTGCAATTTAAAAACGACAATAAACCGATAAAAGAAAGCGATCCTTTCGAAGCGAGAGATCCATATTGTGTAAGCAGGATACAATCTGTGTATGCAGCAAGATATTTTAGCACCCTTGGCTTACATATTTATGTCGGGTATTTTTTTAATCATGATAGTCCTTTGCGCACCGAAAGGCATATGACAAAAAAAATTGCCGAAGCAGCCAAAAGAATTGCTGCGGGTAGTCCGGAGACATTAACGATTGGTGATATTAGTGTAATAAAAGAATATACTTATGCCGGTGATATAGCTAAAGGTATTTGGGCTTTGATTAATAACAATGAAATTCTGGAGGCTAATGTTTCTTCCGGCAAAGGATATTCGATTGAGGATTGGCTAAATAAATGTTTTGGATATATTAAAAAAGACTGGCAAAAATATGTTTTAACAAATGAAGGATTTGTTCCTGAATATAAAATGCTGATTTCTGACCCCACGATAATATTTTCTTTAGGCTGGCAACTTGAAATTTCATTTGATGAACTTGCATTAATCATGATGAAGTAGTGCATGGAATTACAAAAAAAAATACTCCTCGTTCAACTTTTCTCCAATGGTGATTGCCTTTACGCAACTGCTGTTGCAAGGCAAATAAAAAAAGATTTTCCTGGTTGCCATATTACCTGGGCTGTAGCTACAATCTGCAAATCGATTATCACCAATAACCCTTATGTTGATGAGATAATGGAAGTGACCTCGGTTGCTAAAAATGATGAAGCTTCTTTCAGAAAATTTGAAAAAGAAATTTTACAACGCAAGGTGTCAGGAGAATTTGATGAGATATTTATAACTCATCTGATGGGTGCTAACCAGGCACATTATGACGGCTGTATTCGCTCAGCGATCTTTCATGGATATGCGGGGCGGGTTACCGAAAGTGTTCAGCCTGTTGTTCGTCTTACAGAGACTGAAAAAGAAAGTGTAAAAACTTTTGCTTCGGATCATCGGCTGGAAACTTTCAAACATATTTTACTTTTCGAGTTTGCGCCATTAAGTGGTCAATCTAAAATGACGAAAGAAATGGCAGTTCAGATTGCAGAAAATTTAACGGCCAATGGTAACGTTGCCGTGATCCTTTCTTCCGGGAATAAAATTCAACATTCAAATAAAAATATTATTGACGGCTCAACTCTTACACTCAGGGAAACGGCCGGCTTAACTCACCATTGTACAATGCTGCTGGGGTGCTCCAGTGGCATCACCTGGATAAGTACATCCGATGCGGCAAAGCCTTTACCGATGGTGCAGGTATTAGATCCTCATTCAACATGGGTGAATCCTATATCAAGAGATTTTGAAAGATTTGGTTTGGATACTTCGGCACTCATTGAAATTACGAAGGTGGACAAGGATATAATTATCACCTGTGTGAAACAGGCTATGGTTGACTTTCAGAAAGCCAAGGACATCTTTCACCAAAAGATTCCTCTTCATTTTAAAACAACCAGAAAGATTGTTTACAACCTTTTAGTTTATCGCGACTTTAGTGCAATAAGGAAGCACATCAGGATCAATAAGGAAGCATATGGAAATAGATTCGCCTTTTATTGGGAAGTGTTTCTCGGTATTGCTACCGCACCTTTTAAGCTCATGTATAATTTAATTACCAAATCGACCAAGGCGAAATAAGTTGCTCTTAAATACTGCTTAATCTTCTCTAAAGGAACTCGCGTATTTATCCGGCTGATTAAGTGAAATTTGCTGGAACTTTATTTCTTCTTCCATCATTTCTTTTACCAGCATCGCGAGATCGTATCGTGGTTTCCAGCCAAGTTTTGTATTGGCTTTTGTTGCATCACCTATCAACAAATCAACTTCTGCAGGACGAAAATACCGCGGATGAATTCCCACCACTTGCTTGCCTATTGGCAATTGATAACTGGGATGGCCACATGATTTCACGAAGCCTTTTTCGTTTTCATCTTTTCCTTTAAATTCTAATTCTATTTCAAGATTAGCGAAAGCTAATTTTACAAAGTCGCGAACTGAAGTTGTTACACCGGTTGCCAGTACAAAATCTTCCGGCTTATCCTGCTGCATCATCATCCACATTCCTTCTACATAATCTTTAGCATGACCCCAATCACGCTTGGCGTCGAGGTTTCCGAGAAGCAGTATTTCATCTTGACCCAATGCTATCTGGGCAACGCCTATGGTAATTTTTCTTGTAACGAAGCTTTCGCCACGAACCGGGCTTTCGTGATTAAACAGGATACCGTTTACCGCATACATATCATAAGCTTCACGATAGTTTACCGTGATCCAATAGCCATAAAGCTTGGCGACCCCGTAGGGTGATCTTGGGTAAAATGGTGTCGTTTCTTTTTGTGGCACTTCCTGTACCAATCCATACAATTCAGAAGTGGATGCCTGGTAAAACTTCGTTTTTTTCTCCATTCCCAATATCCTGATGGCCTCCAGTATTCTCAACACGCCGATACCATCGGAGTTGGCAGTATATTCGGGAGTTTCGAAACTTACCTGCACATGGCTTTGAGCACCCAGGTTATAAATTTCATCTGGTTTAGTCTGCTGAATGATCCTCAGCAAACTTGATGAATCAGTGAGGTCACCATAATGCAGGTGGAATTTATCTCTGATAGATTTATCAAAAATAAGGTGATCTATACGATCTGTATTCATTAACGAGCTTCGGCGTTTGATGCCATGCACATTATATCCTTTTTCCAATAAAAGCTCTGCCAGATAAGCTCCGTCCTGTCCCGTAATTCCTGTAATTAATGCTGTTTTCATATTTTAAAAAATCGGGGGCAAAAATAATACATAATATGGTATGTTTGAATTTATAAAAAGCAACCAGCCATTTGTCACTTTCTATAATAATTGTCAATTACAAGTCTGCTTCATTGGTTATCGATTGCCTGCGTTCCATTTTTGACCAAAATTCTGTGCTGCAATTCGAGCTTATCGTTGTTGATAATGATTCAAAGGACAATAGTAACGAAAAAATAAAAGAGTTATTTCCGCAAGTAACTTATTTGGAAATGAATTATAATTCCGGCTTCGCAAGAGCTAATAATGAAGCAATAAGAAGATCTTCAGGTGATACTGTGTTGCTGTTAAATGCAGATACTATAATTGAAAATAATGCTATCGAAAAATGCTACGAGGAATTTATTAACTCAACATTTATTGCCTGTGGTGTGCAATTGCTAAACCCCGATGG
>JBDTVF010000217.1:0-5411 GCA_040007325.1 Ginsengibacter sp. | reverse complement strand
CTGAGACCGGAGTAAAAACCCGGCTGTAAATTAATTGCAGCATCCATGTTTATCCCGGATTTTTATGAATAAAATGTTTTTAAATAATTAAATAAAATATCAATCAACAGTAAAATGTAATAAAAAGCGAAACAGATTAAACGTAAAAAGTAATTTCTAAAAAGTTAGATTAGATGATACTGATATTTTGGTAACATAAAAATTAGGCCAAAGATATTTGTTAGATACTCTACTTTAAGTGTTATAAATGTTCATTGAAAAAATAATAGTTAAGCAATTTCGAGATACAATCCCGGCACACTTTTTATTGTGTAAATAAATAGCCCATTATGTGAATAATGACGAAACAAGAGTAGCAGCCAGCGCGTTCAAAAGCACATTCTGAACAACATCATTACTTAAAAATGCTAACTTATAAAGATGCCACGAACTTATCCTGAAAATTCTGCACCCAAAATTTTGATAGTTGATGATGATGCCGATATGGTGGCACTCGTTACAACCACTTTTAAACGACATGGCTTTGAAGTTTGCAGTCATAATTCCGGTGTTTCCGTCGCAGAAGTCGTCTCATGCCATCTTCCGCACCTGAATTTTATTAGATGTTGGATTACCCGGAAAATCTGGTACTGAAGTGTGTAAAGACCTTAAGAAACAATATTTAATTCCCATAATACTTTTTTCCGCGCATGAAGATCGCGGTAATGCCTATTGGGAATGTGCTTCAGATGGGTTTATATCAAAACCGTTTAATATCAAAGATCTGATTAGCATTGTAAGCTCTTATGTTAATTAATCCGTGCTAAACTCGTAGGAGAAAATTGAAGGATTAGTCTAACAATTTTTTGCGAAGATTATATAAGAAGGGATAACTTATCTTTTAAAATTTATCTATGCTTTTGACAAAATAAGTTCTGGGCAAATCATCCAGATGAATGCGCAAAACATACTCTTGCCAGGAAACGTGATGATCGAATCCAAATGTAGTACCGA
Source organism: Ginsengibacter sp. (assembly GCA_040007325.1). Classification (GTDB taxonomy): domain Bacteria; phylum Bacteroidota; class Bacteroidia; order Chitinophagales; family Chitinophagaceae; genus Ginsengibacter. The sequence goes on along the minus strand of JBDTVF010000217.1, from coordinate 4,418 downwards.
TGGCTTTTTTATAACACTTTTCCGAAAACTTTTTACAATTATTGCTTTATCAACTTTAAGGTTTTCTTTCCTGCACTGCTTTCAACTTTTACTATATAAATGCCTGGCGATAATTTTTCTGCAGGAAGTTTTATTTCAGAATGATTGCTGTTTTTAATTTGCCATATTATGTTACCTGTAACATCACTAATAGTAACATCCACATGTTTACTGATACCTTTTATTTGTAATGAAGAAATGTTATTAGCCGGATTTGGATAAAGTATCGCGTCGAACTTATCAGCATTCAGTTCACTTAAAGGCGCTGTTTTATTTGCGGAAGTAATTGGTAAAAATTCAGGACTTGCCACGTTGCCCGCATATAACTCTGTGCCGTATTTATATGAATAGGCTGAAAAGAATAATTTATTACCCCCGGCGGTCAAAGATTGCAAAGAGGAAAGATTGCTTAAGCCCGGGTCCGCCACTGGATCCGTATTGCTTCCACCGTCTGATGACCAAAGTTCAAAACCATCTTTTACGAAATATAATTTTCCTCCCGCACTACATAAATTATTAAGGGAGCTTCCATAGTAACCGGGCGTAATATCTTTTACAAGCCTGGTACCTTCAGCAGTTCCATTGCTTGTCCATAGTTCACCACCGTCCATTCCATCATCAGCTAAAAAGAACAAGGTTCCGTTTACATCTACCAGGTTAGCAGGAGATGCATCGTAATATGGATTGATGATCTTAACAAGTTTTGTGTTTTTTGTTGTGCCTTTTGTTTTCCATAATTGACCACCCTGGTAAGGATTCGCATTAAAATCAGCGCCATTAAAAAACAATGTGTTATTTGATACGCAGAAATACTGTGAATAAAAATGCGCATAGTAATAACCGTAATAATCCCAATAAGCAGGTGTAACTTCTTTTACTTTTACTGTACCCTTTGCCGTTCCATCAGTTTTCCATAATGAATTATAGTATCCGTTGCCATCATAAGCTCCAAAATAGAGTTCATTCTTATATGGGAACAAACTATAAGGATAAGAACCGTAACCATTAGGATTAATATTTTTTACGATTTTTGTTCCTACCTGTGTGCCATCAGTTTGCCATAACTGCGGCCCGGTAATGCCATCATCTGCCTCAAAAAAAGCGATGTTTCCTGCTGTGACGATATAGTCATTGTAGTTAAGGAAAAGATTGGTTGTTAGCGAGTAGGTACCAGCCGCAGTACCATCACTTCGCCAGAGTTCGATCATTCCTGTAAACCTGTTAGCCAATAAATAAAAAGGCTTTCCATCTTCGGTTATATTAAAATTGGTTACATAATAGATACTCCGGTCAATGTCGTAAATTATTTTTTGCAGCCCTTGTTTGGTACCATCCGATTTATAAAGGGCAGTTCCATTAAGGTTGTCTCCAATAAAATAGTCAAACCCGTTTTTAAATATGAAGCTATTTGGGTAAGACCAGTTTGGCCCCTCTGCTATATCATTCAACAGTATGGTGCCTTCCTTTGTACCATCTGATTTGTATAATTCTCCTCCATGCTCCGGCTCATAAGCGCCAAACATAACACCGTTTTCTGTTGAGGCTATGCCCTTAATAAACAAGCCTGCGTCAGAATTATTGGTGGAAGCTGCATTTATATCTTTTACCGGCATGGTGCCTGCTCCGGTGCCATTGGTGATCCAGAGTTCTGTTCCTATTTTTCCATCGCCGGCATTAAACAGCACCTTGCCTTTGTATGGAGTGAAAAAGAAAGGGTCTGAATTCTGAGATCCCTTGAATATATCTTTTAGCATAAAGGTTCCTGATGCTGTGCCATTACTTTTCCATGGCTCTGTTCCATACACAGCATCATTTTCTGCGAAATATAGGTCGTCATAAACACCAAAATAATTGAATGTAACATGGCCGGGATCAAAAACCTTTATCGCCTGTGTATTGCTGGCATCACCTTTTGAGGTCCATAGTTCATCATGATACCCATTGATTGAATTAATCACCTTAAAAAAGAGTGTATTATTTATTGCCCGCAATTCCGGCGCTGTTATAAAGTCTACATCGGGCAAGGGCGTAAGGTCTTTTACCAATGAAACACCCGTTTGGCGGGAGGCATCATATTTATATAATCCACCTCCGTCAGCATAAGTGAATCCTGCAAAATATAATACGTGGTTCATGACGGCAAAGGGCATGTTTGTGCCGTAATTGGTATATTCATTTTGCGTAAGTACATCGCCTGGGTTTAGTGCAGGTAATGTACCCGCGGCCGTACCATCGGAGTACCACAACCTGCGCCCGGTGCCATCATCCCCTGAATAATAGAGCCTATCAGCGTATGCGGTTAATTGAAGCGGGCTATAATTATCAGTCTGGTCAGGCCCTATATCTTTTACCATAAAGGTGCCCTCCGCTGTTCCATCGCTGCGCCAGAGTTCTCTTCCATACGTAGGCGTCCAGGCAGAGAAAAACAAGAGGCCGTGGGCCGCGACCGGTTCCGTAATATAACCGGCATAGGGATCAGTAAGATTAAAGTTATAAAGCAATTTAGTACCGCCAGCCGTACCATCAGTAATAAAGAGATCACTTCCAAAATCGCTGTTGGTGGCAAAAAAAACTTTATCGCCAACCCCCACAAATCCTTCGGAATAATTGTGCGGCAATGAATTGTCGATTTGAATGATCTCTTTCGTACCTGCTTCGGTTCCGTCTGAAGTCCAGGGTTCCCAGCCATCCGCATCCGTATAGGCGCTAAAGAATAATTTACCATTGACAACAATAATCGATGTAACACCTGAGCCCGGAGCGCCGGGATTGATATCCTTTACCAAATAGGTTCCCTCACCCGTTCCGTCGCTGCGCCAAAGCTCCATACCATGGATACCATCATCCGCACCGAAGTAGGCAATATTATTAATCAGTGAATAGGGAGGGATAAAGTTGTACCTGTTATCACTGTTCGGATAGCTTCCGGGAGTAGCTGTATTAATATCTCTTGTGAGATGAAAATTTCCGGTGCTATTCATTGCACCTGCTCTATTCGGTGTAGTTGCATTATTTATTACTACGGGTGTGGAAGTAATAGCGTTGTTTCCCATCAACTGTGGCTGAAAGGAATTATGCTGATTGTTTAAATCATTGGTTCCGCTTGATTTCCCATCGGGATAAAATACTTTTTGAGGAGTATTTAAAATAGCAGGAGAAGGTTTTCTTTGGAAAAGTATACTATCATCAATTCCTGGTTTTGGGTAAAGGGGCTTTTGGGCTGAAGCAACCTGTGCTAATAAAAGAAAGGCCAATCCTGTAAATAAAATAATTTTTGATTTCATGATTGAATGTTTTGATGGTGGGGAAATTTAGAAAGACATAGGACATGGAACTGACCTGTAGGATAAAACATAGGCTTATGTAACAACCGGGAGTCAACAACTCCCGTTGGGTGCGATCCTTATGGATGTGAAGAGGTAGACGGTATTAATTAGAAGTTCCATAGCAGGCTATCGGGATATTAAACTTAAAACTAAATTGACTTGAGTGCAAGGAAAGTTTGATAATTATGTTTTGCAGAAAATGCAAAAAAAGTTCACCTACAATGAATTTTCAATAAGCTCTGCTGCTGATCTTTAGTTATAGCCATCGTTGCTGTTCTTTTAATTATATTAATGATTAGACAGACGAAGCATTTGAGGCGTGAGTATTTTGCCACACTACAACTGCTTTTTGCTGAGACCACTCATCGTAAAGGTGTGCATGTTTTTTTTCTATTTCTCTTCTCTTAATCCTCAAGGTAGGAGTAAGCAATTTGTTGTTCACTGTCCACTCATCTTCTATTACAACAAGCGTATCTAATCGTTCATGGGCGTCAAGCGATGTATTCACTTGCGACAATAACGCTTTCAACCCAGCCATTAACTCGTCTTGTGTTTTACACCTTCCATTTTCCGATAATGTAGCTAAAGCTATTGGCTCTGGCAATCCCGAACGCGCGGTCAACAAGGTGGCGCATTTGTGATGGCACTGTCGCCATGTGAACATACTCGTGCGCTACATCTTTATAAAGAGAAATCAAATCAACTTCCTGCTGGTAACTACCACCAATAGCCGCTCTTTCCTGTTGCCCGACTATCGCTACAACAGTCTGGTGGTCCATCTTTGCATCATACAATCCATTTAATAAATGAATAGCGCCGGGCCCTGATGTCGCCATACACACACCGACTTCACCGGTAAAACTTTGCATGGCCGCAAGCCATGAAGGCTGCATTCTTCATGCCTTACCTGCACAAAATCCATCGTATCTTTTGCCCTGTCCATGGAACCCATAAGGCCATTGATGCCATCACCGGGGAATCCAAAAATTCTTGTGATCCCCCATTCTGATAAACGGTTTATTAAAAAATCTCCTACTGTCTGGCTCATTGTAA
>JBDTVF010000216.1:0-5416 GCA_040007325.1 Ginsengibacter sp. | reverse complement strand
AACCCGGTATTCTCTTCAATGATCTCAAGAGACCTGTTTGCTCCGGCGCAGAAGTTTACCGTTGAGCCATACCGTTATGTTAAGGACCGTGGCTATGCCTTTGAGCGGAAACTTGATGAAAATACAAGAGGTCTTCTCAATAAAAATATTGGCGCTTACAGCGCAGAAGAGAGTAATGCTGAGATTCCTTTAATGATCCTGAATTCAGTAATCACAAGAGATCTGAAGAAAATGATGATATGTACACAACCGCTTAGTTTTATGATGCAACCTGAATATACAGACAGCTCATCAAAAATAAGCGGCCCCGATGCGGTTGATTTTGCGGCTATGTTTAAAGATGAAGGCCCAATGAACCTCCGGTTTCTGACTGCCTTAAGAATGAATGCAACTTATCCATATATCCTTCCAAATGTCTGGCTTCCGTCCAATCCTATTATTGATGTAATGGATGCAGGCCTCCGTGATAATTATGGCCAGGAAACAACTTTGCGATTTTTAAATGTATTTAAGGATTGGATAAATGAAAATACCAAAGGAGTATTGGTGATACAGGTTCGCTCAAGAAAGAAGGGAAGTTGGGACGATGACCTGCAAAACGGGGACATCACCGAGATCCTTACGAAACCATTTACCATGCTCCAAACTAACTGGTTTATGTTGCAGGATTATTTTCAAAATGATGAGATAACATACGCTCAAAATTTTATGGATAGCAGCCTGAATCGCGTTTCCTTTATGTATGTACCTGAGAAGAAAGAGCATGGCGCTACGCTTAACTTTCACCTTACAGCAAGTGAAAAAAAGGAAGTGAGATCATCTCTCGGACGGACTAATAATATAGAAGCATTTAAACAAGTGAAAGAAATTATGGGCTACTGAGGTTGTATCAGCAGGAATGCATTGGGTATTACCCGGATGGAAAATTCCTGGCTGGTTTTTGCCGGATCGCCGTCTATATGCAATGGCGCTTTTTTTGTATTCTTTATTGAGAGTGATGGCGCCTGGAAATACAAAATATTTTCTTTTAAAAAATTTGTCTCTTCATCTTTCGTAAGCTTACCAGCTCTCATCTGGTTAAATACAGACCATAGAACGTTGAGCTTACCCATCTTCTTTACAATAATTACATCCAATAGTCCATCATTAAGGCTCGCTTTAGGAGCTATGGTAAAATTATTTCCAAACTGATTGCTGTTAGCAATGCACATAAAAAAAGCATCAAGCTTTAGTGATGAATCATTAATGTCTATTTCAAAAGGATAAGTCCTGGCAGATAAAAAATTCTTGAATGACTGCTGTATATATGTGGCAAGGCCACGTTTTTTCTGAAGTGAAAAATCATAGGCAACCTGCGCATCGAAACCAATACCACAAAGCATGCAACTTACTTCATCGTTAATGAGAAAAGCATCCACACAGTCGGGCTTGCCATGAAAAATTACATCAAAAGCTTTGTTGATTGATTTTGGAATTTTGGCAGCGAATGCAAGCCCATTACCGGATCCCAAAGGAATGATTCCGAAATTTATTTTTATATTCATCAAGGCAGCCACCACTGGATTGAGGCTTCCGTCGCCACCGCAAATAACAATGTCTGTAACCTTGTCTTTTTTAATCCTGTCTCTTAAAAATGTGTAATCGCCATCCTCGGCCGTAAGTAAAATTTCAAAGGCAACATTTTCTTCATAGCATCTCCTGATAATCTTTCTTTCCAGTTGCAGCTTACTTCTTGTGCCTGAGATAGGATTTATAAAAAATAATATCTTCCGCCTCATAGATTATTTTAAGTGAATTTCCGCCAGCTGTTTCATTCTTGAAGGTAGCGCCATCAGGTCATTGGCAGGGTTTTCAATCAGCATAATTTTTAGAATTTTATGTGAAGCAATATCCCGGGAAACTGTTGAGAGATCAACATGAAAAATTCCCGCCTGTTCTTTTATTTCGTCTGCGGTAAATAAAGTTGCTCCGGAAGTGTCTATAATTTCAATTGACCTTTTATATGCTGCGGACGCGTTTTTATCTTTCGCCAAAACATCAAAGCTTTTCACGGTTTCAAAATCGCTTTTCCTGATAGTAATGACGGCAGGTGAATCATTTACCTGCACTACGGCAGTCTGTTTACCATTAACCTTTGCACTAAGAAGCATTTGCGAAAATAGATTTTCATGCAACAGCAAAGCAGACGCAGCCAATAGAACTATTTTAATTTTTAGAAATTGTTTTGTCATCAAAAAACTTTTTGCTTTTGCACAAGTTCTTCCGGGTCTTCATTAAGTGCCTTCCACAAAACATCTTTCAACTCCACAAGTCCTTTATTAATTAATGATGAAATAAATAAATACGGAACATCTTCCGGAAGTTCTGCCGCGATTGCTTTTTTCAATTCATCATCCAGCATATCGCTTTTACTTATTGCGATGATAAATTTCTTGTCCAAAAGTTCCGGGTTATATTCCTGCAATTCATTCACCAGTATTTTAAATTCTTCACCATGATCATTACTATCCGCAGGTATTAGAAAAAGTAAAACAGAGTTACGCTCGATATGCCTTAAAAAACGGTGACCAAGGCCTTTACCTTCGGCAGCACCTTCAATGATGCCAGGGAGATCTGCCACACAAAAACTTTTATTATCACGGTATTCAACCATGCCAAGTTGAGGTGTTAATGTGGTGAATGCGTAATCAGCAATCTTAGGAGTTGCCGCCGTTATTACAGATAGCAAAGTCGATTTACCTGCATTAGGAAAACCTACAAGACCCACATCTGCGAGTACTTTCAATTCGAGTATCATCCATGCCTCTTCACCTTCTTCACCCGGTTGCGCATGCTGTGGTGCCTGGTTGGTTGGTGTAGCAAAATGTGAGTTACCTTGTCCGCCCCGTCCACCTTTCATTAAAATAATTTCCTGGCCGTCTTCAAGAATTTCTGCTTCGAGCTTACCCGTTTCTTCATTACGAGCAATCGTGCCCAGCGGTACATCTACATAAACATCTTTGCCCTCTTTGCCGGTTGAATTGTTCTTACTTCCATTGGTGCCATCATCTGCAAGTATGTTTTTAAAATAGCGTAAATGCAACAATGTCCATAGGTTTTTATTGCCTCTTAATATTATATGTGCACCTCTTCCGCCGTCTCCACCATCCGGGCCACCAAATGCTGTAAGTTTATTACGCATAAAATGCCTGCTGCCGGCACCTCCATGTCCGCTTCTGCAAAAAACCCTTATAAGATCAATAAAATTTGACTTTTCCATTGCCGTAAAGGTCGTTAAGTTTTTTTAGGAATCGTTTTTGCAAACTCTATGGAAAAATCATGATGAAACATTTAACAACTATAATCGCAATGCTGATAATGATGTCTTGTGGAGCAAATAAAAAATTAACCACCGTTTCCGACTCATCAACAGCAAACGCTATGTCCGCCTGCCTGCAGGCAATAGTTGATTCAATGGCTTCAGTACCTAATAATGCTCCGCAATCAGTGACTCGTTATATGTACAACAACCAGCAGGTGTATTACATGGTGTCGCCTTGTTGCGATAAATACAATGTTGTGTACGATAGTGCCTGCAGTGTGATAGGATATCCTGACGGTGGATTTACAGGTAAAGGCGATGGAAAAATGACCGACTTTAAAGATAACACTACTAACGGAACAATAGTTTGGTTGAAGGATACTACGACGTTAAAGTGATTACCAGCTGCACTATTTAAAGGTAAAGGCCCGAAATCGATTTAAGACGCCGTAAGCCCCTTCAGTAGTTTGGGGTAGTTTTCACTTCGTTCCATGTTTTATATTTCTTTTCGTCAATTGCTTTTTGCTTCGATAATTTTCTTAACGGCTTGCACTCCTTCCAATCGCGAAGCATGTCGTGCGCAAGTTGCTGGTATATTTTGGTGCCTTCCGTTTTCCATGCGATCATCTCATCGCTCACCTGCTTAATAATTTTTGCAGGATTGCCAACAACGACGCTTCGTGCAGGAATTTTTTCATCAGCTTTTATAAAACTCAATGCACCGACAATACATTCATCGCCAAGATCAACATTGTCCATTATTACAGCATTCATCCCGATAAGACAATTTCTGCCAATGGTCGCTCCATGAATGACTGCGCCGTGACCTATATGAGCATTTGTTTTTAAAGTAACTGTTACTCCCGGAAACATATGAATCGTACAATTCTCCTGCACGTTGCAACCGTCTTCAATTATGATTTTACCAAAATCGCCACGCAAAGCAGCACCGGGACCTATGTAAACATTTTTACCAATAATTACATTACCGGTAACTGCAGCCAACGGATGAATAAAGGAACTTTTATCTACCACAGGTTTTATCCCCTTAAATTCATAACAACCCATGTCAAATAATTTATTTCAAAATATGATTTTCAAAGGTGAAATTTTTATAATCCTTTATTACAATGAAGACAAGTTACACTTAAACAAAAAGCAGTGTTGTTTGCACTAATGAATTAATTTTGCCTGCTCAAAAAAGAAATTTTTTACGAGGGATTTATACAATCCGCAGTGAAATTGAACGATTATGAAGATACTGAATGTCATTATCAAATACCGCCTGCTGCTGGGTGTTTTCTTCCTGCTGCTGGCTATTGTTGTAAATATTGAAACCAGTTTTTGGCCATCATTTATTTTATATTTTATTGCCCTGGTATTGGTAGTAGGACATTTTCTTTTCGGCCCAATGCGATTGATACAGGGTTATATGGAAGCCGGCGATATGGTGGGTGCGCAAAAAGTAATTGATTCAATCTGGTTTCCAGCTTTGTTGATTAAGCCTGTGCGCTCAGTGTATTTTACTTTGAAAGGAAACCTTGCGATGGTAAATGAAGATTATGTAAGTGCTGAAGCACACATGAAAAAAAGCCTGAGCCTTGGTATGCCGATGAAAGAAGCTGAAGGAGCCAATCAACTTCAGTTAGGAATGCTTTCCATGCAAAAAGGAAATATAAGAGAAGCAGAGAAATACATTCGCCAGGCAATTCGCTCAGGCCTTCCTGATAAAGAAAATGAAGCAGCGGCTTATTTACAATTATCTTCTATTATGATCAATAAACGGGAGTTTCGGGCAGCCAAAGAATACTTTAGAAAAGTAAAAGCTTGCAAGCCAACTACGCCGCAGATTGTAGACCAGGTAAAACAAATGGAAAAATATATTACGAGGATGCCGGGGTAGGGCGCTTCCAATCCACCTCCCGGTTAAGCGGCCAGGCTTTCATCAGAGGAAAAGGAACTACCTTACCAAACATATCGTTGATGAAAAAGACGATCAATTGCAATCGTCTTTGTTGGGGCCTCAACCCAACCCCTCCTGAAAAAGGGGAACTAATTTGCCACAGCATTATTGAATGGAAGAAGATGTCCGGTTCCGAACCTAATGCTTAATTA
>JBDTVF010000215.1:0-5422 GCA_040007325.1 Ginsengibacter sp. | reverse complement strand
ATTTTCTTTTTAGAAGAAGGGATCGATTCGTTGTGAATAATTTCAGATTTCATTTCGGTTTTTAAAAATATCTCTTATTCAAATGTGCTGTAGAAATAAGGTGTTTTCGCCTCAAACTCTGCGCTGCATGTATCTACCATTTTGTAAACCCTTGTAATGCCAAACTCTTTTCTCTTTGCATAAATATCTTCATCAGTGCTGCCGTCTTTCAGGATCCTGGCAATCTGCTCATCACCAAAACCGAGATGTTTGGCCTTCTTCAAAAGTTCGGGCGTAATATCTTCAAGTGTAGTGTTCGCAATTACCTTTTCGCACTCACATATTTTTTGAATTTGATAAATAAACCACCTGTCAATTCCTGTAGATTCACAAATGCGGCGCACACTCACTCCTATCATAAGTGCATCTTTTATTCTAAAGATTCGGTCCCATTTGGGTACTTTTAAATATTCAATTACTTCTTCAGCATACATCAGGCTCTTACCATAATAGCCTAATCCCACCGCTTCATTCTCAAGGCTCTGACATCCCTTTTGTATTGCTTCCGCAAAACTTCTTCCTATTGCCATCACTTCACCCACCGATTTCATTTGAAGTCCGAGTGTATCATCAGCGCCTTTAAACTTATCAAAATTCCAACGTGGAATTTTTACGATTACATAATCGAGAGCAGGTTCAAAATAAGCAGACGTCGTTCTAGTGATCTGGTTCTTTAGTTCATCCAGCGTAAAGCCTATTGCAAGTTTTGCGGCAATTTTAGCAATAGGATAGCCTGTTGCTTTACTTGCAAGCGCAGATGAACGGCTTACACGTGGGTTTATCTCAATTGCGATGATATCTTCGGTTTGCGGATTCAAGGCGAATTGTACATTGCAGCCTCCGGCAAAATTTCCAAGATCTCTCATCATCAATATGGCAGTATTGCGCATATTTTGAAAGGCCGTATCGCTTAAAGTCATTGCAGGTGCCACGGTGATGGAATCCCCGGTATGCACGCCCATCGGATCAAAATTTTCCACGGTGCATATGATAACGACATTATCATTGTCATCGCGCAAGAGTTCCAACTCAAATTCCTTCCATCCCAGCATGGCTTTTTCAACCAATACTTCATGCATGGGTGAAGCAGTAAGACCGCGATTGAGCGCTTCATCAAGTTCATCTTTTGAATGAACGAAACTTCCCCCGGTACCACCGAGGGTAAACGAAGGCCTTATCACAAGCGGAAATCCTATGTCCTGTGCAAACTCTTTACCCTCAAGAAATGAATTCGCAGTCTTTGCAGGAGCAACAGCAACGCCAATCTGTATCATCCACTGCCTGAATTTTTCCCTGTCTTCAGCCTTATCAATTGCCTTTATATCAACACCTATCAACCTTATATTGTACTTCTCCCATACGCCAAGTTCATCACCTTCTTTACAAAGATTCAGGGCAGTTTGTCCCCCCATCGTGGGTAAAACAGCATCTATGTTATTTTCCTGGAGAATTTGTTCAATACTTTCTATCGTGAGTGGCAGCAGGTAGACTTTATCGGCAGTGATAGGGTCAGTCATAATCGTAGCAGGATTGCTGTTTATGAGTATTACCTCGATGCCTTCTTCGCGAAGACTACGGGCCGCCTGTGTTCCCGCATAATCGAATTCGCATGCCTGGCCGATGATTATTGGACCCGAGCCAATGATTAAAACTGATTTAATGGAATGATCTCTTGGCATCTCAATATTTTAAACTGCGCGAAAATAAAAGTAAATGTTGAGAGAAGCCTATAAAACTTGAATATTTGCCCTCATGATGGAAATGGATAATTGGTACAATAATTTCTTTACATATTTTTAACAAAATATAAAAACTAATGAAAAAAATTCTAACAGTATGTCTTGCGATTATCGTTTTGACAACCAGCATTGACACCTCGATGGCTGCCTTTGTAATCCCTGTAAATGCTTCCATTGAAAATCCCGGATCACCTGATTCTAAAACAGTTTCATCGGCATTATCAGAGTATATGCATCTTTCAAGAAAAGAAAGAAGGCTAAGGGTAAAAGAGGCCAAGGTCGAGCTGAAAAAAATTAAAGCAGAAAAGAAAGCCGGTAGTGAGCCGTCTACCAACCAGGTTTTGCTGGTGATTCTTGCAATATTATTGCCGCCATTGGCAGTTTATCTTCATGAAGGAGAGATAAATAATAAGTTTTGGCTTGACTTAATATTGACGCTTTTGTTTTTGTTACCAGGTATTATTTATGCATTAATAGTGGTACTCAAGAAAGATTAATAGAACTATTTGTTTTAAACAAAAAGCAGGCACCTTGTAGATTGCCTGCTTTTTTTGTTGGGCCTGGATAATTGTTATACTTTATAACCTTCATTAGTCCCATATAAGTCCTTGAACATTTTTCTCATAACGTATGCCTTTTCGACCCATGCCTTTTCGTTCTTATTCTTCATTTCGCCCATAAAACGTTCCACTTTTTCCACAGTTTCTTCTGCGTTATCGAGCAAAAAATCTGTCTGCTTTTTTAGCCCGTCAAAAAAAGCGTCTCTATCTTCCTTGGGCATGCTATAAAATTTTAAAAGCGCCACGCCAATTGATGCTCCTAGAATAATTGCTGAGACTGTAGATGACTTCATGTTATTTAGATTTAAATTTTTTAGCCGTTATTTTGTAATTATATGAATCTGTATTTTCCTATCAGGAACATCATACATAAACCGTTCCTGTTTTTTGTTTTTTTATTTTTCTCTTTAAGTGCTAACAGCCAGGTCTTCCCTGCGAAAAATTATCCGCAAGATTATTTCATTTATCCTATAGAAGCGAAGATAGGCCTTGCGGCAAATTTCGGTGAACTTCGCCCAAATCATTATCATATGGGACTGGATTGTCGCACGGACCAGGCGGTGAACAAAACCGTGAAAGCCGCTGCAGACGGTTATGTAGCACATGTAAGGGTAGAGCCTTACGGTTTTGGTCAGGCGATTTACATCAACCATCCTAATGGCCTCACCACATTATATGGACATTTAAATTCATTTTTTCCTGAACTTGAAGAATATGTAAAGGAGCAACAGTACAAACAACAATCGTGGAAAGTATATCTCGATATTCCTCCCGGAATGTTTCCCGTAAAAAAGGGTCAGTTCATTGCAAAGAGTGGTAATACAGGTGGTTCGCAAGGACCCCATTGTCATTTTGAAATAAGAGATACAAAAACAGATAAGGTATTGAACCCGTTATTATTTGGTTTCCCTATTGCTGATAATGTGCCCCCTACTATCATTCGGTTAGCCATGTACGATAGATGCAGGAGTCTTTATAGTCAATCACCAAAATTATTCGGGTTAAAAAAAGTGAGGGGAGGCTATACAACTACAACACCGGTGATACCTATAAATACTGATAAAATAAGCTTTGGCATTTCAGCAAATGATAAAGTATCAGGCTCCTCCAATCCAAATGGTATTTATCAAGCCGTACTTTATCTTGATCAGCAACCTATTGTTGGGTTTGAACTCGATAGCGTAAGTTATGACGAAACGAGGTACGTTAATGCGCACATCGATTATAAAACCCGTGCAGCAGGCGGCCCTTATATCGAACATTTATCCAGGTTGCCGGGCTACCCGGAAAACAGCGTTTATCATGATATAGCGGGCGATGGCGTGATCGAATTGGTGGATGATAGTGTGCACCAGGTGTCCATTGTTGTAAAAGACACCTACGGCAATACTTCTACTTTAAATTTTAAAATAAAGAAGGGTATTATACAAGAACATGGCGATGAATATGATTCTGCGTCATATCGCAACCAGCAGGAATTTCACCCGGGTTTTGTAAATATTTTTGAAAGCGAAAATTTGCAGGTGCTCCTAAGCCCATCTGCTCTCTATGATTCGGTTTCTTTCGTGCAATCGCAGAAGCCTTCTAACTCGCCAAACGCCTTTTCAGATATTTTTTCAATTGAATCAGGATTAGTACCTGTGCAGAATTATTATACGATCCGGATAAAGGTAGATAAAGCGGTGCCGGTTGAATTACAGGACAAGATGCTAATGGAGCGACAATGGGGAGGTAAAACCGATGTGGTAAAGGCAGAACGAAATGGTGAATGGTACACCGCTAAATTTCGTGAATTTGGAAACTTTGAATTGATAGCTGATGATGCCGCACCAGTAATCGGCGGCGGTTTCGGTGACAATGCAAATCTTTCAAAGGCAACACGAATTATTTTTGTGCCAAAAGATGATAATGATGAAATCGTCAATTTCAAGGCTGAACTCGATGGGAGTTGGTTGCGATTTACAAATGATAAAGGAAAATCTTTCATCTATCATTTTGATGAAAAATGCCCACCGGGCAATCATCAATTGGTAGTAACAGTTCAAGATATCGCCGGCAACTCGACTGAAAAAATTCTTCACTTTACAAGATAAAAATATGATAACATTACAGGAAGGAGATAAAGCTCCTGATTTCAAATCTAAAGACCAAAATGGCAACCCGGTTGCCCTAAAAGATTTTAAAGGAAAAAAAGTGGTGCTTTATTTTTATCCTGAAGATGACACGCCCACTTGTACTGTGGAAGCATGTAACTTAAGAGATAACTATGCAGTATTGAAAAAGCGTGGCTATGTTATTTTAGGTGTAAGCCCCGATGATGAAAAGAAACACAAAAAGTTTGAGCAGAAATATGATTTGCCTTTCACCCTAATTGCAGATCCTGATAAGAAAATTATAGATAAATATGGGGTATGGGGCGAAAAAAATTTATACGGCCGAAAATATATGGGTCTGCATCGAACGACTTTTCTTATCAATGAAAGCGGTAAGGTCGTAAAAATCTTTAAAAAGCCAAGATCAAAAAATCACTCAGAAGAAATCATCAAAGCATGGGACGCGATGTAACTAACAATGAAGTCGACATAGATCTAAAAAATATTCGCATCAGGGAAAATTCCTGGATTGCCAGGCTTGCTGCAGCAAAACTTAACGCTGATAACGTAGCTATTGTGCTCGGGAAAACCATTAATCTTCATAATGTAACTAAGGAAGATTTTTTGAGGAATGAAAAATGGGTAAAGCATGAGGTTTGCCACATAAGGCAATTTCAGCAGTATGGCTATATCAGTTTTATCTTAAAATATCTATGGGAAAGCTACAGGCATGGCTACTACAATAATAAATATGAAGCCGAAGCAAGACTTTCAGAAAGCCAATAAATCTCGTTCGCAAAATGATAGAAGTTGATGATGAATTTCTCCGTAAATTAAAAGCTCACGCAAAAGAATACTTGCCCGTTGTCCATTTCGAAAAGAATATTGAGGCCTTAACACATATTGATCTAAGTGAGAATAACGCGAATTTTAAAAAAGTAAATGCATCTGACCTCGAAGAATTTCAAAACTATATTTCGCAGGAACTCGA
>JBDTVF010000214.1:0-5433 GCA_040007325.1 Ginsengibacter sp. | reverse complement strand
GAAATCACATTCGGCTTTGAGGTAAATTCTTTTTTGTGTAAGTGAGATGGAGTCAATATCAACCGGCTGTCCGGAAACAGCACTGACCATTAGAATTTTTTTTGTGCCGTTTTCAAATTTTATTCCTATCAAGCCATATTTTTTTTGCAGTAAGGCAAATCCTGCAAAATCGCCTTCTTTCATACCTGAAATATCGAGCGCAGCAATACCTGAACACACGGGGCCGAACGTACGTTGCGTAAGTGTATTTCTTGCCAACAAAAAAGAAGTATCGATCCTGCCTGTCTTCAATCGCAGGTAACCTTGTCTTTCAGTCACAGACCATAAGCTGTTATCGGGATTGTGGTTCCATTGCCATACTAACGGCAACGCAGCCTGTTTTTTCTTTCGGTTAAATTCATCCGATGCAACAATGCCCGGGATTAAACTTTTGTTTGCGGGTAAATTCAGTGTTTCAGGTACTTTACCTTCAACACCTAACAATGGCCAGCCATCTTCCCATTTAACAGGAACGAGATATGGAATGCGGCCCACAGCGCCAAAATCCCGGAACAGGTAGCAATACCATGTACCGTCGGGCGTGTCAATCAAACCACCCTGGGCTACACCGAGATCCTGTAAGCCAACCTTACCTTCCCAGGGGCCGGTAATTTTATCGGCCCGGTGAATAACCACTATGCGCATGCCGCCTCTCGGCCAGGTGATGTTGAAAAGGTAGTATTTGCCATTTACTTTAAACAATTGGGAACCTTCTGCGCCAAGGCCAATATTATTACCGGCAGGTGCGCTGGCATTTTCGATAAGTACCTGGTTTACGCCGCCAGCTTTCACGCCCGATGCATCAGGCTCCAGTTCTATCATGTTGAGTTTGCCATTGCCGTAAATTAAATACACCCTTCCGTCATCGTCAAAAAACAAAGAATTATCATGATAAGCAGGCTTGAAGGACACCTCTTTCCAGGGTCCTTTTTCTATATCTTTTGTTGAAAAAATATAAGTTTTGCCGGTTGTTTGTGCAAAAGTGGTAACGTAAAAAAGACCGTTATGATAACGGATGCAACTTGCCCAGGAACCCCGGCCGTACGAGCTTTTGCCGTTGATGAGATTTAGTTCGTCGATGTTCGCCAATGTATCGTAAGCATAGTTTACAATTTTCCAATTCACCAGGTCATTTGATTTCATTATGGGCACGCCCGGACTCATGTGCATCGTTGTGCTGCTCATATAGTAGGTGCCGCCAACTCTTACGATCGACTCATCAGGAACGTCGGCAAAGATGATGGGGTTATGTGCCCGGTTTACCTGTGCAGCAACCACTGAAAAAAACATCGGAAAAGCCACCGTACTAACGGCTAAGAATAAATTTTTCAGGTTTATCATTTGCAATGTTTGTTTTTATTAAAAAAACTAAAGGTATTGTTTCAATGTTTTAACTTTCCCGGCACTGTTAATACTGCATTTAATGCAGCCTTGGGCCGGAGTTGTCTGTCCCATAACGATGGGTAGTTTGTTCTGCCGGGTATGGGATAATCATTCTTCCAACTCATTCCGTCGTGGACACCCCAAAAAGTAACCCTTGCTATTTTATCTTTACGTCTATAAAAAATTGAAAACAATTCAGCATACCTTTTTGCCAGCAGGGTTTGCATACTATCGGGTAACCCTTTTCGGTATGGATCAAGAAATTCTTTGAATTCTTCCAGTTGAAATTGTTTATCTGCCATACCCTGGCCAATGATCTGGCCTTCTCTTGTAAGCGGTAAGACGTCCACATCAAGTTCGGTAATCATAACTTTTACGCCACAAGCCGCGTACGCGTCAATTGCATCTTCAATATATTTCGTTTTCGGATAATCTAAACCCCAATGGCCTTGCATGCCCACGCCATCTATGCGAATACCTTCTTTCTGCAACATTTTAACGAGCCGCACAATACCATCTCTCTTCGAAGGACGCCAGGCATTAAAGTCGTTGTAATATAATTCTGCATTGGGTGCATATTTTGCTGCAAACAAAAAGGCATACTTTACCAGTGTATCGCCATTACCGACAGCATTTACCCAACTGGTATGCCGGTAACTGCCATCATTATCTATTACCTCGTTCACCACATCCCACGCATTTACGCGACCGGCGTACCTGCCTGCAACAGCTTCAATGTGCGACCTTAGTCTTTCTATCTGTTCTTCTTTTGTATTGGGCTTTCCGGCAGCATTGATAAAAAACCAGTCGGGACATTGATTGTGCCATACGAGTGTATGCCCCATAATAAACATTTTATTTTCCTCACCGAAGGCAACATAATCATCGGCAGGGCCATAATTATATACACCCGGTTTCGGATTTATCAATGCAGCCTTCATTACATTTTCAGCCGTTATTGAATTGAAATGCTTTAGAACAATCTCCTTTGATGCTTTATCTGATCCGGAAGTTATTGCCGGTGTCACTGCTGTACCAATTAGAAAAGCATTTTTATAAACATCCTTCAAAACCAAATTATTGTTGCGATTTTTAGCTGTGATAGCAACTTTATTTGCGTTGGTTTGAGCGATGGCTGATGTAAAAGCAAAACACAGTGCACCCCAAAAAATGCTGATAAGATATTTTTTCATTATTTGTTTTATTATCGGCTGTGCTATCCATTACGTCATTGTTAAAGCTGTCGCTTATTTGCCTTACTTAATAAGCGCGACAGTGAACAGACACTTTAAAGTTATTGTATTGCCGGGCATATCCAAGGCAGCATATAATTGCAGATGAAATGATGATGAGATATTCACGATAGAATTTTGAAATTACCCTTTCGCGTTCCAATCTACAACCAGCATTCGTTATATTGCTTAAAACTAACAATTTATGTAATCGGTTACAATTATTTTGTAACGTTGCTTTCCGTTTCATCAATTCGGGAGACTATGTCACTTAGATTGCTTGCTATTTAAAAAGAAAATTATAATTCTTGTTATGGGTCATCCAAAACTTTAGCAGCAAGAATCTTCGATATTTCCGGGTTAAAATCAACTAACTCATGGTAAAAAAATTATCCATCATTATTCCTGTTGCAATAATATTATTGGCTGGTTGCGGAGACAGTAAAAAAGTATCGAAGCAAATACCTTCTTTAAAAGAAACATTTAAAAATGATTTTTTGATTGGCACTGCCATAAATACACCGCAGATAGAAGAGAAGGACACAGCCTCGGCAAGGGTAATTGCACAACAGTTTAATGCTGTAACTCCGGAGAATATTATGAAAGCGGAAATTATACAACCGGGCTGGCATAAATATGATTTTGATCTTGCAGATAAACTGGTTGCTTACGCAAAGAAAAACAACCTGAAAGTAAATGCCCACACCCTTATCTGGCATAGCCAACTGCCCGCATTTATGCATCACATGCAAAACGCAGATTCTGTGAAGGAATATTTTAACAATCATATTACAACCGTTGCCAGCCGTTATGATGGCAAAGTGTATTCGTGGGATGTAGTGAACGAAGCATTAAATGAAGATGGCACATTACGCAATTCCATCTTTTTGCAAAAACTCGGTCCTGATTATGTCGTTGATGCATTTCGTCTCGCGGAAAAAGCAGCGCCTAATACAAAGCTTTATTACAATGACTACAATATTGAGCAACCTGCAAAACGTGCAGGCGCTATTGCTTTGATCAAAAAGATACAGGCAGCAGGTGTACGAATTGATGGCGTGGGCATACAGGGCCACTGGAAAGCAAACAAAGTTTCCATGGCAGACATAGAAGAAAGTATTAAAGAATTTTCTGCATTAGGCATTGAAGTAATGTTTACGGAACTTGATTTAGGTGTGCTTCCGAACCCATGGGATAATACAACCGCTGATGTAAGCGCGACTGCAAAAGGTGATTCAACTATGAATCCTTATACAAACGGCTTACCTGACTCTGTTGCACAAACGCAGGCAAAGGCGTATGCTGATTTATTCAGCCTTTTTATGAAATATAAAAAGAATGTGAGCCGTGTTACATTTTGGGGCGTGAACGATGGTCAATCATGGTTGAATGGATGGCCTATTCGCGGCCGGACCAATTATCCTTTATTGTTTGATAGAAATTTTCAACCAAAATCTGCATTCTATAATGTTATTGCAACAAAAGAAAAACAATGATAAAAATTATTCATCAACACAAATGAGACAAATTATATGAGTAGCGAGGAACTATCCTTACCGGAAGAAAAAACAGGTGCAGCGAATGCTGTAAAACTGAATGCAGCTCCTCAAAAATTATCAGTGCTTGAAAAGGTTGGATATAGCCTGGGTGACCTCGCGGCCAACCTCGTGTTTCAAACATTGGTTACCTACCTCGCGTATTTTTACACCGACATTTACGGTCTTAAAACAGAACATGCTTCGGTGCTGATTCTTTCTGTTGGCCTTGTTGCCGCATTCGGCTTTAACCCAATTATCGGTGCATTGGCAGACAGAACAAATTCCAGATGGGGTAAGTTTCGTCCATGGATTTTATTTACCGCTATTCCACTTGGCGTAATTGCGTTGCTTGCCTTTAGTACCCCTCATTTTGCATACAAAGGAAAAGTGATCTATGCTGTTGTTACTTACACATTATTGCTGCTGTTATATGCTGCCAATAATCTACCCTATTCAGCATTAAGCGGAGTTATAACCGGTGATATGAAAGAAAGAAATTCTCTATCTTCCTATCGCTTTGTGGCGGTCATGTTCGCGCAGTTCTTCGTGCAGGTTTTTATGCTGGCCATTATTGAAAGTGCAGGTGGTGGCGATAAAGCTGTAGGCATTGAAAAAGTAATGACATGGCTTGCTATCATCGGCACAGTTATGTTGCTGATCACTTTTTTTACAACCAGGGAACGTATTATTCCAAAGCCCGAACAGAAATCAAGTTTAAAAGAAGACCTTGGCGACCTCTTTAAAAACAAGCCCTGGATTATTATGCTGGTGCTCACAACGCTCGTGTTTATCACACTTGCGATGAAAGGTGGCTCATATGTGTACTACTTCAATAACTATGTAGATCGTGAAAGCATCACCACTTTTGTAAGGCCAATTGTTCATTTTCTCTCTAACATCGGTCTCAATTTTTTTGGTGAAGACCCCGTTTCCGCAGGCTTTGGTTTGTTTAACGCCGGAGGCATCATCTTCATGATCTTTGGTATCACGCTGTCTAAACGATTTGCAGATAAGTATGGCAAGCGTGATGTATTCGGCGTTTGCCTTTTCATATCAACATTATTCATCCTTGCTTTTATTTTTTTTCCGCCGCAATCGGTTGGGTTAATGTTCGCGTCGCAAATACTACACGGTTTCTTTTATGGCTTAACCATTCCATTGTTATGGGCAATGATCGCCGATGTAGCGGATTACAGTGAATGGAAAAACAACCGCCGGGCAACAGCAATTATTTTTTCCGC
>JBDTVF010000213.1:0-5468 GCA_040007325.1 Ginsengibacter sp. | reverse complement strand
AAAAAAATAAATTATTCACAATGCTATAAAATTTCAAACCCGGAAATTATATTTACGATTGTAAAAAGTAAACCAAAATTACCTATGAGTATCTTCACGAGGCTATCCAACGGATGGCAAATTTCATTGAACAGTTTAAAAGTTTTAAAAGCCAATAAGCAGCTTATCATTTTCCCGATACTTTCCGGCCTGTCAATTTTAATGTTGATTGGATCGTTCGTATTAGTGATATTGGCGGGTGCCGGCTGGGATAGCGATAATGTTGCGCGGCCCAATTCGATAGAAAGTTATTCTGTAATTTTTCTTTTTTACATCATCAACTATTTCATCCTTGTTTATTTCAATACGGCACTTATACATTGTACCACCTTATATTTCCGTGGTGAAAAAGTGAGCGTAAGGCAGGGTCTTGATTTTAGCTTTAGCCGTATCGGCGCAATTTTTTCATGGGCATTGTTTGCAGGAACCATCGGGGCATTACTAAAAATCTTACAAGAAAACCTGGGTTCTTTGGGTAAAATCATTACCGGTATTATTGGGATTGTATGGAGCATCGCTACCTTTTTTGTAGTGCCGATCATTGCTTATGAAAATGTCGGGCCGATCGATGCCTTTAAGCGTTCTGCAGAGATGATGAAACAAAAATGGGGCGAAAGGATTGGTGCAAGTTTCAGCTTCGGCCTTATACTATTACTTGGGATACTTGCTATATCAGTTCCGGCATTCTTGCTGGCCTATTTTGTTCATCCTTTTGCAGGACTCGTCCTTGCGGTGGCAGGCTTATTCTTACTCTTTGCAATTGTGAGCGCTTCGAAATCTATTTTCATAAGCGCTATCTATCACAACATACAGGGCGATCCTGTTGAGCACTTCGAACAACAATTTGTGGATAATCTTTTCACCCACAAATAATCTTAAATAGTTTTGGTTTTAAAAATGACCCCCGTGAAAGCGGGTTTTTTAATATAATTGGGGTACTATCTTTCAATTGTGTGGTATTGACGGGATTAAAAATCTATCTTCTATTAGACAGATGCAGTATTGATGTAGTAAATAATATTGATCTTCTTTATTTCTCTTTTACATTTGAGCTCCCTTTCACAATTCAATGATTGCTTTTCTAATTACCGCTAAATTATTCTCATGAAGTTTTTATCCCTCGTTTTTTTCTTTTTCATAGTTGCTATTTGCGCCGGCCAGAATGGCCCTCTTGGCATTTTTGATGGCGCAGCCGATATAGGCAATCCTAAAATGCCCGGCTCAACAAGTTATGATGCTGCCAGCCAGGTTTATCAAATGAAAGGAGGCGGCTCGAATATCTGGTTTAATCGGGATGAATTTCAATATCTATATAAAAAGATCGATGGTGATTTTCTGCTTACTGCCAATTTTGCTTTTTTAGGTGAAAAAGGAAATGGACATAGAAAGATTGGGTGGATGATAAGAGAATCGCTCGATGAAGGTGCTGCGAGCTACAATGCAGTTACTCATGGTGACGGCCTTGCCGTGTTGCAATGGCGACCTTTGCGTGGTGCTTATATGAGAGATCCGCAGGAAGAAATTTTCTTTGCTAAAAAGGTGATCTTTCAAACAGTGCAATTAGAGCGAAGCGGCAAGATCATTACAATGCGTGTTGCCAATTGGGGCGAACCTCTACAGGATGTTGGATCTACTGATATGTATGCGATGAAAGATTCCGTGTTCGTAGGTCTATATATATGTTCGCATGATTCGGATAAAACGGAAGAGGCACGTATGTGGAATGTGCGCATCGATAGGCCGGTTAATAATAAATACCAGCCCAATCCGCAAATAAAAGCGACAGCGGTGCAGGGTGTACTTGGTTGCCGCATGGAAATAATGGATGTATTTACAGGAGATAGAAAAGTAATACATGAATCAAAAGGAAAGTTTGAAGCACCAAACTATATGCCCGATGGTAAAAAGCTTTTGTTTAATGAAGGTGGTTCCTTATATACAATTCCTGTAGAGGGCGGCACCCCTGAAAAATTAAATACCGGGTCTGCTGATCGTATTAATAATGATCATGGTATTTCTTTCGATGGCAAGATGCTGGCGATAAGTAATTCGCGGCAAGGTAAACCGGGCGGTGGCTCATCAGTATATGTTTTACCATTAACCGGCGGTGAGCCAAAATTACTCACTGAAGAAACGCCGTCTTACTGGCACGGGTGGGCGCCAGGTGGTAAAGACGTCGCAATTGTCGCTCAGCGAAATGGCAGCACTATTTATAATCTTTATAAGGTGTCAGCAAGTAATGGAAAAGAAATTGCTCTTACGAAAAACACAACGGGACATGTGGATGGATGCGAATACTCACCTGATGGAAAATATATTTACTACAATGCCAATCCTACGGGGACAATGCAGATATGGCGTATGAAGCCTGATGGTACGGGGCAGGAGCAGCTTACTTTTGATGAGCGCCATAACTGGTTTCCGCACATATCGCCCGATGGCAAATGGATGGTGTATATTTCTTTTTCTAACGACATAGAACCCAATGGCCATCCATCATATAAAAAGGTTACACTAAACCTGATGCCTGTTGCCGGTGGTGCACCAAGAGTCATCGCTTACTTATATGGAGGACAGGGAACGATTAATGTAAACTCATGGTCATCGGACAGTAGGCATATTGCTTTTGTAAGCAATTCCGGGATACCGCAATAGCAGGAATCTAAAGTGACTTGAATACGTTGTGTTTAAATTCTAAATATTCTAAATTCTGTAATAGTTTTTATTTAATAAGCAAATCAAGCGCCCCTTTCCACACTAATGTCTTTGCATATCGGCAATTCCTGTTAATTTGAAAATCATAACAAGAATCACAGATGCTAAAACAATAAAAATCCACCATAGACTTTTTTTAGTTTTACTGTCAACATTTTTATTTGCACGAATTTTTATGAAACTCCAAATCGTTAACGCGACCAATGCTATCCCGGTCAACGCAACTACAATTTTGTTGTTGACAGTATAAACACAAAACATAAGTCCAAGAACCAACAGTCCGGACAAACTTTGATACTTCTGCAAAAAGGAAATTTTATCTTTTACTGCTATTGGTTGTATGTTCTGTAAGGTTGTTTCAAGTTGAGCATAGTTGTCAATTTGTGACGGAATTCCTATCAGGTCAGTTGCGTCTCTCCCTTTGATAATAAAGCTGCCATTTTTATTTTTGACTATTTCTTTAATCTCATTAAAGTATATTGAAATTGTCGGTGTGTTGAGTTGTTCCCTGGTAATTAAGTTGTTTGTAATTGTGAGGGTATAGCTGTCAAACAAAGCTTTTTGCCGGTTCATACCACGATAAAGTCCAATCCCAATCGATACGGCAATTAAAGGAATTACAAATGGCATAACATTTACGTCTGTCGCTTTGTCTTTCGAATTTATTGAGCTAATTAAAATTCCAAAGGTTCCGGCAATAAGCATAATTGGAATTGTCCGAATAAGCATTTGCTTTTTGATTTCTTTGAACCCGTCCTGCCTGATTTTGAATGTCTGCATATTCACGCTAAGGTTGGTGTTGGTACATAAATATATAACGCCCGGATTGTATTCTCAAACAAAACCTTAGTTGCCTTTTGCCATTATTTTGGAGGTAGTCTTTATAGGGATGTTTTCTTAATCAACTGCCAATGCCGGGTTGAGAGCAATTTTCCAAAGGTGACAATCGATGTCCTTGAAATATCCAGCATAGCCGCCCCCAAAATGTTTTTTGTGCAGGTTTAATAATTATTGCTCCTGCTCTTTGGACTTGTTCCATTATCTTATCAACTTCTTTGTCGGTATTCACAAGATGCCCTATTGAAAATTCAGTTGAACTTTCTTCCGGGACAAGATTTGCAATATAAATAGCACTTTGCGAAAAAGCTGCTGCTGGCAACTGCCGACGAGTAAAAAGTGATTATGTCTTCTATTTATTTTCTTTACCGCAGAGAAACAAAGTCAATGGAGTTTACGCAGAGGAAGAAAGCGACTCTGCGTTACCTCTGCTTCTCCTTTCTCCGCGGTTGCCCTTTTATTTATTTGGATGAAGTAGTTTTGATTTAAAGTTTACAAGCCTACCGCTTATGAGGCGTAGTAGCCCATAGAACATCATGTGAGGAATAGATGTTTAATGAACATCAGCATCACGAATTATATTTCTTGCTTCTTTAGTAATGTCTTGATAGTTTGGCATAAAAGGTTCAACTAATATTTTCTGCAGCTCTCCTTCAATTATCCAAAGTGCTTTTTCTTCCGCCTGGTCTTGAAACACTTCCTTATTGTCATTCTCGTTAAATCTTGAAAGAAATTTAAACAAAACCAATGCTTCATCTTTACTTAGCTTAATAATTATCTGGTTACTTTCCATCATTGGTACATTTTGTTTTTTGTTCTTTCGCTGCGAAGGAAAAATTTCCGGGATAATAAAAAGAGAATGCTAATGTTTCAACATGAAAGCCCTGCTTGCAGCAACAGTGTTGATGTTTTGGCTGTTGCCTGTGAGTTCGTTCAATTCATTTTTAATAATCCAAAGTTCATATCCGGTTGTGTCACTTTTGTTCTTATACTTAACTAAATCAAATGCGGTTTCCTTTGCATTAAATTCTGAGGGTTTAATTACAGCAAATTCCCTCTCATCATATTAGATGACGAAAATTCGAGCAGAAAATCAAACAGATTTGTTTCGGAGAGATCCTTAACTTTTTTCTCAAACACCAACTGAATAAATATTTGAAAATTGATGTAATGTTTATTCTTATCTTACTATTGTATGTAGATATTTTACGCGAAATTTTTTCTGAAAAAATGATTGCCTTCTCAACGCTTGTATTTCAAAGACCATTCATCAAAAACACCATCATGAAAAGAAACTACCTGCCAAATTTACTTGTGATAATTTGTTGCTGGTTGGTGCGGACACCAATCACTGCGGACCGCGGTGGACGCTGTTTCCACCGCCCACATGCAGGAAGAAACTACCTGCCGTTTTTGCTTGGTATTATTTTTCTGCTGCAACCATGGGCTTCGACAATCGCCCAGCAAAAACTGGGAATTTTTGATGGCCATACCGATGTAGGAACAGATGTAAAACCTGGCTCTGCAACTTTTATTCCGCAGACAGGCCAATATGTTATTACAGGCGCCGGCTATAATATCTGGGGCGATCATGATGAGTTTCAGTTTGTGTGGAAAAAGATGAAAGGAGATTTTATATTGTATACCAAAGCAGAGTTTTTGGGAAGCTGGGTCAATTACCATCGCAAGGTTGGCTGGATGGTGCGTAAAACACTTGACGGAAAATCGCCGCACGTGAATGCTGTAGTGCATGGTGATGGCTTAACGTCCTTACAATTCAGGAGAACAGAAGGTGCGCAAACAGAAGAGATCAAATCAAAACTGACGAAAGCCAATATTATCCAGCTCGAAAGAAAAGGTAATACCTATACAATGAG
>JBDTVF010000212.1:0-5483 GCA_040007325.1 Ginsengibacter sp. | reverse complement strand
ATTACGATATTCATTTTCCTTCTGCGGGGCCTGATGATATTGTGTTTGAGGCAGGTGGAAATCTTTATCTCTATAATTTTTCTGCTAAGAAAATGACCGAAGTAAAAGTTTCTTTGGTAAGTGATAAAGCATCATTAAAACCAAAATTGGAGAAGGTTGATAAACTTATTCAACATGCAGGGTTAAGTCCTGATGGTAACCGGGTAGTAATGGAAGCCCGCGGAGATATTTTTTCACTGCCTGCTGAAAAGGGGTTTGTAAAAGACCTCACCAATTCTTCGGGTACGGCTGAGCGCTATCCTGCCTGGTCGCCCGATGGCAAAAGTATTGCTTACTGGTGCGACAAATCGGGAGAGTACGAATTATACATCACACCTTACGATGAAAATAAACCACGCAAGCTTACTAACTACGGAGCTGGATTTCGGTATAATCTGTTCTGGTCACCGGATAGTAAAAAAATTGCCTTTATTGATAAGGCGATGAAAATAAAAATAGTGGACGCAGAATCAGGCAATACGATTGAGGTGGATCATGCGTTGCATTTTTTACATTCGTCGCTGGAAAATTTCGCGTGTAGCTGGTCACCGGATGGCAGGTACCTTACTTACAGCCGAGATCTGGATAACCAGCACAACGCTGTTTTTATTTTTGATTATAAAAACAAACAGCTTCACCAGGTTACCAGCGGATTTTATAGCGCGGAAGATCCTGTGTTCGAAAGTGAAGGCAAATATCTTTACCTGCGCACGTCGCAATCTTTTTCTCCTAACTATAGCGATATAGACAATTCGTTTATTTATGCAAATTCTGCGCAGCTTGCAGCAATCACTTTGCAAAAGGATACGCAATCAATTCTCTTTCCTAAAAATGACACGGTAAAAATTTTACCATCAGGACCGATCACTAAAGTTGTGGTGAAAAAAATAAGCGCGAAGGCAATGGATTCTACGCAAAAAATAAGGGTGAAGGTAAGCCCTGTTGAAATTGACTTTGACGGGATTGAATCACGCCTGGAAATACTTCCTCTATCCGCCGGGAATTATGGCAAGCTCTCTTCAATAAAAGGCAAGCTCATTTACCTGAAATACCCGGTGCAGGACGACAAAGAAGGAAAGCCTTCTTTAAAAATATTGGATTTAGAAAAGAAAGATATAGATAAGAAAGAAGAGAAAATCATTTTAGATAACGTTGACGACTACACGCTTTCTGCCGACAGGCAAAAAATACTTGTACAACGCGGTGAAGCTTACGCCGTAATAAAGCCGGAAGAAGCGCAGAAATTTGAAAAGCCCATTGCGGTTGCAGATATGCAAATGATGGTAAACCCGATGGAAGAGTGGAAGCAAATACTCACAGATGCCTGGCGCATGGAGAGGGACTATTTTTATGATCCTAATATGCATGGTGTAAACTGGGATAGTGTAAGGCAACAGTACAGCAAAATGCTTACAGGCGCTACTACACGCGAAGAGCTCAATTTTGTCCTCGGTGAAATGATAGGCGAACTGAATGCATCTCATACTTACCAGGGCGGAGGCGATCTTGAAAAAGAGAGCAGCCAGAATGTTGGTTACCTCGGTGTGGATTTTGCCCCTGATGGTGGTTATTACAAGATCAAAAAGATAATACAAACTGCACCGTGGGATGCGGAGGTTCGCTCTCCTTTGGAAATGCCGGGTGTAAACATAAAGGCAGGCGACTATTTGCTTGCAGTAAATGGTGTTCCGCTTACAACAGAGCAGGAGCCTTTTATTCTTTTTCAGGGATTATCTGATAAAACAATTGAGCTGACTTATAATTCTTCGCCTTCCTTCAAAGGAGCAAAAACGGCCATAGTGCATACATTAAAAGATGAAGGGAGATTGCGATACCTTGCCTGGGTGGAGGATAACAGGAAAAAAGTAGATGAGCAAACTAACGGAGAAGCAGGCTACATCTATGTTCCAAGCACAGGCATTGACGGGCAGAATGAATTGATGAGGCAGTTCAACGCACAGTGGGACAAGAAAGCGCTTGTAATAGATGAACGTTTTAACAGTGGTGGGCAAATTCCTGATCGCTTTATTGAAATGCTCAACCGCTCGCCCTTAGCCTATTGGGCCATTCGCGATGGGAGCAGTAATCCGTGGCCACCTTACGCAAACTTTGGCCCGAAGGTGATGCTGATAAATGGATGGAGCGGCTCGGGCGGCGATGCCTTCCCTGATTATTTTCGTAAAAAAGGTTTAGGCCCTTTGATTGGAAACAGGACATGGGGCGGCCTCATCGGAATAAGTGGAGTCCCCGGCCTTATTGATGGCGGCGGTATCACTGTTCCTACTTTCAGAATGTTTAATCCTGATGGCACGTGGTTCAAGGAAGGTCATGGTATAGAGCCTGACATTGCAGTAGATGAAGACCTGGGTATGATGGCAAAAGGAATTGATCCGCAATTGGAAAAAGCCATTGAAGAAATAAAAACGTTGCTAAAAGATAAAAGCTTTACAGTTCCGGCAACACCAGCTTATCAAAAGAGAAATTAGCCTATTTGATTTTGTAATAAAAGAAATCACATGGTAAACAAAGAGGCCGCACAATTTTTAAAACTTTGGGGCTTCTTTAAATAATTTTTTATCTAAAATTTGCTCATTATTTCTTCCACCATTTCAGTGGAAACCTGATGTCTTTTACAGAACCAACGATCATGTCCGGCTTAAACGCGTAGCGATCCAGCTCTTCTTTTTTTGTAATGCCCGATAAAACGAGAATTGTTTTGTAACCCATCTGTAAGCCACCTTGTATATCTGTGCCCATAGTGTCTCCAATCACTGTTGTATCTGCTGTTTCAAGTTTAAGTGTTTTGCGTGCTGAGCGCATCATCACGGGGCTGGGCTTGCCAATGGAAAATGCCTTTATTCCCGATGCTTCCTCGATCATGGCTGTGGTCGCTGCAATGCCCAGATTATTCCATCCTGGTTTCTTGGGAGACGGATCCCTGTTAGTAGTAATAAATTTTGCTCCGCCTAATATCATGTCAACTGCCCGTTGTACCATTTCAAGTGTAAAGTTTCTTCCCTCGCCAAGTACCACAAAGTCAGGTTCCGTTTCTACCATTGTTAACCCGTTTTCATGAAGGCTTGTAAGCAGGCCGCCTTCGCCTAACACATACACTGTCCCCTTAGGAGCCTGGCTGGCGAGGAATTCGCCGGTAGCAATAGCGCTGGTATATACATGCTTTTCAGTTGCGGATATCCCAATTTTTTTCAGTTTCCGCACGACTTCCAGCCTGGTGCGCTGGCTGTTATTGGTCATAAATAAAAAAGGAATATCATTTTTTAAAAGATGAGATATGAATTCATCGGCACCTTGTATCATTTCGTCTCCTCCATAAATCACGCCATCCATATCTATCAGTAATCCTGGTTTCATAATCGGTAAAATTTTAATTCAATTCGAAAATTTTATATTGTTAAAAGTAGGACATTGCATGTCGTTTTTGAAAACATCTTTGATGCTGATCGTTGATACCCAAATTAATTTTTTGGGCTATTGACAGTTTATTTTTCAATAAGTAATAACTTACTAATGCCTTAGCGCCAGTTGGTATTTTCAAGTGAAAGATGTTTTCCATCATGATAACAATTTAATAATATGAATGATATCGTCCTTGTGATCGTACTCCTGTTTGGTGTTACCTTTCTTGCGGGGGTAAGTAATAAATACGGGCTGCCATTTCCCATTATACTTGTATTGACCGGTTTATTGATAAGCATCATTCCCGGATTACCGGCTGTATCACTTGAACCGGAGATTATCTTCCTGATATTTCTGCCACCTCTTTTATATGAGGCTGCGTGGAAAACGAATTGGCACAATTTCAAGGCGTACAAACGCCCAATATTTTTAGCAGCGTTCGGGCTGGTTCTTTTCACCACATTGATCGTTGGAATAGCAGCTCATTTATTTATTCCCGGCATTAGTTGGCCACTCGGTTTTCTTTTAGGTGCTATCGTTTCGCCAACAGATGCTGTTGCGGCGACCTCCATTACTAAAGGGTTAAACTTATCGCCAAGAATTATTACCATACTCGAAGGAGAAAGCCTGGTGAATGATGCAAGCGGATTGGTTGCTTACAAATATGCCGTCAGCGCTGTGATGGCGGGTAATTTTATTTTCTGGCAGGCCGGTTTAAATTTTCTTATCGTGATCGCAGGAAGTATAGCGACCGGTCTTTTAGTTGGATTCATTGCACAAGTGATCATGAAAAGAATTTGTGTGGATAGCGTTATTCAAACCACCATTACCTTTCTTATTCCTTTCACATCGTATTTGCTTGCTGAGAAATTAGCGATTTCAGGTGTTCTTTCCGTGGTGTGTACAGGTCTTTACTTGTCTTATAATTCTGAATCTATTATTACACACCGTTCGCGAATTACCATATATGCAGTGTGGGATGTGGTATCGTTTATTTTAAACGGGCTGATTTTTATTTTGATCGGATTGCAATTGAAAATAGTTATGAAAGGTATTGCAGGCTATTCATTGCGCGAGCTAATAATTTATGGATTATTTGTAAGCCTTGTGGTAATTATTTGCCGGTTCATCTTCGTTATTCCTGCCGCATTGCTGCCCCGCCTATTGAGCACAAGGATAAGAGAAACAGAAAGCTTTGATCGTCGCAATATGTGGGTATTCGGTTTCGCCGGTATACGTGGTGTGATCTCATTGGCGGCAGCATTGTCACTTCCTATGTTGTTGCCTGGTGGCGCACCATTTCCTGAACGCAACCTGATCATCTATCTCACTTTTTGTGTAATACTTACTACGTTGGTATTACTTGGGCATAATTTACCACCCATCATTCGTCGCCTGAAATTACCGGTGCATTCGTTAGTCGCTGAAGAATATGAAGTAAGAACAAATATTATTGAAAGCACGATTAGCCACATAGATAAAAATCTTACTGATATCGAAGAAGAATTTTTAACTAATCTGAAAATCAAATATGAGACGCGATTCAAAAGAATTCAACGTACAGAATTACCAGCAGGATATTTCAAAGAGCCCCAACACCAAAACAGTGGCAATGAAATTTTTAATGAATATCCCAGGCTGGAGCTTGACGTACTAAATGTAGAACGACGCTCATTAAATCAACTAAGCCGGGATGGTAAAGCGAGCGAAGAAATTGTTCGTAAGATTGAACGGGAGCTTGACCTCGAGGAAACAAGGCTGCGGATGGAGCTGCAGGGTTGATTGATGATAAATAATGAATCAGCTAATCATAAAGTGTTTTTTAAGAAGTTTGCGTTACTCAATGCTAAACTTTTGTTTGATTAAATTGCGGCTTATTAAAAACATCTGATTATTTTTTTGATTTTAGCAAAAAGAAAAAATAATTTTATTAAATCTTCCTTGATTAAAAATAACCATTGCAAATGTCACGCATTAAGAAGCATCTCTTTATAAAGAGATCAGGTATTCCTACGGCAGGAAAGGGA
>JBDTVF010000211.1:0-5506 GCA_040007325.1 Ginsengibacter sp. | reverse complement strand
TCAGTCTTAAGAACCATTAAATTGTAACAAGCAGTGTCATTGTAAATATAAATTATTTGCACTTGTTCTATACATGGTTGAATATATGTTGATAATATTTTGATCTTTCTAATAGCTGGGCAGTTGTGGAATTAATATCCATTGTTTACTTCTGTTAGAATTAAGATATTGGCTTATCATAACCAACACTTATTTTTGTTAAATACTTCTACTATGAAATTACGATTTGCAATTTTTTTAATGTCTATGGTTATGGCGATGAATATAACTAGCGCACAGACGAAACCTCTTATCAATCATATCGCTGTTTATGTTGCCGACCTGCAAACCAGCACCAATTTTTACAAAGATATGATAGGGCTGGAAGTAATACCTGAGCCGTTTCATGACGGCAGGCATACCTGGTTTTCAATTGGAGATCACGCTGCGTTGCACATTATCTCTGGTGCGAAGTCAAAAATTGATCACGATAAAGATTCTCACTTATGCTTTAGCGTAACCTCCATGGATGATTTTATTGACCGCCTTCAAAAGAATCAAGTTGCTTACGAAGATTGGCCTGGTAAGGCTGGTGCCGTAACTACCCGCCCTGACGGCGTTAAACAAATTTATTTTAAAGACCCCGATGGCTACTGGATAGAAATAAATAATGACCGCAAATAAAAATGCCGCCTCAACCAAATGAGACGGCGCAGTGTTCATAAGTACGTCAGAGTTATTTACTCTTATCTTTAACTTCTCCTTCCTTCATATCTACCTTATGCTTGGTTGTATGGCCATTGTGCTTGTGCTTGGTTTTGTAACCTTTGTGTTTTTTGTGCTTGCTCACGGTGTTATGAACTTTCTGCGGAATGGTTGAGGTAGGCTTTGTTTTATCTTTATTGTCCTGGGCATGTGTTGCGATGGCTAAACTAAAAGTTAATACCAATAGCATTAAAAGCTTTTTCATTTTCATTTTTTTTATTTTGTGAATTAAGTGATTATAACAAATTGCATGCCCAGTATTGATAAAAATTCAGCGTCAATGGTAAACTTTTTTTGGGTTGTAATCCGGTTTGAAAAAAGTGGATTAGAAAAAGTGATTACGAGTTTGTCATAAGATTGTCAGGCAACAATCAGCAGTCTCAGGCACTTTCAGCAGCAAGCAGGTTGCATCCTCTCACGTCACTTGCATCACGCCTTCCCAGTACTTCGAATGTTTCGTTTTTATAAAGCCTCCCTACATCGTCAGTGGCGATGAAACAACATGAATAGATATTCGCGAGGTCAATAATATTTAACAAGCCTGTAGCGGGCTTTGTAAGATTGGAGTTATCCGTTACCGAGAATGGATCATTGTATTCCCTTACCAATATTTTCATCCATGGCGGGCAGTGAAATAATCCATTTTCACCCGAATAAGCCTGGGATAATAATTCAGTCATGCCGTATTCAGAATGTATTGTTTTTACCTTAAGTCTTTCTCTAAGAAAATTGTGAACTTCGTGTCTTGTCAACTCTTCGCGTTTTCCTTTCATGCCACCTGTTTCCATTATCCAGGTATGCTCCAGATTCATAGGATATTTCTCGGCAAAATCCAGCAAGGCATAGGTCACACCAATCAACAATGTCGGTTGCCCGGTAATTTCATTATGAACGATTGTCTTGTAAAGTTTTTCATGATCCCGCAGATAGAAGCCGCTGCAATTGCTTCCAGATCGGGCTATTAATTCATTCACCATATACACAAGAGAAGAATTTTCCCGCTCCAAATATCCCGGAAGCAGCCCCAGAATGCACCACATGTCAGGCTTGCGAAAAAAGTTTTTGAAAGACCTCAAAAAGCTTTCCCGGTAAATAGCAGCGCTCTTAATAAAATGCCTGCTTGTAAGATCACCGGTGGTGCCGCTGCTTTCAAATGTGAGTTCCGGCGCAAATGACGTGGAAACAACTTTTTTATTTTTAAAAAACTGTATTGGGAGAAAAGGAATTTTGTGGATCGCGTCCACCTCATCGGGAACTACTTTTATCGCATCTACGTATCTTCTGTATATTTCATTATTTTCATACTGTAACCTGAAAATCTCAAGTGCATACCCCGGGAAGCTGTAATAAGAAGCTTTGAAAATTTTATCTTCCCATTTAGATATTTCTAAAACGCTATTCAGTTTTTAATAATTAAATTTGAAATAATTAAAACTCAGTTCTAAATTACAAAGATGCGATACCCTATCTTATTTTCAATCTTAATATTTGCTTTCCTGACATCCTGTAATAAGGACAAATTTGCTACAAAACCGTCTTTAAAATTTAATTCTGTAAATACAACGGTTCTTAACCAGGGGCAGAGCCTCATTTTCAACCTGTCATTTACTGATGCTGAGGGTGATCTCACCGATACTATGTTCATAACCAAATATGAGCCAAATTGTGTTGCCAGCAGGTTTAATGCAAAGTATGCATTACCGACGTTTCCTACCGGGAAAAATCAAAAGGGAGATGCTGTTGTAACATTTGATTACAATGGGGTATCGCCAAAATGTTTTCCAAGAAACGATACTGCAGTATTCAAATTCGTATTGAGAGATAAAGCACAAAACGTAAGCGATACGGTAACGTCTCCCGCTATTATTATAATTAACTAGGCTTGATAAAAAAATTTTTTGCCTTTATTCTTTTCGGAAACATCTTCATTTCTCTTTGCGCTATTGCTTTATGTATTGAAACAAGTTTGCTTTTGCAACTTCCGCTCAATCCCTTGAGTTATTACTTGTTTGTAGCAGGGGCTACCATTGTTCAATACAACCTTCATTATCTCGTAAAAAAAACTGCGATTAATAATTCGCAGAGGCTTACGTGGTCACTCCAAAATAAAAATATCCATTTAGTACTTTTCGCGCTTGGATGCATTTTTATAATCATAAGCCTTTTCAGCTTTCAGCTTCGTCATTTTATAATCTTATTGGTTTTAGGAGCTATAGCTTTCTTGTACTCTTTTCCGGCATTGCCTTTTGGCAAGAGAAGGCGCATTAAAGATTATGGCTTTTTGAAGATCATTACACTTGCACTGTTATGGACGTTGGTTACCGTATGGTTTCCTGTAAGCGATATGCACATTGATAAAGCGCTGTACATTTTCATTTTCGTTAAGCGATTTGTGTTCATGTTTGTGCTATGCCTGTTATTTGATATACGAGACATCGAGATTGATCGTGAAGAAAACATACGAACACTTCCAGTGGTAGCCGGCAAGAAAATAGCGTACAACATTGCACTGGGTGCGCTTTTTATATTTTTGCTACTTTCTTTTTTACAGTACCTGTATTTCCACGAAACGGGTGCCTTTATTGCCATGGTACTATCTGCATTGGCCACGCTGTTTGTCATAGAGGTTTCTAAAAAAATAAATTCTGATTTCTTCTATCTTGCGGGCATCGATGGTATGATGTTACTGCAGGCTGTATTGGTGTATCTTCTCACTTTAAACCTTTAAATTTGCACACTCCTAAATAAAACTGATTTTAAGTATGGCAAAAAGTAAAAAATCCAATTCCGTTATCACGGAGAAATCCCTCTCTTTTCTAAAAGAATATATCAACACGCCGTCTCCTGTAGGGTTTGAAACCGGTGGCCAAAAAGTTTGGCTGAACTACATAAAAGACTATGTGGATACCACTTTCACTGATGCTTACGGCACTGCCGTAGGAGTTATAAATCCTAATAAGACTTTTAAGGTAGTTATAGAAGCGCATGCGGATGAAATAAGCTGGTTTGTAAATTATGTTTCGCCCGAAGGGCTTATTTATTTAAAAAGAAATGGTGGAGTAGATCACCAGGTAGCGCCTTCACAGCGTGTGATAGTGCATGGAAAAAAAGGTCCTGTGAAAGCTGTTTTTGGCTGGCCGGCTATCCACACACGTTCCGGCAGTTCAGATGGTAAAGAACAACAACCAAAGGTGGACAATCTTTTTCTTGATTGCGGTGCACGTAGTAAAAAGGAAGTAGCAGATGTAGGCATTCATGTAGGTAATGCTGTTACTTATGCTGATGGATTCGATGAGGTTTCTTATGGCAATTTTATTGCCCGCGCTTTTGATAATCGCATCGGGGGATTTATGATTGCAGAAGTTGCCCGTTTATTGAAAGAGAATAAAAAGACACTTCCGTTCGCCCTGTATATTGTAAATGCTGTGCAGGAAGAAATAGGACTTCGCGGAGCGGAAATGATTGCGAGAAAGATAAAGCCAGACATCGCGATCATTACTGACGTTACACATGACTCGACTACTCCCATGATCAATAAGCTGATTGAAGGTGATTGTGCCTGCGGTAAAGGTCCGGCATTAGTGTATGGGCCGGCTGTGCACAATAAGCTTTTGGCTGTAATAGAAAAAGTAGCTGAAAAAAATAAGATCCCGTTGCAATTGCGTGCCGTAAGCAGGAGCACCGGAACTGATACAGATTCTTTTGCTTATGCCAATGATGGTTGCCCATCGGCGCTTATCTCAATTCCTTTGCGTTATATGCATACTACCGTAGAAATGTTGCATCGTGATGACGTAGATAACACGATTAAGCTAATGTATGAAAGTGTTTTAGCTCTTACACCTAAGACCAACTTAAGTTATTTTTAATGGCCGGCAGCCTGCTATATATCGATCCCGGAAGCGGAAGCTATCTCGTGCAGATGATCATAGCAGCTGTACTTGGCGGTATGTTTTATATTAAGACCATATGGAAAAGAATTAAATTATTTTTTACAAAAAATAAGAATTACCCGGAGAACGAAAATATAGATGAGTAACATCATACATCATCCTGCATCTTTCAAAGACCCATCGGGATTTGTATTTCAACAAAACAATATTTTTTACCGGCAGGTAAATAAGTGTTATAAAGATGACTATGATCTTTTAATGAACTCAGGATTGTATGGTAAGCTCGTGAGCAAAGGTTACCTGCTTCCGCATGAAGAGATTAATCAAAATTTTTCCGGGTCCGGTGATTGGTACAAAACAATTCTTCCACGTCAGTTAGGCTTTATAAGCTATGCTTATGAATGGTGTTTTGGCCAATTGAAAAGCGCGGCATTACTCACGCTGGCCATCCAAAAAATAGCGCTCGGGTTTGGAATGATCGTGAAAGATGCCACGAGTTATAATGTGCAGTTTATTGATGGCAAGCCTGTTTTTATAGATACCTTATCTTTTGAGAAATATGATCCGTCCCAACCGTGGATGGCCTACAGGCAATTTTGCGAATGTTTCCTATTTCCTTTGTTGCTTCAAAAATATATCAAGCTCGATATTCAAAAGTTAATGCTAAGCTATCCTGATGGTATTCCCGCAACCGTTACGAGGGAACTCCTTCCATGGAAAAGTGTATTTAATCTGGGCGTTGGCCTGCATGTTTCTTTACCAAGCAGGATAAAGCCGGGAAGTAATACGATTGATTACAAAGGAAAGTTTGATTCACAAAAAATGATTCACCTTGTAAGCAATCTCGAAGATAATGTGAAGGCCTGTAC
>JBDTVF010000210.1:0-5521 GCA_040007325.1 Ginsengibacter sp. | reverse complement strand
CCGGAAGATTTATTGATTGGGAATATTCTACTAACGGATTTTTCAAATGGGTGGGGCAATTAATTGACAATCCATTTGGTGCGGTAGCCATGGCTATTTGTTTTGTGATGGTAAAATGGGCATTCTTATATTTTATGTATAAAAAGAAAGTTTTCCTTCGAGTGTAAATTATTGCGTCACGAATTTTATTAAACGAATTAAACGAACTGCACTAATTACACGAATTAGGATGGCAAACGGATAGGATTAAATGCAGATGTAAGAGAATGAATGTAAGAGAATGAATAGCCGCATGTAATTATTTTTGCAATTTTATTTCTCTGCAAAAAAGTTTATCGCACTTATGAATATGCAACCCAAATTATTTATGCTGCTGATAGGCTGCAAACCGGCCGGACGAAACACAGAACAGCATGATGTGTTTTTTACCATCGCTTCTTCTCTTGCTGATACTATTTCATCACTAAAAAAATTTTGGCCTGAGGCAAAGGAAACACTGCATGTGGATGCATGGCGCGAAGTGAACCACGTAGATGGTCATAACGTTTTGATTTCACTTAATGAAAATAATGTACTTGCAGCAGGTATGTTTTCGGAACGATTGTATTTTGTAAATCTTGGTGGATACAAGCCGGAAGAATTTGAAGAGTTTCATTATAAGATGATCGTAATCGCACCAGAGAAAGGTGATGCCATCCGGCAATCGAAGCTTACCGCATTTTATAAGCATTGTGGATTTAAAGGTGCTTCATCACACGTCGATGATAAGTATGGAATTGACGTAGATGACGTTTATGGAATCGAGGATATTCTTCCTGGAAATATAAAACAACAATACCGCATTGATATCATCAAGACTAATGAGGTTCATAAAGATGAATTACACCTCGGCTATTACACCATAAAAAAATTAGAACTGATGTAATAGGTGTCAGCCTACTTTGAGTGGACAAACACCTTCCATATCTTAATTCCAGTTTCATGAGTTTGTTTCCTGATACAGAATTTTTTTCCACTGGCGCAGCACAGGAAGTCAAGTACAATTTAAAAGATGCCGATCTTGTTTTGATTGAAAACTTTTTTTCAAAGTCAGCATCCGACAATCTTTATTCAAGATTGCTAAGTGATATAAAATGGATGGAAACTAAAATCGTAGTGTATGGCAAAGAACATGACACGCCAAGACTCACTACGTGGTATGGAGATCCAGGCGCAGACTACACTTATTCGGGACTTAAGATGAATCCATTTTCATGGACTCAAGATTTGCTTTTTATAAAGGATAAAGTTGATAAAGCTACCGGAGTTACGTTCAATAGTGTGTTGCTTAATTTGTATAGGTCGGGCAAGGACAGTGTTGGCTGGCATCGTGATAATGAAAAGGAATTTGGCATAAATCCGGTAATCGCGTCCGTTAGTTTTGGTGAAACTAGGCCCTTTCATCTTAAACATAAATTTAAAAAAGATGAGGAAAAAGTGATCATTCCATTAACGCATGGTTCCTTGCTTATCATGAAAGGAACAACGCAACATCACTGGGAACACCAGATACCAAAAACGGCAAAGGATATAAGTCCAAGGATCAATCTAACTTTCAGAATAATCAAAAGCTTATAGATGTCAAGCCACTTTGAATGGCCTGACACCTTTTGATCTAAGCTTACATCCCCCCATTGAAATGTTTTTGAATTCTTAATTTTTTATTAGCTGGCGGGTAATATTAATTCCTCCACCAGATATTCTTAGTTGATAAATTCCTGGGGTGACTGCATTTGGAAACTCTATGCCCTCAGTTGCTGAACCACCTTCATGGTGCATCATTTCAGTTACTACTTGTTGACCAAGCTTATTAGTCAGGCTTATAAAGTAATTCCCTTTTGGCAGGTTGACCTGTAAAGAAATAATATTTCCAATAACAGGATTAGGACTAATAGTTATGGTATGTACAGGGCTATTATTAGTGTTTACTTTTAATACCCGGCTATACGTTATCTGACCAGCTTCAATTATTTTTATCCTGTAAAAACTTACATCATTGAACGGATTAGGATCAAATAGGCTATACTTAATAAGGACACTGCTATTACCTTTTGCCTCAACACTTCCGAGTTTTATAAATTGCTGTCCGTCCTGTGATCTCTCTATTTCATACCTGTCTATATTTATTTCCTGCTGTGCCGTCCATTCTATTTTCACTCCCGCATTTTGTTGGTATGCTTTAATGTCTGTAAGTGTAACCGGTGCAACAGAAAGATCTATCTGAAAAACAGAAACCGAAACGGAACCACTATTGACTATTTCAATTTCAGGAATTCCATCTCCATCTACATCTCCGATTGCAGCAGAAATAGGCGCAGTACCTGTAGTAAAATCTACTTTTGCTGTGATGCTTATACTACCTGAAGTGGAAGTATTGCGTAATACTGACATACTATAAGGTGTGCCGTTATCAGCAGTTACAATGTCTGGCTTACCGTCTCCGTCTACATCACCAATAGCAACAGAGATAGGACTTTTTCCCGTAGTAAGGTCAATTTTAGCATCAGCACTGATACTGCCAGAAGTGGAAGTATTACGCAATACTGATACGCTATTAGAATTATAATTAGCAACAACAAAGTCTGGCTTGCCATCTCCATCTACGTCACCAATGGCAACAGAGCGCGGTACATTCCCTGTGGGAAAATCAACCTTAGCAGCAAAACTTATACTACCTGAAGTGGAAGTATTTCGCAGTACTGATATATTATCTCCGTTTTGATTAGCAGTAACCAGGTCGGGTTTACCATCACCATCTACATCACCAACTGCAACAAAATAGGGAGTAAAACCTGAAGTAAAATCAACTTTAGCTGCAAAACTGATGCTACCTACAGGGCAGGTATTGCGCAATACTGATACCGTACTAACGCCTGAATTAGCAACCACTATATCAGGCTTACCATCGCCATCAATATCACCCATTGCAACAGAAACGGGATTAGAACCTGTGGTTAAATCTACTTTAACATCAGTGCTGATAGCACCTAAAGCGGAAGTATTGCGTAATACTGATACAGAAAGCCCGCTTTGATTAGCAACAACTATGTCGGGCTTGCCATCACCATCCACATCACCCGTTGCAACAGAGTAAGGAACATTTCCCGGAATTAGATCCACTTTAGCTGCAAATGATGATGCAATAATATTGCCTGGTGTAGAAGTATTGCGCAGTACTGATACAATATTATTTTGAGTAGCAACAACAAGGTCGGCCTTGCCATCGCCATCCACATCGCTAAGTGCAACCGAATAAGGCAAAACATTTGTAGTAAAATCAACTTTTGGCTTATAAAAGTTAGCAGGTATTCCGGTGCCAAAAGGATTGGTAAAAGTGATTATAAATGGTTTGGATGAATAACCGGTTAAGTGCGTAACATTATCAAGTACAGAGATCGGTTTGTAAGTTGTGCCAACAGGTGCAGTTACAGTTAAGCTGGTTGTTGTACCTGCTGTGACAGTTGCTTTTACTGCACCAAAATATACAATGTTATTGGCTGCAGTAGCATTAAAGTTTGCACCGGTTATGGTTATGCTGGTACCCACTGCTCCGGTTGCAGGAGTGAAAGAAGTTATAGTTGGTTGTGCTGCTACTTTTAGTGTAACAAATAAAATAAATACAAATAATGTTTTGCAAATTGAAGGTAGATATTTAGACATGTGTTTAGGTTTTAAAAAATCCGTTTAATAATTAAATGACTATTGCCAGGATATTTTTTTTCATTGCTCTGGTTTTTTTGATGGAGCAGCCTTTTTACCAAACCGCCAGCCAATGAATATTTGAAATACATTATTTTTTACATTCACTTTTGGAATAAAAGAAGGGGGTGCGCCGGATGAATAGCTAGCAGTATCTTGGAATACATTTCCCAGGCTTATATTCACCCTTGCGCCAATCAGCAATCCACTTACAGGGTGTATCTCAATACCGCCGCCATAGCCGTAATCAAACTTGTTATAGAAATCCAGGAGCTTGCTACCACCGCTTGCTGCCTGCCCGGAACTACTATCCACTTTAGCATTAATTAAAAAAGCCATTTGCCCGCCCAATTGAATTTGAAAATATTTTGTGATGTTAATGGCCATATACTGCGGGATCATTATGTAATCAAGATTTACATTACCGGTATTCGTATTAGTCTTATAATTATAGCCTTGCCGTGAAAATATCAACTCTGTTCTTGAACCCAATACACCTTTGGAGGAGGGCGCTAAAAAAAGACCGGCATGAAAGCCAGTTTGGCTGCTGTTGTTAATAGAAGAAGCCTTGGTAACATTTGCAAAGTTGAGCCCGGCTTTTATGCCGATTTGTGCGTTTATGCAGTATGGTGAGATGAGCAGCAGGCAAAAGATTATTTTTTTCATTTCATTTGTTTTAAAGTTTGAATTAT
The DNA here is from genome assembly GCA_040007325.1 of Ginsengibacter sp. Lineage (GTDB taxonomy): Bacteria > Bacteroidota > Bacteroidia > Chitinophagales > Chitinophagaceae > Ginsengibacter. The sequence continues at coordinate 1,091 of JBDTVF010000210.1, read as the reverse complement.
AATTTTTTAATAAAAAAAGCTATGTGGCCTTATCTAAGTGGTTAATTTATCATTAGGGAGAAATTATTTTTTTCGTAAGCATTTCTTTATTGGGCAATAAGCTGAACAATTATATTATTTGCAATGCCTACCACAGTTCCGGGTGGTGTATATTCAAACGTAACAGAGGCAGGGCTTGCAAACGACGAAACATTGGCATTTAAATTAATGGTATGTGTCCCTGGAGAAACCGTAAGCAAATAGCTGCCACTTAATTGGGAGTAAAAATCGTTACTAAGATTCCAGATAAACTGGGAAATAATAGCTCCATCATACATTAAATAAATATAAAAACCCGATGCGCCACAACTAAAGCAGCTATTGGTATGAACAGGTATATTGAATGATACCAGTGCTTTTGAATTGGTGGACACATTTACTGTATAAGATAGTCCTGGCAAGTCCGCATTATACACACCGGATGGAGATAACGTGATTGAACCGGTTCCATTAACTATGTTAGTGTTATTATAAAGTATATTGGATGACGATGTCCAGATTGCTGCCGCGCCGTTGCCATTTGATTGCAGCACCTGGCCGGGATTTCCTGTATTTCCATTTATAGCCAAAGCGCCATTAGGCTTGAATGCAAAGCGTTCATTAAAAGTTCCGGCAGCATCATATCCTATAGCGACATCTGCACTTGGATTATCAGAATAAATTTGCAGGCGGTTACCGGCAACGGCAAGTCCTACGTCTCCTGTAGCACCTGGGTACAGTGTAATTTTTTTTCCCAGCGATGGAGGAAAACCTAACGGCGAATTTGGAGAAAGAGTACCAATACCCACATTACCGCTTCCGAGAATAGTAACTTTTTCACCGAAAACTCCTGATTGGTTTCGGGTATAAAAATCCAACTGCGTAGCATTACTTGTTTCGTACGAGCTGCCAATGAAGCCTAATCTTTTTTCAGAACCCGGAACATTTTTAGAAGCCCATGTAATACCACCTGCAGAGCCACTGGTGCCATTAGTAGAAAGTATAACATGTGATTGTATATTAACACCGGTATTTGGATTGTTTATTTCCATTATCCTGTTAGTACCACCATG
>JBDTVF010000209.1:0-5554 GCA_040007325.1 Ginsengibacter sp. | reverse complement strand
TGGGCGCCCAGCGTTATAAAAGCGCCGAATGGTAAATTTTATATGTACGTTACCGTAGGGCAGGAAATATGGGTTGGTGTAGCCGATAACCTGCAGGGGCCTTGGAAAAATGCACTTCCAAACAATCAACCGTTAGTTCGCCACAAAGAATATTTTTATGTAGAGACTATAGATGCGGAATGTTTTGTAGATGATGACGGACAGGCTTATTTGTATTGGGGTTCGTGTAACAGCGGGTTTGATATTGAAGGCCGGTGCATGGGTGTAAAATTAAATTCCGATATGATCTCTTTTGAAGGACAGCCAAAGGACGTGACCCCGCCACACTATTTTGAAGCGCCTTACATGTTTAAGAAAAACGGGATTTATTATTTCTCTTATTCGTGGGGAAAGACATGGGATCAAACCTACCAGGTGCGGTACTCTACCGGCCCCACCCCATTTGGCCCATGGACAGAAGGAATGATGCGGCCTATTCTTGGTACAGATGAAAAAGATGACATTATCGAATCAACGGGCCATCACACAATACTTAAGTTTAAAGATCAATATTATATCGTGTATCATCGCTTCAATACGCTGGATCGTTATCCCATTTCCCAAAAGTTGCGGCAGGTAGTAGCTGATGAATTAAAATTTAACCCGGATGGTTCTATCAAAAGAGTAGTGACTACCAATAAAGGTGTTGGAGCATTAAAAGACGCCGGCGTTAAAATGAACCTTGCCTTTAATTGTAAGGTTGCCAGTTCCAGTGCATTGGACTTTGTAGTTACTGCTGCTAAAAATGCTGTGGATGAAAATAATTCCACGCCGTGGATTGGAGGCAACTACGCACAGGAATGGATCATGCTCGACCTCGGTACCGTAAAAGCCTTTAATGAAATCCGGGTCTTTCCGGAGTTTCCCATAAAAGCGTATCAATATAAAATAGAAATTTCTGAAGATAATAGAAACTGGAAACTGGCGGATGATGAATGGGAGAACAAAAAAATCGGCTCTCCATTAATTACCCGTTCGAAATTTGACACGCGCTATATCCGCATCACCATGCGCAACGAAAAAGATAATCCACGGCCCGGCTTATGGGAAGTGAAGATTTATTAGATGGAAAAATTAGGTTTACCACATTGTCTTTTATCAATTTTAAAAGAAGAAAATGTGCGCCAATTATCACGGTGACAGCAGTTGTGAATCACAAGAAAAGTCCTTCATTAAAAGAAGGCTATCTTCTAAATTCTTTAATTTTAAAATATAGCTGACAAGATCGTGTTGCGAAAAAATTCAAACACAAACTTTTAAAAATTGTATTGTATCAACCTGGAAATCCTTTGTTAATCTACAAGAAATGAAAACAAAATACATCTCCCTTATTTTAGTGTTAGCTGTAGCCAGCCTTTTCTATTCATGCAAGACCAGCCATGACTTTGTAAAAGTAAAAGGCACCAACTTTGTCATCAAACAAAAGCCTTATTACTACGTTGGCACCAATTTCTGGTACGGTGCTTATTTAGGAGCCGATGCTGACTATGGCAATCGTTCCAGGCTTATACAGGAACTTGATCAGCTAAAGAAACTTGGCGTAAAAAATCTACGCGTTGCGGCAGCTTCTGAAGAGTCGAATTTTGCTTATCCTTTAAGCCCTCCGTTTCAATATAAAGATGGGAGTTATAATGAAAAGCTTCTCCAGGGGCTTGATTTTCTTTTATCCGAAATGGCAAAGCGGAATATGCGTGCAGTCTTATTCTTAAATAATTATTGGGAGTGGACCGGAGGAATGGGCGAGTATGTTTCCTGGGCGACAGGAGAAAATGTTCCAGACCCTACAAAAGATAAGAAGTACACCTGGGACGATTTCATAAATTTTGCTGCCCGTTTTTATAAAATAGAAGAAGCTCAAAACAGGTATCATAAATACATTGACATGCTGGTGAAAAGAGTGAATATATATACAAAAAAAACTTACAAAAAAGATCCGGCGATCATGGCATGGGAGCTTGCCAATGAGCCACGGCCCGCCAAAGAGAGCAATGCGGAAGAAAATATGCAGGCTTTTGGTAAATGGGTTGACGGGACGGCTTCCTTTATTCATTCTATTGATCCCAATCATTTGGTAACTACAGGCAGCGAGGGAGAAAAGGGAACGTTAAATAATTGGGATTATGCCCGCCAGGCTCACGAAAGCAAGCATGTTGATTATGTGACGATGCACTTATGGCCAAAGAACTGGGGTTGGTACAAGGCTGATAACCCGGGAAGCATGGAGGCAACTAAACAAAAAACCACAGAGTATATAGCCAGTGGGATTAAAATAGCCCGGCAACTCTATAAACCTATAGTCCTTGAGGAATTTGGTTTTGTGCGTGATGGTGAAAAATATTCACCGGAAAGCCCGGTTGCAGCAAGGAATGAATTTTATCAATTTGTTTTTCAATTGGTGCAGGACTCTATAAAAAATGGAAGCCCATTGGCAGGCAATAATTTTTGGGGATGGGGTGGCCAAGGGCGTGCACAACATGCTGACCATCAATGGATGGTGGGTGATAAGACTTATTTGGGCGATCCCTATTCCGAACCCCAAGGACTGAACTCTGTTTATGATAGCGATAAAAGTACTTTGGAAATCATCTCTAAATATGCGAAGGAATTAGAGGATATGTCCTCGAAGAAAAAATAAAAAGAATAAGAAAGTTGATGACGTCTGACCCGACCGAAGTTGCGAAAAAAAACAGAATCATTTTATAAAAAAATTATGAGCGCACCATCAGTACAACTAGATAAAAAGCGTTTATCGTTATGCATTTTACCATCCGCCACGCTACAAAAAATTTGCAGGTGTTCTTAGGTACATGCAAAACATTGAATATTTTAAATCTGTTATTGGGTATTCAGGGCTTCAGGGTACTTCGCTATCCGCAAACATTTTCAGGATAACAGAAAAAAAACTCTTTAAAAAAAATTAATCACCATGGAAAAAGCGACTATTAGCAAACTGAACAAAACTTTTGAAGAATATGCCTATCAGCATGACCGTATTGATTATTGGCTTGCCCGTGAACTTCAAACCCTTTTAAGATATGCTGAATGGCGTAATTTTTTAAACGCAGTTGACAAAGCAAAAGATAGTTGCAAAACCAATGGCGAAACAGTTTCCGATCATTTTGTTGACATCACCAAAACGATACCAATGCCAAAAGAAAACCCACCTGGAAGTGATTACGGAATGGTGTTTCAGAAAATTGAATTACTAACCAATTAAGTCGTATACAACGAATTTTTTTAAAATAGATTGAAAAACAAGAATAAGATGCAACGTATTAAATCCACCATATTTTTTAATCTATGCGCTCTTGCATTCTTCTTCATACTTTCCAATGATAGTTTTGGACAAAATCCTCATGCCCAGAAAACATACAACATAGTTGACTATGGAGCCAAGCCCGATGGAAAAACAATAAACACCGTTGCCATACAGGCAGCTATAGATGCCGCAAATATAGCAAAAGGAGGAAGGGTTATTTTTCCCAAAGGAAAATTTTTATCCGGAAGTATCGAAATGAAAAGCGATGTAAATATGTATCTCGAAGAAGGCGCTGTTCTTTTGGGAAGCACCAACCCGGAAGATTACAAAGCCATGAATACCGCAGGCAGGCCGGTTTCCCCAAAAAATGATGACAACTCGCAACTCGCATTGCTATTAGCGCACAATGCAAACAACATATCAATTTCCGGTAAAGGCATGATCGACGGGCAGGGAAGACGGCTTGCATTAAACATTGATAGTTTGTACCATGAAGGATTTCTTAAAGATTCCAACCACGACAATAAAAACTCGCGGCCCAGCGAAACCGTGAGGCCCAAACTATTTAGGTTTTCGGAATGTAGTGAGGTAAAAATAGTTGACCTCACTATAAAAAATGCGGCATGCTGGGGGCTGTCGTTTGAATTGTGTTCCAACCTGGTTATTGACAATATTGCCCTCACCAACCGTGCCTATTGGAACAATGATGGTATGGATATTACGGATTGCCACAACGTAAGAATTACGAATTGTGATGTAAATGCCGCCGACGACGGCATCTGTCTGAAATCATACTATCCCGGGCATTTCAACGATAGCATTTACATTGCCAACTGCACCATCAGGTCCAGCGCCAGCGCTATTAAATTTGGAACAGCTTCTTATGGCGGATTTAAAAACGTAACCATCAAGAACATAAAAATATTCGACACGTTTCGTTCGGCCATTGCGCTGGAGTCGGTAGATGGAGGGGTGATAGAAAACATAAACATTCAGAAAGTAGAAGCGGTCAATACAGGAAATGCAATTTTCATTCGTTTAGGGCATCGGGATGGACAAACGCCCGGCATCGTAAAAAATATTCTTATCAAAGATGTGAAAGTGCAGGTGCCTTTTGGGCGGCCCGATATTAATTATGATATGCGGGGCCCTGAAGTCAATTTCTTTCATAACCCATTTCCATCATCCATCGTTGGCTTACCAAGCCACGATATAGAGAATGTGATACTGGAAAATATTGAAATCGCCTATCCCGGCAGGGCATCTAAGGGCATGGCTTATATTCCTTTGACGAGGCTGGAACAAGTGCCGGAACAAGAAAAAAATTATCCCGAGTTCAGTATGTTCGGCGAACTGCCGGCTTGGGGCTTTTATGTAAGGCATGCCAGTGGGCTTACCTTTAAGAATATTAAATTGACAATTGACAACCAGGATTTCCGTCCTGCTTTTGTATTTGACGAAGTTGATAGCTTAAAAATGGAACAAATAAAATTACCTGGCCAAGGCAAGGATCAAATAATCCTGCACAAAACGAGTGACGGGCACTTGGATGAAAAGATAAAATCCGTGACCAAAATTCTTTGAACTCTTTATCAATTATTGCCCCGAATTTTAACAGCTTCATTTACAGGTGAGACCGGCCTGCCTGCCTTTGCACCTGTGCTAGCCAATGATATTTTTGATCTGACAGAGAAGGGGATCAGGAAGTTGCCGTTTGCGTTGTAGGGACATCATATATGATGTCCCATGTAAAATGTTCATACAATTTATGGAAATCATATATGATGTCCCTACGGGTGTAATAAATCATCATTCCTTCCCCGTGGCGCCGCCAGCATACATGAAATAACTTTTAAAGACGGCCTTACCCACCAAAAAATTTCTACGAATAAAAAATGCCCCGTATTACAGACGTAAATGGATCGCCTTTTTTAATAAACAGGAATTGACGAATTAACTTTTTGTTGCTTTTTATTTGCGGCGTGGCCACTTTGTTTAAGCTGGGTAGAAAATATATATCAATAGTTTATTTCGGTTTAAAACCATACGGCCTAAATTGTCTTTTAATACCAAACATAAATCCCATATTATCTGTTAAGTCACCGTTGTCAATAGCTACGCCTGCCATAAACATCAATCCGGCAATGGGGGATTTGTAGGTGAATTGCTGCAGCGTGTACACCTGATCTTTACGAGGTACAAAAGCTGAGGTAGTACTATGCGTACCGTAGTTTTGGGTAACTGTAATAAGGGTTT
>JBDTVF010000208.1:0-5606 GCA_040007325.1 Ginsengibacter sp. | reverse complement strand
GAGAAAAGGACCGACGAATATTTTTCAACAGAATCCGCTCAAATATTTATGCCCGGAAAAATGCCGTAATATCTCAATTCTAATCAAACTCCCTGGTCATCTTAGATTGTTAATTATCGGCAGTTAAACAATTTATATTTGCAAAACGACAATAGATAAAGAGATGATCGACGGAGTTGCAAAGATTAAGTTAATAGAATGTCCCCGTGACGCCATGCAGGGCTGGAAGAATTTTATTCCGACGGTAAAGAAAATTGCTTACATGAATAAACTTCTTGAAGTCGGGTTCGACACCATCGATTTCGGAAGTTTTGTTTCGCCAAAGGCTATCCCTCAAATGGCAGATACAAAAGAGGTCATCAGTCAATTGTCATTGATCAATAGTAAAACAAAACTCTTGGCGATTGTCGCAAATACAAGAGGCGCTTTGGAAGCCGCCAGGTTTGAAAAGATCAACTACCTCGGCTTTCCCTTTTCTATTTCTCCAACGTTTCAGTTACGAAATACAAACAGCACTATTGATGACTCATTTAAAACGGTAAAAGAAATTAAATCCATTTGCGATAAGCATGATAAAGAAGCGGTGGTTTATATTTCGATGGCCTTTGGAAATCCATATAGCGATGTGTATAATGAAGAAATTGTTTTGCAATGGATCAACAGCTTAACAGGTGAGGGCATTGACATTATTTCTCTTGCAGATACAGTGGGCCTTGCCAGTCCTCATCAGGTTTCATCATTAGTAAAAAAAGTGAAATCACAGTTTCCTAAGATTGAAACAGGGGTTCACCTGCACTCTGCTATTAACGACTGGAAAGAGAAAACAGATGCTGCTCTGCAGAATGGCTGTGATCGCTTTGACGGTGCGCTAAAAGGAATAGGAGGGTGCCCAATGGCTAATGATGAATTAGTGGGAAATATGGATTCTGAATTAATGATAAAATATTTTCGCGAATTTGGTTATCTCCAACACTTAAATATGGAGGCGCTTGCTGAATGCAGTAATCTTGCAAACGAAATTTTTCAATAACGTTTCATCCTATGGAATTTATCCTGCCTTTTCAAATTCCTCCTTCGATTGCAAAAATTGATTACGGGCAAAAGATCCTTTTAATTGGCTCATGCTTTACGGAACAGATAGGAAGACAATTAAAAGAGTTGAAGTTTGACATACTGCAAAATCCCAATGGAATTATCTACGATCCGTTAAGCATCGCTACCTCCTTGAACAGCTATATTGAGAACAAAATCTACGTTGAAAAAGATCTTTTTCCACATAATGATTTATGGCATAGCTGGCAGCATCATTCGGCATTTTCAGGAATTAATAAAGCCGGGGTCCTCGAAAAAATAAACCGATCACAATCCCAGGCGCATCACTTTGTCAAAAACGCTTTGTGGCTTATTATCACACTAGGAACAGCCTATCATTACAAAATAAAAGAAAGCCAGAAATTCGTCGCAAATTGTCATAAAGTCCCTGCTTCCGGTTTTGAAAAACAATTGATGGAAGTAGAAGAGATAATCCCGCAATTGTCAGCAACAATTCAACAACTTCGGCTAATCAATGCCGGTATAAAAATAATTTTTACAGTGAGCCCCGTGCGGCATGTAAGAGATGGCCTGGTGGAAAACAACAGGAGTAAGGCGAGATTAATAGAAGCGGTTCACTCAATAGAGGAGAAAAGTGCGAATGTGTTTTATTTCCCTGCATACGAACTGGTGATAGATGTATTGCGTGATTATAGATTTTATAATACGGACCTGGTACATGTGAGTGAGCCGGCAACACGGTACGTATTTGAAAAGTTTTGTAATGTATATTTTGACGGCCATGCAAAAAAACTAATGCAGGAAATACAATTTTTGAAAGCGGCAATCGATCACAGGCCTTTTCAAAGTGAAAGTACAGCCCATAAAAAGTTTTTGGAATTACAACTGGAAAAAGTATTGCGACTCCAGGAACTTCACCCATCAATTGATCTAACAAAAGAGATCAGTTATTTCCAAAGAAGAACTAGCGTATAGCAGTAATTGCTGTACCGCCGGATTTGCTTTCAGTCTTTACAACGCCAAACCCCGGCGCAAACCATTCGGTCGTATCGAAATTCATGGGCATACCAATACCCATTGTTTTTATTTTCATTTTCGTGTGACTGGTGATCTTATAACATTCCCATGTGCCTGCAGTAGTTGTAACAGTCTCTTTGCTTTCTACCTTCCTGTCTGTTACCTGCATATCGATAGATTGTTTCATGCCCCTGGTTTCTACATCCATTTGCATACTTGCATCTTTAAGTTGGTCGCCCGCATTCATAGAAGCCGGATAATCCATAAATGCACTGGATACAGTGGCACTCGCGTCTGTATTTGTTTGCCCGGTTTGGGGAATATTCATCTTCATATCCATCATTATTTCACCATTGTTGCATTTGATAACATTTGTTGCCTTGGCGATCGATTTATCTTTTTTATCAAACATCTCTGAATCGATCGTAGCTGTTGTTTCGCCAGCCGTGGTATTTACGCTCGACACTGTATAAACCTGCCTGCCTGTTGCATCACCCTTCTTATTATAAATGGTCATTTCTACGGTCTTATTATTTTGAAAAAAATAATAAGTGCCGCAGTCCTGGGAATAGAGAAATGAAGCAATAAGGCTAAAAAAAGTAATCAGTAATAATTTCATAGTCGTCATTTATTCCTAAATTAAAAAAAAATCAAATCGAACAGGTTCAGACTATTATACAAATGCGCAAATGCCTTGTGTTAACTATTAAATGGTTGCATAAAGCTGGTCTTTGAGTGGGCACGATAGGCATGACTTTAATTTGTTTGGTACAATGTTTGAAATTATCATGGCACACTAAACAAATAATTACAATGAAATCTTTTAAAAATTTACTTTTTATAGTCCCGCTCTTTTTGTTGATAGCTGTTGGATGCAACACAACACGGTCTCAAAAAGGAGCAGCTATTGGAGGTGCCGCAGGTGCAGTTGGTGGAACTATAATTGGCAAAGCAGTAGGAAATAAAACTTTGGGAACCATTTTAGGGGCTGTCATCGGCGGTTCGGCTGGTGCAATTATTGGCCGTAACATGGACAAGCAGGCCGAAGAGATAAAGAATGATATTCCGGGAGCACAAGTAGAAAGGGTAGAAGAAGGTATACGTGTCGAATTTAATGAAAAAATATTGTTCGCTTTTTCGAAATCAGATCTTAGTGACCAGGCTAAAACAAATCTGAATAGCCTGGTTAATGTGCTCAACAAATATCCCAATACCAATATTGAAGTGCAGGGACATACAGATCCGCGTGGCACTGAGGAATACAACATGGCGTTATCAGAAAGACGTGCTGCGGCCGTTGCTGACTATTTAAAGTTACAGGGCATTTCTGCAACGAGAATTACTACAAAAGGTTATGGAGAATCTGCACCAGCGTATCCAAATGATACCGACGAAGGAATGGCGCAAAACCGCAGGGTTGAATTCCTGATTACTGCGGACGACCAGATGAAAGAGGATGCTAAAAAGCAGGCCAATCAATAATTTTTTAAATAAATCTTTTTAAGTAAAATGCCGTGATAAATTCATGGCATTTTTTATAAGTTCGTTTCCTCTTCGTGGAACTTAATGTTGTGATGTTCCAACTCCTCAAGCACCAGCATATAAATCTCAGGCAGCACAGGAATATGCAGACCAGTTAAATTTATTTTTCCCTCAACAATTAATTTTGCCGCTATGCCTAATGGTAAGCCCACAGTTTTTGCCATTGCGGTATGCAGTTGATCTTCGCCTTTTACTACCAGGCTGCTTGCAATCATTTTGTTTTTACCATTCAGGCTGTATCCTATTTCATGAAGCATCACGATCATATCCTTTTCATGAGCATGAATGGCGAGCCGTGTTTCAAGAAGCTGCTGAATGATAGCAGCAGAACAATTGAAATGTTGTGGGATAACTTCGTCACTTCGCAGGCCGAGATATTCTATTTGATCTGAAAATTCCTTGTCGAAAAAGTTATCATTATCGTCTTGAAAAGCTTTTCCAGAGGAACTATTGACTTTGCTATCAAACCATTCACTATAAGTTTTGCAATTTTTTATTTGATCAAAATCATCTTTAGAAGTAAATCCAAGGTTTACAATTTTATTCCAGCCGCGACAAAATGATGGAAAACGCAATGTTGTCCTGATAAATGTGTTGGCCTGTTGAAGACCATACGTTTCTATGTAAGAAAGCGAATCCCTGTTGGGATACCAGGCAAGTTCGAAAAGCCCCGGCACACTTACTTCCTGGCAGTCATTAAATACTTCTTTATAATGGATGTTTACTACCTGGCCGGCATTTTTGTAAACAGCACCTGCTGATCCTGCCATCACAATGTTTCCGGGATTCCAGGTGATCTTATAATGCCATGGATTGTCGTCGTTTTCCGGCGCAACCAATCCACCGCAATGTGACTTAAATGAATGGATAGCGCTGCCATCAGCTTTTATCCGGTCAATCATTTTCATGGCGCTCATATGGTCAATACCCGGATCAAGTCCCATCTCACACAGGAAGAGCAATTTTTTTTCTTCTATTTCCTTTTGAAGACTTTTAATATTATCATCTACATAAGATGCCGTTAACAAATGTTTTGAAAATGCTACGCAATCTTTTGCAACCAGAAAGTGCAGGTGAGGGGGCAGCATTGAAATTGCAATGTCTGCATTTTGTACAAGCAAATGTCGCTCTTCATCGTTAGTGATGTCAACCGAAACTGCCCGCGCAGATGTACTCTCTCTGATCTTGGATTTTGCCATCTCGAGTTCTGCATCGCATACGGTTAGGGCTACTGCGTTCTCATCACAATACTTGCATAAATATTCAATAAGGTATGTAGCAGATTTTCCGGCACCAAATATTACTATTGATTTCATCTAATGATATTCCGTAATTTTTTTTTTAGGATCACCATATCTTTTGCAACCCATTGCAACAAATTTCCATCATACAACCAAACGATCCGACTTAATAGCCGGCACTTCCTACAACAACAAAGAAAAGAAATAATTACCCGTAGAGGCGTGGAAAAATTTCGCTGCAGGACTGTACATTTTTCTTTTCCACATTCGCGGAAAAAATGGTAATAAATTAGGGCTCGTTTCACCTTTTTTAAACGTGAAAACAACCTTGAAAAAAGTATATTTGCCGATAGTAAAAAATTATGGAAAATACTGATGATCAATTACCGGGAACCGGCCGCGAAAGAGGGAGAATAATTCCTGTAAATATTGAAGAGCAAATGAAATCTGCCTACATCGATTACTCGATGAGTGTAATCGTGGGTAGGGCGTTACCAGATGCACGGGATGGTCTTAAGCCGGTGCACCGTCGCATCCTTTACGGTATGTACGAGATGGGAAATTTTTATAACAGACCTTATAAAAAATCTGCCCGTATAGTCGGTGATGTCATGGGTAAATATCATCCGCATGGCGATGCTTCCATTTATGATACTATGGTGCGCATGGCCCAGGATTGGAGCATGCGGTACACACTTGTTGACGGGCAGGGAAATTTTGGAAGCCAGGATGGCGACAGCCCCGCAGCGATGC
>JBDTVF010000207.1:0-5608 GCA_040007325.1 Ginsengibacter sp. | reverse complement strand
CCTGTAGCTAATGCAAAACTAAGTAGCCCGACAAGCGCTTCAAAAGCCGCCACAGAGCTCGATGCAAACCCGATAGGGCTTATGCGGCCATACCCGACTGTTGTAAAAGTTTGCGTACTAAAAAAGAATGCTTCCGCGAAATTGGTAAGCTCAGATGGTGAAGGAATTTCACCAAGATAGCTTACTCCAATAATAAAATATATCGTTGCGAATATCAAATTCACACTAACGTAGAAGAGCACAATTATCAATAAAAATTTCCAGCGTGGCATTACAAGCATCGTGTGATACCAGCTTATTTTTTCTAAAAATCCCAGGCCGCTTTTTTCAATATTCGGTCGCCCATTCTTATTCACAAACCTGCCCCCGTAGTTGGACGGATTATTGCCAAAGCCCGTGTTGATCTCTGGTTTTAGTTTAGTATTTAGCTTCCGGATTTTTGCCATGATCTTTAATAAAGAATGATTTTATATAGTGCCACATGCCAGTTATCACCACCACCATGGTAAATATTGCGGCCAACGAAAGCGAAATTAGTGCAGATAAATTTTGCAACAATAAAGATAACAGCAGGTAGGTTGCGAGCAGTACCAGGAAGCGCATCAAAAGTTTTTTAAATGGTATTAGTTCGCTCAATGGCACCTGGAGCAGTTTTTTCGAATGCCATAGATAATACAGCACCTGGCACCATGTGGCAACCACTATCGCCAGCGCTATACCTCTTGAACCCATAGATGGGTAAAGTACAATCATCAATAATATCGCGAGCGCCAAATCCATTATTGACCCGACCAATATTTTTTTACCCTGTGCAAAACATTGGAGAATTACGCTGTAATTATTTATACGAATGGGTAGCACAAAAATGCTGATCACAAAAATGGGGATCGAAGCATTGTACTTGCCTTTAAATGCAATCGAAAAGATCTCTTCACGGAAAAAGAATAGCAAAAAAAATAATGGAAAGACGATTGCCGAAAGCATTCTAAAATTTTCCCTGTATAATCCAGTAATCTTATGCTTCGATTGTAAGTCTGAAGAGATTTCAATTAAAAGCAGGCTGCCGGTAACGCTTATCAGCAAACCGAAAAGTGGTATCTCGAATGAACCATTGAAAAAGATTGCGAAATCTGCAGACGTGAGAAGGTAAAGCAAAAATATTTTATCTATCCACCTGGCAAGAACGCCCAATATGTCATTCAAGCCCAGGTGAGCCCAATGACCTAAAAATTTTTTATCATCTTTTTCAACAGCGGCTACACTATTTTTTTTTGTATAAATAACAGTTGCTACCAATTTCAAAACAGAAACAACACAAGCACCTTCAATGAGGTTCACAAGCCGATATCCTGCAGATAATACATAAAGGTGCCAGCCAAAAAATAACATTGAATAGAAAAAATTTATTACAAATGATTTCTTTTCGCCGCCTTGCTTTACCATCAGTGACTCCGCGGCTGTAATAACATTCTGAAAAATGATGAAGGTGATAACCAGGTATTTTTCTACAGCATTAAAATTTTTGGAGAAATAATAAAAGCAGGCGAGAGCTGCAATAGAAATCAGCATATAAAATGGAACAATCTTTTGCTGCTGTTTTTTTATAAAAGCAAAAAGAAAATCAAGATTGGTAGAGAGTATCACCGCGGAGAGCCCAAAACTGATCACCACGTTTATAATATTTGCATACATCCACACACTTTGAAATGTGCCATATGCTTCATAGGAAAGTTTCCGCGAATAAATGATTGTGATTAAAAAAAGAATAACTACCGGCAATGCCCGTCCGAGAAAAAGATAAACGGACTTTTGAATTAGAACACTCCTATAATTTGGTTGAGGCGAATTGATCACAGGCAGTTTTATCTAATTTTTTTATGACAGTAGCAGGGTTTCCGGCGATGACGCAATAACCTTCTGTAAAGCTTTTTGTGACCACCGCACCAGCGCCAACGACCGTAAAGTCACCAAGGTTTACCGAAGGCAATACAACTGCATTCATACCAATCCAGCAGAATTTTCCAATAACTATTGGCGGTGCTTTCACGTGCAACACGTTGTTTACAGGATCATGATTAGCGGATATAATTCCCACATTAGGGCCAATGTTAGTATAGTCGCCAATTGTAATTCCGTTTGATGCTTCGATATAACTTCCTGGTGAATCGCCGGGAAAAACATTTTTGCCCTTCATTATATTTTCAGGATGGTGGACTGTACTCGTGTGATGCACTGCCCATTTCACATTACGGTTTTGCTTGAGCATATATTTCGAAAATGCATGGGCTATGTAAAAATTCATTCCTACATCATCACGCAGTCTGAATATTTTTTGAATAAATCGTTTGGCCATTCCTCCTAATTTAAAATAAACGGTAACCTTCGCCCGATCAGCTCTGTATCCTTTTTTCTGAAAAAAACAAAAACCAATACCAGCATTTCAATAAAAAAGACATCTGCAAAAATATATGTACTGAGATGAATGATCACCGGCAATATCATTAGTATGCGGTCATACTTTTTAGTGAAAAAGCCAACTATCATTAAGCCTTCCAATAAAAATATAAAAGTGTTGCCAATATTCAACAAGTAAGGATGCGCTATAAAAAAAGCATACAAGGAAGCCATTACCGTACCGGGATAATGATACATGTATTCTGCAAGATTAAATTTTACAGATCCAATGCCCTGGTTCCAATAAAAAAAAGAATTGCCTATCACTGCCTTCCAGATAAATGACATTGCGTAAATGTAGCAAACATAATAGCGCATGCCTTCCCACATGAGTTTCCAGTTCTTAAATTTCTTAAACCAAAATGGAATGGTAATTAAAGTGAGAATGGTAAGTGGATGCGCATGATGAACGATATAAGTATTGTAAGTGATCGCATAAATTAAAAAAAGGAAGCTAAAAAATATGATGATGATTCTTTTCGAAGGAAATAATATCGCCATAATGCAAAACCCAAATAGCAAAACATCAAATGCGATTGCCCCGGTATGGCTGTAGACAACCAACTGCGGTATGCTGAAATATTGGTATAACCAATAAGTGAGATCAAGGTTAAGATTGAAAAGCGAAGGTTGCAACAAGTGAGATGGCGTGGCATTTAGGAAGAAGCGAAATAGAAGACACAAAAGAATAAAGCCGAAAACAAGCCTGCAAAGGACAACCCTTTCTTTATCTTCTTCCTGTATCATAATAAAGTATAAATGAGAGTTGAAGTTAATTTTTTTACATGGCCATCATCCTCGTAAGCAACCTTTACTTCGTAAACATCAATTTTATACACCGGCTCTTTGAAGTACTGCTCAAGGTATTTTATGAACCAGGCCGGGTATTTATTTAGTTCTTCTGTATCCGGATAAAATTTAAGACCGCTTAGCAATTTCTTAAATAAAGGGTGATTGGTATTCCAGTTATCGATGTAAAATTTGAGAGGGTCATTCCCTTCATTTCTTTTCATATAGATAAACAGATCAAGTGTATTAGTAAAAAATAATTTTTCGGGTTCAAGAAATGTATAAGGGAAAGTGAGCGTTTTCCCATCATTATATTTTACCTCAAGGAATGTATAAGCTGGCTGTTCGGGTATTTTGTATGCGTAAAGATTCCAATTGTACACCGGAGTGTGCTCAGCTTTAAAAACAAAATTGGCAGCCAGGTTTAAGAGGCAGAAGATAACTACAGTAACAAACAAAATTTTATTTGTATGAAACAGCCTGACAAAATAATTACCTGATCCCATAGTGACTAATGAAATTAAATCGCTGCAATTATAAAATTAACAGATCGTCTTTACGGTTTTGTTTGCAATCAATACACATCATATTCTAATTTTATTTTATTATAGACAGAAAACTTTCACCTTGCTGAAATATATATGATTTGTTCAGGCTTAATTCAACAGGTGTCATAATCGTAACTTTAAATCCAGTTTGCTGTAATCTGGCAATATAATTTCCCAACTCGTAAATTCTAACATGATCCTTTTGACCAAAAAGCTTTTGTTGTAATTCCGGATCGTTAATGTCGGGTTGTTCTATAGTAGCAGGAATGGTGAGTGAATAAGGTACCTGCAATATAGCAACTCCGTTCTTTTTAAGAACCCTGTAAAATTCTTTCATTGCTTTATAGTCGTTCGGAATGTGCTCTAAAACATGGTTTGCGATAACAATGTCAAATTCCTCATCTCCAAAAGGCAGTTGGGTTGCATCTGCAAAAATAATTTTAGAATCAATTATTTTATAAAAGCCCGGTTCAATATCAGCAGTAGTAACATTGGCACGTTTTTTTAGAAAATTGAAAACATATTTCTCAGGAGAAAGATGGAGAATTTTCTTACCATTAAGTTTAACGTGCGTATCGAGCGCAGCTACGACAAGGCGCTGACGGGCAGATGAGGCGCATGAGGGACAGTAGATATTTTCACCAAATCCCGCTATCACATTATTGGCTATGATCGCATTTTTATTTTCTTCAGTAGGATAATGGGGGATAAACTTACGATATGAAGCTCCGCAGATATTACAGGTGTAACCTGAACCTCTAAACTTTGAATACTGAATTTTATTTTTCAAACGCTCAAATTCCGAAAGAAAGAGCCGGTAATGCCCCTGCAAAAAATAGTATGCGCCAATAGTTTTTAAACGGTCTTTTAAATATTGCTTCATGTTTCTGTCCAGCCCATGTTTGGTTTCTGTTTGCAAGTACAAATGCCAGATAGATTTTTTGAATTATTTTCGAACCATTCAATCTTTCAATAAGCTTGACTGGCAATCTAATTATTTTTATCTATATTTTATGACTCCCGGTATTTGGCCTAACTCAACCTTCTAAACCTTGCCTCATTGCATTACCTTTGCAGCGTTTTTAAAAATTATTTCCGGTAAATGAAGAACATTAGAAATTTTTGCATCATTGCGCATATTGACCATGGTAAAAGCACGCTGGCCGACCGTTTGCTGGAATTTACTCACACAATTACTGATCGCGAAATGCAGGCGCAGGTGCTTGATGATATGGACCTGGAGCGGGAAAAAGGTATTACCATTAAAAGCCATGCCATCCAGATAAATTATCATTTGAGTGGCGAAGATTATGTATTGAATTTGATCGATACTCCAGGCCATGTGGATTTTAGCTACGAGGTAAGCCGTGCACTTGCAGCATGCGAAGGTGCTCTGCTCCTGGTAGATGCGACACAGGGGATTCAGGCGCAAACAATTTCTAACTTATACCTTGCTATTGATAACGATCTCGAAATTATTCCCGTGATCAATAAGATTGATATGGATGGCGCAATGATCCCGGAAGTGGAAGACCAGATGATAGAGTTGATTGGTTGTAAACACGAAGATATTTTACACGCCAGCGCTAAAACAGGAATAGGCATTGAAGAAATTTTAGCCGCCATCATCAAACGAATTCCTGCGCCCAAAGGTGATTATGCCGCTCCTTTACAAGCGTTAATATTTGACAGTGTTTTCAATAGTTTCCGTGGCATTATTGTTTATTATAGAGTGTTCAATGGCATACTGAAAAAAGGCGACAGGATTAAATTTTCAAATACTGGTAAAGAATATGAAGCAGATGAAGTAGGTATTT
>JBDTVF010000206.1:0-5608 GCA_040007325.1 Ginsengibacter sp. | reverse complement strand
AAGCTTCATCTGAAAACAAAAACAAATCATGCTTATGGATAATTGTCTTAAGCGTCTCAATTTCCTTGCGGCTATATAGGTATCCCGTGGGATTATTAGGATTACATATCATGATCGCCCTGGTCTTTTCAGTTATTACCTTTTCAAAATTTTCTATAGGAGGCAATGCAAAACCACTTTCAATTGAAGAAGTGATGGGTTTCACCACTACGTTGGCCTCCGTGGCAAAACCATTATAATTTGCATAAAAAGGCTCTGGAATTATCACCTCATCTCCGGCGTCAAGGCAAGCCAGAAACCCAAATAAAATTGCCTCGCTTCCCCCGGTTGTAATGATAATGTCATCGTGTGTTACCTGCACACCAACTGATTTATAATAATCTACTAATTTTCGGCGGTAGCTTTCGTTTCCGGCACTATGACTGTACTCCAAAACAGTGAATTTAGATTCACGCACGGCATCCAACATTGGCTTCGGTGTTTCTATATCCGGTTGCCCAATATTGAGATGAAAAATTTTAATGCCGCTTCTCTTCGCTTTTTCTGCAAAAGGAACGAGTTTTCTAATCGGCGAGGCGGGCATCATGGTTCCTCTGTGACTTACTGAAAGCATTTTTGAAAGATAAAAATTATAAACCGAAAACTAGTTAAGATCTGTTGCAAATATTAGAATTTTGGGTCAATAAAAATTTTATTTTAATCCGCGGTAGGCATAAGTCTCAGACCGTTTGTACAATCCCTTTATCTTTACGCGGAATAAATTCTTAAGAGATAATTGAACGCCCATGAACGAAGAGACAATTATCAAAGCTTATGAATCTTTTAATGCAAGAAAGATCGAAGATGCCTCTTGACCTGATGTCACCTGACGTGAAGTGGCCTAACGGCTGGGAGGGTGGCTATTTGTACGGGGCGATGCGGTAAAAGATTATTGGGTTCGTCAATGGAAAGAACTCGAGCCAAACGTAACCCCGGTTTCGATAAATGAAATAGCAGATGGCGAGTATGAAGTAGAAGTACAACAATTAGTAAAAGATCTTAACGGAAATGTAATAGCAGACGGATTAGTAAAACATTTCTATTTTTTTGAAAGTGATCTTATTGCCAAGATGGAAATTGTAGCTTTATAAAAATATATGCCAGTATTTTCCAGTAAACTAAAGTCATGGAAAATGTCCACTGCTGATATCATCCTGCTCTTCACCGCAATTGTATCAGGATTAATTGCCGGATTACTGTATTCTTATGCATGCTCGGTAAACTTAGGGTTAGGTAAGCTGCCTGATAAAGAATATCTCGGCGCAATGCAATCCATTAATAAGGAAATTGTCAACCCGATTTTTCTGCTCAGCTTTCTTGGAACGATGATCTTACTACCTGTAATTAGTTTTATGAATTATACGGTTCCCGTATCCGGGCGCTTTCAATATTTGCTTTTTGCGACGATAGTTTATGCAATTGGGGTACTTGGAATAACTTTTTTTGGAAATATTCCTCTAAACAATTCACTGGCTACATTTAACCTGGATTCTTCATCGATAAGCGAGCTTGCAAAATTCCGCTCGCACTTTGAATCACCATGGAATAGGCTTCATTTTATTCGTACCGTTGCTTCAGTGCTTTCATTTATTCTTGTAATTCTCGCCTGTTTGAACCGGCCCGGGCTAAATGACAAGTAATTAATTGGATACGCGGTAAATGCCGGATTTTTTCTTTTAGCTAATTTTGCCGCAGCAAAAGTTAGGGACGCAATTTGAATTGCGATTCTACAATCATTAAATGTGACACATGCCTTACATTCAAAATTATAAAAGCAACTTCTTTCCTGAGGATTATGATCTTCCTTTTAATCTACGCATCAACTTCATAAAAATTATAGAGTGGTGGCAACAGCAGGCGGAATTGCCCGATTGCTTTGAATCTTTCAGGGCAAAAGAAGTACTGAAGCGAATTGAAAAAACACCTGAACTACTCAAGGCATTTGAAGACATCAATCTTGTCGAAAAATACGAGGAAGAAATTCGTTTATTGTTGACACCTTTTTTTCCTTCGCTTACTACTACCAATGAAATTAAAGCCATTGGCATTCCCTTTAGGCCAATGCTTTTTAACCTTACGAAACGGTTTACCAATATACTCGAAGATGCCGATAATGACCTACTAGTGCCGGAGACAACTGCCGATATGATTTACCTGTATAGTTGTATCACGGTACTTACCGGATATTATCATGCCGATGTGAGTCTTTCGCCAAATTTATTTTTTAATATAAGAGATAAAAAGACGGGTATTATAAGGCGCTACCGCGCATTCATCAATGTTGATTTCACTGAAATTCTGCCACTTAAAGGAGCCCAGGAACTTACCGAAAAGGACATTTACGAGCTTACAAATAATTTCGGTAATGCTGAATTATGGAAAAAGAGAATCCCCCCCGGAAGTTTCAGCTTCGAAGGTTTTACTATCCTCACTTTATTCGATGTCACTCGTGAAGAATCTGTTTCGGCGTTAAAATTTGATCTGATAAAAAAAGATTCTCTTACCCGTCCTGACATCGTAGCGCAAATACAGCAAAATCTTGGCGCGATGCTTAACATACCAAATTTGCGTACCGGTTTTATTTCATACAATAAGGAGAGAGAATTACTGCAGTCGATAGGATTTGGAACCGGCAGCAGTATTGTCCTGGCAAATAAAAAGAATATTAAGATCAGCGATGCTTTCTGTAGTCTTTCAACTGATTTGTCATTTGAAAAAAATCAATCGCTGGTATTTCAAAACACAGAAGATAAAAAACATCGCGATAATATAGTTGTAAAAAAACTGGCGAAGCTTGGACTTAAGAGTTATCTCGCAATGCCATTATTTTACAATGAAGAGCTGATAGGGATTCTTGAAGCAGGCTCTGAAGAAGCTAATGCACTCAACACAATTACGGTCTATAAGTTGCAGGAGGTTACTTCGCTTTTTACCATCGCGATGAAGCGCTCGCAGGATGAAATGCAAAACCAAATTGATGCCATTATTCGCCAAAAGTGCACTGCTATACATTCTTCTGTGGCGTGGCGTTTCATTGAAGCAGCTGAAAGGCTTCTTGAGACAAAATTGTTTAGTGATGAAGATAAAATGGAAGATATCGTATTCCAGGGTGTATATCCTTTGTACGGTCAAACGGATATCCAGGGATCTTCTATTCAGCGCAATGTTGCCATACAGGCTGACCTTGTAGAACAATTATCTCTTGCTAAAAATATTTTAAACCTTTCAGTAAAAAAGTTTGGCTTGCCTGTTTATAAAGACTTGCGATATCGCGTTGATAAATTCATACAGCAACTAAACCAGGAGTTGACAGCCGGTGATGAAAACGTTGTGCTGGAATTTTTAAAGAAAGATATTTATCCTGTGTTCAATCATCTTCACAGTATGAATACTGAAATACATGAAGCTTTACAACATTACGAAAACCAGTTGGACCCTATATTAGGTTTATTATATAAAAAACGAAAGAATTACGATCAAAGCATAAAGCTCATCAACGAAAATATTTCCGAATATTTGGATAAAGTACAGGAAGCTGCGCAAGCCATGTTCCCGCACTATTTTGAAAAGTATAAATCAGATGGCGTTGAACACAATTTATATATAGGTCAGTCGATGGTGAACAACAAAAAATTTCATTACCTGTACCTGCAAAATATGCGACTATGGCAATTGATGATTATATGCGAAGTGGAAAATGAAATATATCGGCTAAAGCCACATTTGAAAACAAGACTTGATGTATGCTCACTGATACTGGTACACAGCCAGCCGCTGAGTATCAGGTTCAGGATGGAAGAAAAAAAGTTTGATGTGGATGGTGCATATAATGCCCGTTATGAAATTATTAAAAAGCGAATTGATAAAGCAACTGTAAAAGAAACCGGCGAAAGACTTACCCAGCCTGGCAAAATTGCTATTGTGTATTCTCACGAAAGAGAAGCGAAAGAATACATGAACTATATACAATACCTGCAGTTTATTAATTACGTTACTTCCGATGTGGAAACACTTACACTTAAAGATCTGCAGGGTATGACGGGCTTAAAAGCATTACGCGTTTCAATTTTGTATAGCAAAACAGCAACTACAAAAGAAAGCAAGGCAGTAAAGTTTCTTGAGGAAGTTAACGCCGGCTAATGACGGCTGAACTCGTTATGCTTTTTTATAATGTAAGCCAACTACCCCGGCAGCAAATGATTTTGCTTCTACCAGCGTAAGATTTATTTTTTCTCGTACGCTGTCAAACATTTTTTTTCCTTCTCCAAGTATAACTGGGTTGACGAACATCCAATATTCGTCAATTAGATTGAATTCCATAAGCGAATGGACGGCAGTCGGACTTCCAAACATTAATATATTTTTACCATCCTTTTCTTTTAATTTTTTTATCTCTTCATTAATATTTTCATTAACGAACCTGGTTTTTTCAAGATTACCCTTTAGCATTTTTGAAAGAACTACTTTATTAACTGAATTATACCATGTGGAATGTTGGATGTCATGTTTGGAAGCTCCGGGCTGATCGGCAGCCGTTGGCCAATAGCTATCCATCATTTCATAGGTGATCCGCCCATACAAAGCCGTGTCAGCCTCGTCAGTCAAATAGCCCGCATAGTCAAATATTTCATCATCCACATGAATCCAATCCATTTCCCCGTTAGGCCCTGCGACAAAGCCATCTGCAGAAACGTGCAGGCATATAACTAATTTTCTC
The DNA here is from genome assembly GCA_040007325.1 of Ginsengibacter sp. Lineage (GTDB taxonomy): Bacteria > Bacteroidota > Bacteroidia > Chitinophagales > Chitinophagaceae > Ginsengibacter. Next base: position 852 of record JBDTVF010000206.1, on the reverse strand, counting down.
ATTTTCATCTTTCAATTATTCTAAAGTACTTACAGAAATCTATGGCTGAAAATTTCAACCGCAATGTACGACTAAGCATCTGCGTTATGAAAAATATTAGCCTTTACTATAGGCCAGCGCAACGATACCGCAATCGAAAGGCGTGGCAGATATAAGTTTTAAGTTAAGACGTTCATCCCGCCCATTAAAAATGCTAAGCCCTTTTCCTATCACTACAGGATTAATAAATAGCTGGTACTCGTCTATAAGATTTTGCTTAATAAGATTTGAGACAAAAGTGGCGCCGCCGTAAACTATGATGTCATTGCCACTTTGATTTTTTAGGCGTTCAATTTCCCGGGAAAGATCGCCAGTAGCGAGGGTCGTATTATCCCACGCTTTCACTTCATCATCTGAGGCCTTCAGTTTTTTTGAAAAAGCCACTTTGGGTGTGTCATAAAATTTTCTTGCAAAAAGATACTCCGGATCTTCCGGATTATTCGTAATCGTTTTCCAGTGTGAAATAAAACCCCCCGTCATATTTCTCCCTAAAAGAATTGTGTCAACCGGTCCGGTAAGATCGCTTACATACTTTTTTATATCATCGCTCCAGTTCCATGACATCCAATCCATTTCACCATTGTGCCCGGCAACATATCCGTCAATCGATAATTGCATTTGTAACTTTACTTTTCTCATCATTATTGTTTTTTATTATCAATCTCAATTTTATCTCACAAAAATATTTAGAAGTCATTTGACATAGCAGGGGTAAAGAAGACTTGTTAAGGGTAAAATGCGACTTTCAAACTCGTTTATAAATAGTCGAGCCTTAAAAAGTTATCAAACTCAATGTGGATAAGGTTTTTGTAG
>JBDTVF010000205.1:0-5707 GCA_040007325.1 Ginsengibacter sp. | reverse complement strand
GAAATTACATAAAGATGCTATTAACCAAAAAGTGTTGAATTTTGAAATTTCTCATCGAGCAGAAGAGTCGGAAAAAGAAACCGAAAAATTTCGGCTAAGGAATGAAGAACTTGCCAGGCTGAATGCAGAAATCAAAAGCCAAAAAGAAGAGACAGAGAAAGCACTTACTAAATTAAAAGAGGCCCAGTCACAATTAGTTCAATCAGAGAAGATGGCTTCGCTTGGTGAACTAACTGCCGGCATTGCGCACGAGATACAAAACCCGCTAAACTTTGTAAATAATTTTTCCGACGTAAATACCGAACTGATTGAAGAGTTGAAGAATGAACTACAAACTGGCAGTAAAGAAGAAGCTATTTCAATTGCAAATGATATTAAGGAAAATGAACGAAAAATAAATCATCATGGTAAGCGTGCAGATGCGATTGTAAAGAATATGTTGCAGCATTCCCGCATCAGCACCGGCCAAAAAGAACCAACGGACATCAACGCATTGGCTGATGAATATTTAAGACTGAGCTATCATGGTATGCGTGCAAAGGACAAGGAGTTCAATGCAACGATTAAAACAGATTTTGATGAAGCCATTGGTAAAATAAATGTCATCCCACAAGATATAGGCAGAGTATTATTGAACCTATACAACAATGCATTTTATGCCGTAAATGAAAAAACAAAGCAACAGCCTAACGGCTACGATCCTGTGATTTCAGTAACTACTAAAAAATTAAATGATAAAGTTGAGATAGGAGTAAAAGACAATGGCAACGGCATTCCTCAAAACATAGTTGATAAAATCTTTCAACCATTTTTTACTACCAAACCTACCGGGCAGGGTACGGGTTTAGGACTGTCGTTAAGTTATGATATCATCAAAGCACATGGTGGTGATATAAGAGTGGAAAGTAAGGAAGTCCGCCATGATGACCCGGTCGGATGGGGGGAAGGTTCGGAGTTTATTATTCAATTACCATTAACTTGAATAATGAAAAAGATGTTTTTTCTATACCTGCTATTTTTGACTCCGTTTCCGGAAAGTGCCGGTCAGGATAGTCAAAGGGATAGCCTGAAGCAAAGACTTGCCTTTGAAGAAAGCGATACTGCTAAAGTCAATATACTCTATAACATTGCGACGTCCTACATAAAGTTTTTCATCGGCTACGGCTCAAAAGATGAAACCGACTCGGCGGTAGCTTATGTCGAAAAAGCAATATTACTCTCTTCGAGAATACGTTACTCCGAAGGAGAAGCCAGGGGTTTTTTGACTTTATCCGGGTATAATAGAGTGATTGGTAATTATAGCCAGTCATTATCACTTGGCTTTAAGGCTTTGCACATTTATGAAAATTTGAAAGATAACGCCAGCCTGGCAAATGCACATGGTCACCTTTTAGCAACATACAGAGATGCGGGCGACTACGAAAATGCTTTATCCCATGCATTTACAGAAAAAAAATTTGTAGAAAAGTGGAATCGTGAACAGAGGCTGCCAATGAAAGATACTTTTAGCATGGCAAATGTTCTCTCTGAAATTGGTATTATTTACCAGTATATGAATGTCCTGGATTCTGCAGAATATTATACCAGGAAATCAATGAGCTTAAATGCAATACTTAAAGGTACCAGTTGGAACTTTCCTGTTTACCTTCTTGGTATAATAAAGATGAACCAGGGAAATTACACGGAGGCATTAAAAGATTATCGCACTGCCATAGGGCTTGCCATAAGTAACGGGATACCCAAAGATACCCTCGACATATACAACAGTATGGCGGAGTTGTATAAAAAGGTTGGGGATATCGACTCATCTATTTATTATTCAAAAGCAGTTACAAATAAATGGGCTTCGATTTTATTTCCAAAAATCCTGTTAACCGCCTGTGCCGATTTAACGGAAGCCTATAAACTAAAAAGCAATACAGACAGCACATTAAAATATTTAGAATTAAGCAATGCTTTAAGGGACAGTATTTACAGTAATGAAAAACAGAAAGAATTTCAAAATCTTACATTCATTGAACAGCTTACGCAACAGGAGATGGAGCAAGAACAGCAGCAGCTAAGAAACAGGATTACAATTTACTTCTTGGTTGCAGGGGCACTTGTACTGCTTGTTATTGCTCTGCTGCTATACAGAAACAATTTGCACAAAAAACAGGCAAAACTAAAAATTGAAAAAGCCTATGATCAATTAAAATCCACCCAGGCTCAACTCATACAATCAGAAAAAATGGCTTCCCTTGGAGAACTAACTGCCGGCATTGCTCACGAAATTCAAAACCCTTTAAACTTCGTGAATAATTTTTCCGACGTAAATACCGAACTGATTGAAGAGTTGAAGAATGAACTACAAACTGGCAGTAAAGAAGAAGCTATTTCAATTGCAAATGATATTAAGGAAAATGAACGAAAAATAAATCATCATGGTAAGCGTGCAGATGCGATTGTAAAGAATATGTTGCAGCATTCCCGCATCAGCACCGGCCAAAAAGAACCAACGGACATCAACGCATTGGCTGATGAATACCTCAGACTGGCTTATCATGGCTTAAGAGCAAAAGATAAAACCTTCAATACGGCCATGAAGACAGAGTTTGATAGTAGCATTGAAAAAGTAAAAATTGTTTCGCAGGATATTGGACGAGTATTATTGAATTTATACAACAATGCTTTTTACGCAGTAGCAGAAAAAAATAAATCTGCGGATAAGAATTACCAACCAACTGTTTCTGTTGAAACAAAAAAGCTCCACGACAAAATCGAAATAACGGTAAAGGACAATGGCAATGGTATTCCACAAAAAGTATTGGATAAAATCTTTCAACCATTCTTTACAACCAAGCCGACAGGCCAGGGCACAGGATTGGGATTGAGTTTAAGTTATGATATTATAAAAGCACATGGAGGAGAGTTGAAGGCGGAAACAAAGGAAGGTGAAGGAGCAGCGTTCATTATACAATTCCCAAATATCTAAACTGGGATTATTGGGATGGAAGATCATCTGCGAAAATGTTTTTAAATCCTATAAATCATGGTTCAGATAATAGTAAAGGGGGGAGTACTGAAACCACAAAAAAAGGAGGGTGAGTTTGCATCGTTTATTATTCAATTGTAACTTTCTGCTGTAGTTAAGGGTAAACCAAAACAAAGTCATGAAAAAGATTGGATCCTTTTGTTTTATCATCAACCTGCTGCTTCTGCTTAGGCCCGCGGCAGATGCCCAACAAAAGATTTTTAACCAGGTTGTTGTGACAAGGTCAATGACCGGCATCGCCCAGGATAGGCAGGGATATATGTGGGTTGGTTCGTTAACACTGGGTTTAATGCGCTACGACGGCTCAAAGGTCGTTTCATTTACCAATAATCCACAAAATCTTAATTCCCTTGCAAGCAATAAAGTCTTAAGTATAGTTGTAGATACACAAAACATCGTTTGGATCGGAACCCGCGATAAAGGGCTCGACAGATACGATCCTGTAACAAATACGTTTACGCACTACAGGCACAATTCAAAAGACAAAGGAAGTTTGAGTAATGATACCGTTCATATTATTCTTCAGGACAGGTCTGGCAACGTGTGGGTAGGCACTAAAGGCGGCCTTGATCTTTTTAATAGTAAAACGGGTGGGTTCACTCATTATGCTAACAAACCCGATGACACCACCAGTTTAAGCCATAACAATGTATGGAGTTTGTACGAAGACCGGCAAGGCACTTTATGGGTGGGTTGCGGAAGCGTTTACCCACTTGATAATGAAAAACCGGAAGAAGGAGGGCTTAACAGCCTGAATAAACGTACAGGTAAATTTACCCGCTACCTTCATGACCCCATAAGTCCTAACAGCATAGCCAACAATAAAGTAAGGGCTATTTTCGAGGATAGCAGGGGTAAATTTTGGGTTGGAACAGCAGGAGGCGGCCTTCATACGCTTGACAGGGTAAGTGGTAAATTCACCCATTACTATTACAATCCTTCACATCCCGAAAATTTAAGCTGCCGGCCGGTGTATAACGGTGGAGATAGTAGTGACTTGGCTATTATCACTTTTGTCCATGAAGATACAACGGGTTTGATATGGATCGGTACGTTAAACGCTGGAATTAATCAGTATAATCCTGCTACAAAAAAAGTTGTCCATTATGGTTACCTGTACAAACAAAACAAACTTATAACCACAGATATACTGTCGGGTTTTGAGGATGCGGTTGCATGGAGCGCATTTACTTCAAAAGATGATTTATTGTGGATTGCTGCCTCCGGAGGAATATATACCGTGCATCCATCTCCAAAGCCTGTTATACCCTATGTTTCCACTGGCTTCCGAGCAAAGTGCTTTTACGAAGATGAAAACGGATCACTATGGATTGCCACTGGCGATGGACTTGTGCGGAACGATATAATTACCGGGAAAGAAAAAAAATATTTGCATCAACCAAATAATAAAAATAGTATAGCAAGTGATTTTGTAACTGCAATACAGCGTGATAGGGAAGGCAAATTTTGGTTGGGTACTGACAGTGGGCTTAACAAATTTGATCCCGTCACGCAAACATTTACCCGCTATAAATACGATACAAGAAAAGGAAGTTTAAGCAGTAATGCTATTCCCACTATATTCTTCGACCATAATGATGATTTATGGATAGCAACATGGGATTCGGGCCTAAATAAGCTTGATATTAAAACAGGCTTTTTCACTAGCTACAAGCGTGACGGAAGTGATAGCGCCAGCCTGAGTAATAACAGAGTATTAAGTATTGTTGAAGATCAAAGAACGAACTTATGGATAGGTACTAACGAGGGATTAAACAGGTTAAATAAAATGAGCGGAAAGTTTAATCGTTATCTACTCAATACCAGCATTAATAGTGTATTTATTGATAACCAAAATATCCTCTGGGCGGGAGGACAAGATGGATTATACTGTTACGATCAAAATAAAGACCAATTTCTCCCTTATACAGGTAATGGTGGCTGGCCTAAAATTGACAAGATTATAAACATTATTGAAGATAATGAAAGCAATCTTTGGATAAGCGCGACAAAAGTCATTTTTAGAATCAGTGCAGACAGGAGAACTGTTAGGGTTTATGGTAATGAATATGGAGTACATATGAGCTCGTATACGTATGCTAATAATTATAAAACAAAGAGTGGAAAATTATTTCTGTCAGACCAGGGAGGGTATTATGCCTTTTCCCCAGAGCAGTTTACAGGAAGCACTTACCCTCCACAAATTAACATCACAAGTTTTCAAGTTGGAGACGAGGAATTGCAACCCGGTAAAGGCGGTGCCTTAACGGAGCCACTTTATCGGGCAAATGAGATATCACTAAATCATAATCAAAACTCTTTCTTCATAGGTTTTTGGGCCATCCACTATACCAGCCCCGGCGAAGAGAATTACCAGTATATGCTTGAGAACTATGATAATATTTGGCATGATGCAGGCGATGAGCATAAAGCTTACTTTTTTAGTGTTCCCCCCGGGCATTATGTATTTCGGGTAAGAGCTATGAATACTGACGGTGTATGGAGTGAAAAAAGATTACAGGTTGTTGTACATCCTCCGTGGTGGCAAACCCCATGGGCAATTGCACTTTTTATTTTATTCTTTATAGTAATTGTGTGGGCATTTGCTTACTACCGCTCAAGAAGTTTACGAAAAGAAAACCAACTGTTGGAAGAAAAAGTAAGCCATAGAAC